>DATGYM010000170.1:0-8686 GCA_035297925.1 Pyrinomonadaceae bacterium | reverse complement strand
CAGCAGTCGGCCGTCGGCGTTCAGCAGGGTTCCTGCGATCAGGACCCAGCCAGGCGTAGCGGCACGTAGTTTGGCTGCCACATCTTTTCTCTGAGGCACTGCTCCAGTTGGTCAAGACCTATCCCATCAGCCAAACCAGTTCGCTGCGCCTCCCGGGCAACGGCCAGAGCCACTCTGCTTGAGATCTCGCGCACCATCTCCAGCGCCGGATAAAGCGGCGCCTCAGGATCCTGCAAGGCGGGCGAAAACTCGCTTAACACTCGCGCTGCAGCCACGAACATGGCGTCTGTTACCCGGCGCGCGCCCGAGGCAATTACCCCCAGCCCGACGCCGGGAAAGATAAACGAGTTATTGCATTGGCCGATCCGAATCTCGCGGCCATGATAAATGACGGACGGATAAGGACTGCCGGTGGCAATCAGCGCCCGGCCATCGGTCCATGCCAGCAGATCAGATGGAGTTGCTTCGCTCTTTGAGGTGGGATTCGAAAGCGGAAAGATAACTGGTCGCTCGGCATGTTTCGCCATCTCGCGAACTATCTCTTCGGTGAATGCTCCAGGCTGTGCCGAGTTGCCGAGCAGGATCGTTGGCTGCACATTCTTAATCACATCGACAAAGGAGAGTTTTGGAGCTGAGTCTAATTGCCAATTGAGTGTCCGCTCGATTGGTTGGGCGTACTTCTGCTTGAATGAATCGAGATTGGTTCGTCCGGTGTGGACCAGGCCCTGGCTGTCAACCAGCCATAGGATTGCCCTGGCCTGTGCCTCAGTACCATGCTCGGCAATGATCGCAGCAGCAATCTGATCGCAGATGCCGATCGCCGATGAACCGGCGCCCAGGATCACGATGCGCTGCTCGTTCAGTTTCGAGTTTGTCAGTTTCGTCGCAGCCAACAGACCGGCTACGGTTACCGCGCCGGTTCCCTGAATATCGTCGTTGAAAGTGCACAGACGATCGCGATACCGCTCTAGAATTCGAGGAGCGTTGTACTTTGAAAAGTCTTCCCACTGGAGCAGAACCTTTGGAAACTTCTGCTTGATCGCTGCTACAAACGTTTCGATAAACTCATCGTATGGTTGACCGCGCACACGCTCATGCCGCCAGCCCAGGTACAAAGGATCCTCGAGCAACTCTCGATTGTCCGTGCCGACATCGAGCAAAATCGGCAAAGTGGTAGCTGGTGGAATTCCGGCGCAAAGTGTGTAGAGCGCCAGCTTGCCCACCGGAATTCCCATTCCGCCCACCCCGAGATCGCCAAGGCCAAGGATACGTTCACCATCTGTCACCACAATTACTTCCACATTTTCCGCCGGCGAATTGTCGAGCAGCGAAGAGATCTCGTCGCGATAAGGATATGAGACGTAAAGACCGCGCGGCCGGCGAAACAAGTGGCTGTATTGCCGACAGCCTTCGCCGACCGTCGGCGTGTAGATGATCGGCATCATCTCAGTAATGTGTTCCAGCAATAGCCGGTAGAAAAGCGTTTCGTTCCGGTCATGCAGCGCGGCCAGGAAGATGTAGCGTTCGAGGTCGCTATCCTTGCGTTGGAAATTCTCGTAAACACGCGCCACCTGTTCTTCGATGGTTGAAATGTGCAACGGGAGTAGTCCCAGCAACCGCAGTGCCCGCCGCTCGTCTTCCGGGAAGGCGCTGCCTTTGTCGAGTAATGGATCGTCGAGCAGTCGCTGGCCCGTAACCGAGATGCTAAGCGGTTCCATAGTTTGCGATCCAAGCACTGTCGCGCTCATTTTGACTACTCCCTTCAACTCTACGCTGTTACCGCCCCAGCCTTTCCGTTTCGTTCCGCCATTGGTAAGTATTCACACGTCCGTCTACCCAGATAGATCTGGCGCGGGCGCGCGATCTTCTGATCGGGGTCCTCAAGCATTTCGGCCCATTGGGCCAGCCAGCCAGCGGTGCGCGGAATCGCAAACAAAACGGGGAACATGTCCACCGGAAACTTCAGTGCCTGGTAAATGATTCCCGAATAGAAGTCGACGTTCGGGTAAAGTTTGCGCTTAATGAAGTACTCGTCTTCGAGGGCGATGCGTTCCAGTTCCAGCGCGATCTCAAGCATCGGGTCCTTGCCGGTAACCTCAAAGACTTCATCCGCCACCTGCTTGATTATCCGGGCGCGCGGGTCATAGTTCTTGTAAACGCGATGACCGAAGCCCATTAGCCGAAACTCTCCGGCCTTCACGCGTTTGATGTAGCCCGGCACATTGCTGACCGATCCGATCTCGCTCAGCATGCGCAGAACCATCTCGTTCGCGCCGCCATGGAGCGGTCCATACAGCGCGGCGGCGGCGCCGGCCATTGACGAGAACGGATCCGTTTGGGCGCTGGCAATGCTGCGCATCGCGTTGGTGCCGCAATTCTGTTCGTGATCGGCATGGAGAATGAACAGCACATTTAGCGCGCGCTCGAGCACCGGATTCGGCTTGTACTTCAGCTCCGTCGTCTTAAACATCATGTTCAGGAAATTGCCTTCATAGCTCAGGTCGTTGTCCGGATAGGCATAATGCATCCCGATGCGGTGCCGGTATGCGAAGGCTGCAATCGTCGGGACCTTGGCAATCAATCGGTAGATCTGTTTCCAACGCAGTTCCTGGTTGAAAATATCTTTGGCATCGGGATAGAAAGTCGAAAGCGCACCCAACATGGAGATGAACATACCCATCGGATGAGCGTTGTAGTGAAAGCCGTCCATGACGTTCTTGATGCTCTCGTTGATGAAGGTGTGGTGGGTAATATTCCAGGTCCAGTCTTTCAATTCTGATGCGGTCGGCAGTTCGCCATGCAGCAGCAGATAAGCAACCTCCAGGTAAGTGCTCTTCTCGGCCAACTGCTCGATCGGAAATCCCCGATACTCAAGAATGCCCTTATCGCCATCGATAAAAGTAATTCGGCTCTTGCACGAGGCGGTATTCATGAAGGCAGGGTCGTAAGTCATCAAGCCAAAGTCGTCGTCGCCGACTTTGATCTGGCGCAGGTCCGTCGCCCTTATCGTTTCGTTTTCAATTCCGACCTCGTACTGCCTCCCGGTACGATTGTCGGTAATGGTTAGTGTGCTGGTATTCATGGGCTTCGCTTCTCACTTTCAATGAAGATTCAGGTTCAACTGCGGGGCCGCGGCGCAGGTTCGACTGAGAATTTGCAACGCACGTGCCGAGAGGGCTTGCTCGATTTGCAGCGCCTCAGCGGGTTCTGGGCGTTCAGGGCAGTTAGCTATGCGCGTTTTCGCGCCATAAGAGCGGAACTTTGCACAGAAGTGCATGAGGGTGATCTCATATCACCGTCGCCATGTGCCCCAGCCGGCGGTGCTGAGGTGGATGCGGGTCAGTACTCGCCATGACAGACCGGCTAAGGCTCCACGAAATTCACCGGATCACCATTCACATAGGCATAACGATTAAAACTTTGCGGATCGGTTGAATCGTAGCTGCCGTCGTAAGGATCGGGTTGGTCGAAGCGCGAGTGCCAGCGGTTGTAGCGACGAAACATGGCTTCGTCGCTCGCGTTACCGTCCCGGTCGTAACTGGTGAACTTCTTTGGCTGAAACGCCGCGTTGTTTGAACGAGGGGTATCAGCACCCCACGGGTCAAGCTCAATCGTGCTTACTACAGCGCCGGTGCTGTTGGTCACGCGCTTCGACTTGGTCACCGGATCTTCATGCATCCAGTAAACTCCCCCTTGCTGTACTGCCAACAGTTGCGAGCCCAGATAAACGTAGCCACCCTGAACCAAATCGGCAAACCGATGGCAATCGTCCTGTGGCGTGGGGTCGCTGCAGGACTCTGCGGAAGGCCTGTGGTGCTGTACCGTAGCTGCACGCCACGCCTCAACGATAGAACTTCTTCTCAAAACCCAAAGCGTGTTTTAGAGATGGTGATTCGATGTAATAGAACTGTGAACCATCAGTCCAGAGGACTGCAGCTTGTTCGTTCTTAGAGCCATCAGCCGCGAACACCGCAACAACCCTTTCACCAATTCGCTGCCCGTTATTATCAAGCTTTGGTCCTCGCTCAATTATTTTGACCGCCCTTTTGATCCTCCTTTGTAGTGCCTTATTAGCGCGGACTGGTGAGGCACGATTTTCAACTGTTGTCGCAACCCCGACACCATCGGATGATTTATACAAGTGATAAGAGAATTGGATCCCTTCGTCCGTTTTTCCTCTCCCGCTCTGGACATCCTCGAACTCCCCAGCTTCTTTGGTGGATTCTTGTTGACTAGAGGTTATAGGTTCCGGTGACGAACTGGGTTGCTGCGGATTAGGCTGCGTCGCAACGCTGCCGGTACAACCCACGAGAAGTAAAACCATAAAAAGGGCTAGCAGAACTTGCATACTCTTCTTTATCTCCTTGTTTTGAACACGCAATTTTCCAGCCTGTTCCCAGCATCGGGGTCAGGAACGTGGGCGTTATCATTGTTCGCCGCTCCGGTAATAGCCCGAAGAGAGTTACCCAACTCATGAATTTGCGTTTTTAGAATCTCTACTGTGTTCTTCCTCGCGAAGTATGCGTCCACCGAGTTACAACTGTCTTAGAGTGTTCATTAACAGTTGAACAAGATGGGTGTTCAAGAGGTGGGCACCGCGTCCGCAATTAGTAGGGCGAACTCTTTAGCACCTTCTATTGTTGGAGCCGTAAGATGAACAAATACATTGCCCTTTCTAAAGTCAATTCCGATTGTTGTGACGTCATTGGAATCTGCCCAAGCGTAGCTCTCATCTCCGAGGTCCACCACTGTTCCTTCCAAGACTTTCCTTTTCAACCCGAATGCTTCAAGGTCAAAGTTATGATAGGTCTTGGTTGCTTCCGCCGCAGAATTGTGCACAAAAATAAGAATATTTACGTAGGATTTACCCTTTTCCCATCTGTAAGTTCCATGGTTTTTGTTCTTGGAAACCCGTTTACTGGCAAATCTCCAGTCCGGTTTCGCTTGTCGAATCGAATGCTCAATGTCATCCAACAACGAACTCTTGTTCTGCGTCGAAGCTGGGGCTAATCCCAAACCAAGTAGCAACCAGATGCAACATACGGCCTTTGAGAACATGTTCAGCCTCCTCCGCAAATCTTATTTTGTCACTAAAGCTTATATTGAGGGAAACAGGCTTCTTTGACATCCTGGCTATTTAACAAGCTTTCGTTTCTGTAGTTTTCCAATGACTCAGACGGTAAGTCTTTTGTTACGTGACGAAGGTCATGAATGATCAAAGTCGCAAGAGCGTCAGCAGCCGACATCCCACCGAACACGGCCGTACCGGGATTGAGCGTTCCCTTAACGATAGAACTAGCTGGATTGAGGAATATCTTTCCGTCTTTGGCGTAAGCACCAATGCCAGGTGCACCGCTCAACTCTCCGGTAGGACTAAGGGACTTCGGTATGCTCGTGTCGCCGATCTTGACTTTGCCTTTCTTGGCAAGCTCGTTGAGCTTTTCTAGACCATTGCCTTTTGCGAACAACTCAGCACATGGACTCTTAGGATCCTTTAACGCATCTCGTGCGGCATCAATTGCTCCGGGTAAAGGGTTCTGCGGTCCGCGACCACCGTGCGAGGGATCACCGTGGAAGCCTCCCGGAGGGTTTAAGTCCGGCCCTCCGTTTCTCGCATCCCACTGATCCCACCAGGAAGGATACCCCCCTCCTTCATCTTCATCCGGACAAGTCAAACACTCGAACAGTCCGCTTGGATCAGTGAAGTTCACCGGGTCTTCTTGCACGTAAGCATAACGATTAAAGCTTTGCGGATTACTGAGATCGTAGCTGCCGTCGTAAGGATCGGGTTGGTCGAAGCGCGAGTGCCAGCGGTTGTAGCGACGAAACATGGCTTCGTCGCTCGCGTTACCGTCCCGGTCGTAACTGGTGAACTTCTTTGGTTGAAACGCGGCGTTATTTGAACGGTTGGTGTCTGCGCCCCACGGATCCAGCTCAATCGTACTCACCACCGCGCCAAAGATATCCGTCACCCGCTTCGACTTCGTCACCGGGTCTTCATGTACCCAGTAGTTATAGCCGCTAGCCAATTTTAGCGCCAATAGTTGGCCACCCAAATAGATATAGCTGCGCTGTAACCCACCCCCGCCGGTTAGCTCCGCCACCACCTGCCCTCCCAGCACCGTCGAACGCAGATAGTAGGTGATAGTGCCGTTGTCGTTCTTCTTCACCCGCAGCCCGTCGCCATCATACGACTGCACCAGCGAATAGCCACTGTAGGAAGCGTTAGTCTGCTGCCCGGTAACATCGTAGCTGAAAGTCTGACCCAGATCATTGGTCAGATTGCCGCTCTGACGTTAGCTTCAGTCCCGAGCAAGCAGTTGTCTGTTGATCTGGAATTCCTCTAAAATGACTTTAGCAATTCTAATCATGCTCGCTGCTTCAGGCCATTTCTGAGACTGTGGGTTCTGGTAGTGGTACGCTCTATACGAGTCGTGCCATTTGATCTCTACAACGAAAGACTCACCATCGCGAGTCATAACCTCATCTTTCAATTCCGAGGAGTCAGGTAAGCTTAGAATACCTTCATCCGTTAAGCGTCGCCAGAAATGATCCCATCCTGATCTCGGTGTCGGTAGTACGTTTTGATAGCGACTCTTAGGGAGGTGGGGACCAATGGATCTTAAATGAATCGCTGACCACTGTTCACCCCTGTGACTAATAACAAAGCCTTCCAGAGGAATTAGACCAAAACCGATCCACACTCGAAGTTCCAAATCTTCATTTGACAAAAAAGCCGTCCTAAGATTTGTGAGTTTGGCTATTTTGGCGCGCTCGTCGATCGCCGAAAAAAAGATAGGTTCCCAAGTCCCCGACGCAGCATTTGGTTCCACCTTCTTCTCCTCCTCAATCTTTGGGGCCACTTTCGCTCTCTCTTGCGACCCAACTAAACAGGAGGCTACTGTAAGAGACAGGAGCACCATTATTTTCATAGGAATTCCCAATGAACGAAGTCGATCTTTCATGAGGTTGTCCTTCTGATCTTTTCCCTCAGCAATGTTTTCATACTAACATGGAGGCGGGTGCTAGCTGAGCTCGTGTCTAATCTCTTAGACCGGAGTGCATTGTCCCCTATTCGGCCCATATGTAGAGGTTCTCCTCCTCCCCCTTCTGTCTCTATATCTAATTTGGCCCGGAACCCTTGACTGGTTATTTGCTCCGTTTGTATCAGCCGGACTGGGTCTTGCAGGATTGCCGAACACATAACCCGGCATGGCTGGCTGGCCTTGCCTGTACGGATGTGTATGGAACTCTCCGACAAGCCTTTCACTTGGCATCGTTGGTATATTGCCCATGTTTAGATTACCGCCGATCGGTCCTGATGGCACTCGAACAATGTGAAAGTTGGCGTTGTAAGCATTGGCAAAGATCCACCCACCTTCTTCATGATTGCTCGTAGTACCAGCTTGAGAATCATTAAATGCCTGATCTAAAGCGGCTCGAACTGTTGGATCAGCCATTAACTCCTGGACGGTCGGGGGACAGGGCTGTGGCTGACCTGGCCCGCGTGAAGTATCCTGCGGTACTCATCACTTACTTGGATTAAAAGTCAGAACCATCAAGAGCATATCTGCGGTCTCCTTGTCATCCAGAACCTCCGCATAAAAATTTGCCGCGTTCATTGGACCAAACTTCCCTGGGAACGTAACCATCAGAATCCGTCTCGGCTTGGGAGCCCGTGGCTTTTCTGGTTCCCATTTTGTGCCGACCCCCGGCTCGGTGAGAGCCAGAAAAACTTTGTGTCCGTTAATTTCTTGCTGTCGAAACCAGACGTAATTCTTTTGTTCTTTCGGATCAACTGCATACCCCTCGTTCATTCCGCTCTCGAATTCAATCCGAAGCCCGCCGTCTTTGTAAATAACTCCGTTGATGGTGTCGAGCGTGTGGCTTCGCTCGTACTTGTATCCGTCTAGCAGCTTAACGCTTCCGTAGGGTGGATCATCGGCGAACCCGGCTGATGCCAGCAACAAAATACAGAACGCTGTCATACCGACTAGTCTCGTCGTAGTCATAGCTCTCCCTTCACGTTCGACTCAGTTCCCAACGATTGCCAAATCGTTATGGCCATATAGCTTGCTCCAACACGCATGGATCACTACATCGTTTAGCTTGGCAGATCCGCCAAAGAACGCGTCGCTTTTGCCCGTTAAGTGAACAGCCTCATGAATCAAAGCCAGCGCGCGCGAAGCGTTTAGCGCCGATATTCGCTGCATGCGCATTGAAAAAAGCCCTGCGGAGCATGACGTCTTGGCCGTAGATGAATCCACCCGCACCTTTACCAGCTTCAGTCTGCAAGAACTGCTGAACCTGAGGATCGGTACTCTTTTCGGCGTAAAAGATGTTGTAGCCCCGGCTACTTGGGTCGGAATCCGGCCGGGCTTTCAGATTAGAAAAGGCTTTGATCAAATCCGTGACGTTGATTCCTGCTTGAGCAAGTCCTTTTTGGCAAGTCTGACTTTTGAAGAAGCTTAGCACCTTCTGTGAGTGCCTTGTTAACATCGGCTAATTTACCTCTGTCCAAGCCAGGATAAGGGTTTGCTCCAGGGTTCTGCGGTACTCCCTTTCTATTGAGAGTCACACCAAGCTTGACCCTGATGATCCTTTATTTTCGTCATGCTTTCTCTTTGCCAACATCTTGAAAAAGGCGTGTTCGAGGAACGCGAATACAACACTTCCGACAACCGCC
>DATGYM010000169.1:0-1600 GCA_035297925.1 Pyrinomonadaceae bacterium | reverse complement strand
ATAGAGCACAACCAGAACCGAAAAGTCGCTGTCGATCGCCGACCGGTAGCGCATCTGCCTGGACTGCTCGGATTCAACAAATGTGTCCGGATCGAAAATGTACGTTGCGCAAGCCATACCGACACCCTGGATCCACGTCGCCTAGCATAAGTTCACCGGGAATCCCGCTAAGCGCGGAGCCCAGATATCGTCCCAGTTCGATGCGATAGCGTGTGGAATGGGTGCGAGAGACTCACGCGACCTTGTTCCGTTCAACATGTTCCATCCTTATACAATAGGGCCGTCAGAGAAGTGCCGCCGGTCGAAGTCCGCTTTCGCTCTCAGTGTGTTCTTTCCGGAAGAGACATCTCCAGCTTCCCCTTTTTCGGAATCAGTGCTTCCGCACCATAAAAACCTTTCAGAACTATTCCGGTAAGATCGCTGCGAAAATGCGCCCGAAATTGTTTGATTTGATGATATTGCAGGCAATATCACGATCCTCTCGGTCGTGGAAGCTGCATTGTCATGGAATTACACTCGGCACGGAGACTACTACTTCGCGACCCATACGACGAACGTCAACTCGTCGTTTTCATCGTGCCCGGTGATCTCCCAACAACCGGGTGCTGGAAAGATTAACCCCACCATCATGTAATTCCCAGGAGGACCGCTTACACCGACGGCACTTGGCCCATCCACAGCAAGCGGCGGGGCCTGAGAGTCCAGCCTACGCCCCGTGATCCTCAGTTTTGCCGTCGGCTCCCGGCGCGAGTCATAGCCTGCTCGCCACCAGCCCATTTTCTGTCTGAGTCCTCTCCACGCTCCCTCTGCGGGCGGGATTATCCACAGCCCGTCTGAGCCAAACCAAAGACTACCCAGACGTGGTTCGGCAGGATACGGATATGGGGGCACGAAAGGCTTGTCTGAAGGGTTCGTGACGGGACACGTCTCAGGCACACGAGCGGGCTTTGCTGTTCCTGACTCCTGGGTTGGAGATGCCTGCAAAAAAATCAGCAGACACAGCAGAGGAAGAAGGCGTGGAAACATACAGCCTCCGGTAGCACTCACATTTTACAACTTTCAGCGGTGTTTTCCCGCGCAACCTTCACCAAATCATGGACGTCAACGAGTGTAATTGATTCCATGACAATGTCGGCTCCGACGCCCGAGTAAAGTTAGTGCCCACCAACAGGCTCGGCGGAAAGGAGTCGAACGATGATCATTATAGATTCCGGTACCGATGCCACAGCAGTTGTCGCAGATCCCGGTTTTCCCAGCTCGGCGCCCGATTCCCGCTATCCTGTAAGACATAACTTTCCCCCTGGCGGGAGCGGAGAGCGTGCTGCGAGTCACGGCCTTTACCACATTCGGCAGGATCGTGCATACTTTGCTTCGGAGTAATACGGTATTTTCCGTATCGCGCGTACAGTTTAGATATGGGATCCTGCGGGATGGCGCCTCCCCTGCAAGATCGTATTTTTGTGCTGTCCACCAAGGCCACGGATTCGAAAAGACCTGAAGAATTGGAACAGGTGATGGCCGATTTGAGGGTGGCTCTGCACCAACAGGCCAACCAGCTACGCTATATGGTCAATGACTTTAAAGAAACGATTTCAAACCT
>DATGYM010000168.1:0-2517 GCA_035297925.1 Pyrinomonadaceae bacterium | reverse complement strand
GAAGCGACGGCTCCATCAACACCCAGCAGCACAGTAGGCGGCAGTCAGATTGGTTCGCCGACTGTTTCCAGCGCCGCCCCATCTTCCGCTTCCAGCGCCGAGTACATCATCTCTGAAATCAAACAGCACAAACTCGCTGCGGCCATCGCCGGCCTGGTGCTGATCATCGGCGGCATCAGTCTGGTGTTTTATCTGCACGCTCGCAGTACGGAAGTTGCAATTGAATCAATCGCGGTGCTGCCCTTCGTCAACCAGAATCACGATGCCGATTCAGAGTATCTTTCTGATGGCGTCACTGAAAGCATCATCAACAGTCTGTCACAGCTTCCCAATCTGAAAGTAATCGCGCGTAGCTCTGTCTTCCATTACAAAGGCAAAGAGTCCGATCCGCTCACGGTCGGGAAAGAGCTGGGTGTGAGAGCAGTTCTGACGGGCCGAATCACGCAACGCGGTGACAACATAACGATTAGCACGGAACTGACCGATGTGCGCGATAACAAGCAACTCTGGGGTGAGCAATATGAGCGGAAGGCCTCGGACCTGATGTCGCTGCAACGCGATATCGCAAGCCAAATCGCAAACAACCTGCGGCTGAAAATCTCTGGCGAAGAGCACGACCGCATGATGAAGCATTACACGGAGAACCCGGAGGCTTATCAAGCATATCTAAAAGGCCGCTACTACTGGAACAAGCGGACGGAGGCCGGCCTCAAAAAGGGCATTGAGTATTTCCAGCAGGCAGTTGACCTGGATCCGAGCTACGCGCTGGCCTACACAGGTTTGGCTGATTCTTACGGTCTGTTGCCCTTCTCGAGCGCAACGCCGCCGAGAGAGGTGGCTCAGAAAGCAATGTCGTCGGCGGCCAGGGCCATCGAGCTTGATCCAAACCTGGCGGAAGCTCACGCATCGCTCGCTGATAATTTGGAACTTTACGAGTGGGATTTTGCGGGCGCTGAAAGAGAGTTCAAGCGAGCTATAGAACTAAACCCAAACTATGCGACTGCGCATCATTGGTATGCAAACCTGCTGGATTATTTAGGACGGAAGGAAGAGGCCAAAAGAGAGATCCTTCGGGCTCAGCAGCTTGACCCACTCTCGCTGATCATCAGCCATACTGTTGGCGGAGTACTCTTGGACGCAGGCGAGTATGACCAGGCGATAGAGCAATACAAGAAGACTCTTGAGATAGACCCTGGCTTTCCTTTGACACACGAGTACCTCGCCATTGCTTATGGAGAAAAGGGCAGATATGAGGAAGCCGTCGCTGAATTGAACCGGGCCATCGTCCTGGCCGGACGGCGCTCGGTGTACGTAGCAAATCTCGGATACATCCACGCCCGATCCGGCAAGACGGCCGAAGCAAACAAGATGCTCGAGGAATTGATGGTGCGGGCGAACACAGAGTATGTATCGCCTTACGACATCGCATCTGTGTATGCCGGGTTGGGCGAGCGGGAAAAGGCATTCGCGTGGCTGGAGAAGGCGGTACAGGAACGGGACCTTGCCATCATAAGCCTTAAAGCAGATCTATATTGGGATAGCCTGCGCGACGACGCGCGCTTTGCTGATCTGCTGCGGCGTGTGGGTCTGCCGCAGTGATAAATTCGACCGGTTTAGACTCGGGTGCTTCTAATAATTGGATGCGCCGTTTCAAATTCAAGTGACTAATTATTACGCTGAAGGCGTTGGCTAATTTCAGCCCAGGGTTTGCTTTGAAACCCTGGGTTCAAGAATGCCTTAAAAGCTTTTTCCCAACTGTGAAGGAGTTGCAGGAGCGTTTCATCACCAACCCTGATGCAACTCTTTCAGAGTTGCGCCTTCGAAAATGTCGGCGCGTGTCCAGGATTGCAAAAACGCAACCCCGGGCTGAAATTAGCCAACGCTTTCAGCGTAAGCGTCCGGCTGGAATCCGCGTTAGGTTCCTGCCGCTACTTCATAAGCCCCCGACGAGCTGCGCGATCTGACCCGCTGCTGTATCGAGCGCGTTGTTGAATGCGAGCATCCGCGACACTCAGACCGCGATTGCCGACGGGGTGAATGTCGCCGCATTCTTCCTGACAAACTCCTGCACGCTCAGCGGCCCTTGCCCCGTTAGCGTGAGCACGTCGCCCGACATCCGGTCGTAGCGTCCCGCGCGGTGCAGATCCGCCATCGTCGCGAGGTGGTTCACCAGGTGTACCGGGAAGCCGCGCGCAAGCAGCCCGTCCCGCCACGGCTCGAGCGGAATGTCCTGAAAGGTGATCGTGCGGCCAAGCACCTTCGAATACTCCTGTGCATAGAAATGCATGTTCTCGGACTGCGGGCCGGTCAGGTGATAGATCTTGCCGATGTGCGGCTGCGGATTGGCAAGCAGCGCGGCGAGCACACGTGCAACATCTTCCACTGCGACGGGCGAAGTTTTGCCATCGCCGAATGGCAGTCTGATCTGATTTGATTCTCTGACCGAATCCGCAGTGAAAATCAGGAAGAAGCCCTCGAGAAGTACTGTCGGGCGCACGTGCACGACCGCCAGACCAG
>DATGYM010000167.1:0-2058 GCA_035297925.1 Pyrinomonadaceae bacterium | reverse complement strand
CCAGTTCATTAAGAATCAAGTAATTCTTAGTCTTGCTGATGCTCGCCAGCGCCTTGCGCTCGCTCGGTTAGAAAAGGGCGGTGAAGTCTCGCGCGCCGTGTAGATAAGGCTCGAAGTCTGCGGCGAGCATCGAACCGGCCCGGTAGGTTTTTCCGCTGACATTCCAATCCGAGCGCAGCCGTAGCAGAATCTGATCCATGAAAGTCTCAACCCGCGCGTCGGCTGGCTTGTCAATCCTGACCCACTGATCGCTACGGCGAATCGACAGCTCGCTGGTGAAAAATGTCAGCCCACGCCAGATGAATTCATAAACCCGGCCATGATCGTGCACCACGCTCGCAGTCACGCTCACGTCATCCGCTTTCCCTTCGAATGCCGTTTTCGCCTCTTCTATCGCAGTGCCGCGCCGCCACTCTTTGACGATGCGCGGATAACCGGAGTTAGTCAGCGAACCGGGACCGAAGTCGGTGCCGACGTAGATCGCATCGCGGTCGCGCCAAGCCACGCGGCTCTTGGCCTCAGGCAATGTGAAGCCGTCCGCGACGAATTCTTTCTTGTTGAGATCGAACTCACGCATAACCACCGCGTCCGCGCCGCCGCGCGAGAGAAAAATCAGCGCACGGTCATGGCTCGGCCGCAATATATCGGCATTCTTCCAAACCCAGTTTTCCTTCTCTGATTTCGCGAGCTGATCGAGATCTATAATGTTTTCCCACGCGGGTTCGGCCTTGCGGTACTCCTCAAGCGTGGTCCGCCGCCACACGCCGCGCACATGCTGCTCGTCGCGCCAGAAATTATAAAAATAGTTGCCGTGCTTGGTGACGTTGGGAATGCGTTCGCGCGACTCGTAGATCGATAGCAAGCGCTCGCGCAGACTATCGAAACCAGCTGTCCCTTGGAGTACGCCCATGGTCGCCGAGTTTTGGTCGCGCACCCAAGCCAAGGCGCGATCGCCGCTAACATCTTCGAGCCAAAGATAAGCATCTTCGTCCGATTCTGTACCGGCTGGGGTATTTGATTGGGATAAACTCATATCGGGTATCGCTAACGGATGAAGGATCGCTAAGCTCATAACTACAATCCCGGCCATCCCTGTCGCGCTCCGCATGATTTAACTTTAGTTCCTCGACTCTAGCCTGCAGCCACCCTATCAGTAGAAAGCAAAATTGTCATGGCTGACCCAATTGCAGCCATGCGCAACCGCGGACGGCGAATCCGGGGTGCCGCCCAGTTAGCCAACCGAAGATTCCAAGTTTCTGGAATGAACACCCATAAATTTCCTATCAGCAGGAGGGTCGCGTAGCCACTCAAAGCCGCTAAAAGAAGGAAAATCAATTGCTTGCGATCTTGGCATTGCCATTGCTCAAACCTTCAAGCAAGGAGGTGCACCGAATGAGTGAGGACATTCCACCGAATCAAGAACTCGGGAGCCGCACAGTGAGCGGAGGGATCTCAGTTGCCAATCGCTAGAGGTTACGCCTTCACGCAAAACCCCGGAAGGTTACAAGGTTGCCGATGCGACCAAAAAAGAGAAGGCTAAACACAAGCAGGAGCTTCAGAAGCCAAATTGGCAAATCGAAAAACACTCTCGACGCGGCTCTAAAAACTCAAGAACAACCGAGGCGCAATATGTGCCGAAAAGAGGACTTTCAAACAGAATGAAAGTCCTCTTTTTTTGCGGGAGAACGATTCTTGCAAGCAGAATCAACTCAAAAAACTCCACCAGGGAGGAGAGCCGTGATGGATAACGCGAAACTTTCCAACGCTTATCAGTGGAACTATCGCCCGCAGTCCCCAATGCGACCAAGTTGGTTTACCCACTGGCCCGGCGGAAATCGCATCGCGGCGACGTTCAACATCATGCATGAGTGGGAGTCAGTGCCGCGTTCGAACGCGATTCGCAAGCGCGAGATGACCTCAGGCGCGCCCCAGATCGATTTCCTGGCGCTGTGCGCGCGCGAGTATGGCGCCATCTTCGGCTTCACCAGACTGCTCGATCTGCTGGACAAGCAAGAGATCAAGGCCACCGTGCTCACCAGCGGGCTCATGGCCGAGCTA
>DATGYM010000166.1:0-2399 GCA_035297925.1 Pyrinomonadaceae bacterium | reverse complement strand
TAATTTCCCTTCTGCCGACACTTTCAAGCAGAGGGTCGCCGGATCGAATCCGGCACGGCTCACCAGTACGTCCCCGTCGTCTAGCTCGGCCCAGGACACCGGCCTTTCACGCCGATAACACGGGTTCAAATCCCGTCGGGGACGCCACATTGATGCAAGCTCGGTTGTTTCAAAAACGCAGATTACCGCGTCAATGCTTTGACGGTTGATTGCGCGCTATTGAATCCTAAAATCGTCATACCGCGCAACCGCAGAAGCGACCGACGCGAAATTAAATCGAGGGACCGAAACTTCTATTCAATTCTTGCGATCTCTAAGATCGTTTGGTTAGCAAGACTAGCCCCGTTTCCATTTCCTGATGGAGATAAGCTGACCCGGTTTCCAAGAATTCGACGAGGTAAAACAAGCAGTCGACCGGAGTGAACTTCGTGCGATGGCTCAATCGCCAGTCAGATACGCGTCACGATATCCGACTTGAAGCGCCAACGACTGGCGCACTGATTCCGCCTCTTCCCGCGCGTCGAAACGCCCGACCCGCACGCGATAATAGGTTTGTCCTTTCACCTCGGCCTCGACCGCGTAGACATCGTAACCACTAGCTTTTAACCGCTGCACCAAGGTATCGGCAATATCTTTCGCGGGCGTCGCGGAAACCTGCACCGACCACTTTTTGCTCAAGTCGGCGCTTTCTGCGGAATGAGCGATCGGAATTGTCTTCACTGGGGCCAAAATCCCTTGACCGTACGCCCCCTCCGCCGCTGAAGGACTTTTCGCGACCAACAGCACCGCGCCCTTTGAGGTCGAGGCAGCGGCATGAACGTCCAGCTTTCCGCCCATGCCATTAATTCGCTTTTGAATATTCTTGCCAACGGTTGTGCCAAGATAAAAGACGAGCACCGCGCTCGCGACAAACATCGCCGCCAACGTGACGCCCTGCGTGTGCGTAAAATAGTAACGCCGGCAAACAGTCCGGTGCCTTTCACGCCGGTGAAAGGGAAATTCCTGATGAAAGGCGTAAGTTTCTACCTCTTCATCTTTCAGCTCCACCACCCTTACCATTGGGCCGTTTGACGGTGACCAGGTTTCGCTCAGCGCCGCTTCGGTTTCTAGCAGCGGGTGGAATCTTGCGATCAGCTCATCCGCCTTGGGCTTGCGTAATTCGGCCGCGCAAAGTTCAAAACTAAAAACCGTCGGTCGTAAGTGACGAGATTGAAAATCGGTTTCGCTTTCGTGGCGTAACAAGGCCTCCTGGATATTCGCTGACTCGCCGATGAAAACTTGGCAATCGAAGTTGAAGAGCGCATATACGCCTGAAGTTGGTGGCGCGCAAGCGAGGATCGCCTCTCTGGTGAAATTGTCGCAACGGCCGTCTGGATGCCAAGCCAGGCTCCAGCGCACCGCCTCTATATCAGTGTTAACAACGGATGGCTTCAAGATTGGGCACCTCAACAAATTTCATGGATTGGATATTGATGGCAGTTCGATGGCGGCACAAATATTATCGACAACGATGCAAATAGTTTAAACGCTTCCGCCGGATTTGTCACGAAATAATCAGCCTAGACCAACCATGCCAATCCAGGTTTACGCAAGTATAATTTTTTAGCGCAATAGGGAGCTTGCCTCCCCATGTGTCACTTGACTCAGTTCACCTACGGCGTGTAGGGCGTGCTGGGCATTGATTATTAGATTTCGATCGAATGTCTGCTTGTTAGCGCAAGGAACAAAAGCCTGGCACCGACACTGACGTGAGTGTTGGTAAGGTTCCGTTGATGGACTGAATCGGTTTGCTCGCGGGGTCATAACCCGGCGGTACCGTGGTGGTGTGTCGCGTTTCATAGGGCACCTCCGCGAAATGAACTACTAATTCTCTCAGGCTCGTTAGCGGCTCTCCAAAAAAAGAAGGGGCCGGCAAACCGACCCCTTCTGTAATCGACCGAGTTTCAGGCCTTGATGCGCTACTTCGCGAAGCAGGCCGAGTCGTCAATCGCTCCCGGCCAGTCAGCCGGTACCACCGTGTCGCAGTGATAGAAGCGCAGCTGGAGCAGCTTCAGTCCGTTGTTGTCATAGCTCCAGAAGTAGTCCTGCAGAACGTCCGAGAATAACGGGACGCGTTTGTAGAAGACGCCATCGATCGTGACGTTGTAGATATACAGCAGGTTTGCCGTCACGTTCTCGAACTTCGCGGGGCGGCCGCTGGCATCGAGTGTCAGCTGGTTGTCGAGGCCGCACACTTCAAGGCCAAGGTCGTCCAAGCCGCAAAGCATCATGACTGCTTTACCGCTCGGGTTGCCCAACGCGCGGGCGAAGACCGAGTACACGCTGGTGCCGGTGCCGCAGACGTAGTAGTCGTTTAGATCAGGAATGCCATCCTCATCGATCGTACCATCGGCATTGTA
>DATGYM010000165.1:0-26769 GCA_035297925.1 Pyrinomonadaceae bacterium | reverse complement strand
GACGCTAGCAATTCGTCAGAGATAGGTTCGTTGTTTTCGCGAAACACCTGCGACAGGGCAGCCAGGGATTCCAGCCGCAAACGATTGTTCATTTGAAATTTCAGGCGGAGGGTGCCGACCTCCCGAAGATTCTCTTTCGCATCCATGCGTATTATTTCCTTTCTTTGTTGGTGTCCAAGAACCAGGCGTGCGGCCGAATACAAAAACGCGGAACCGAAAGGCACGCAGTCTAACGCTCACTTTTCATGATTACAATAGCCGGGGCTGGGCCAACCAACCATGCGCCTCTCTTATTTCAGTCCTTCAACCAGAAAGAGGCTTGAGAGAATTCGGTTAACGCCGTAGACATAAGCTCGCGCATCCCGTGTCATAAAAATTCGAACCGGGCCAGTTATTCCCGCCGGATCCGAAGGCAACAACTCTTTGACCGGCTCCTTGCGACCCGATCTAAGGTCCAGCCGATAGATTCTAGTAGGAAGCTCGCCCGGGCGATCGACATAAAGAGAGTCTTCAGTGGGACCCCAGCGTATCACTTCATCGTCGTCGGCCAACCCGGCAATTGTCTTTGGTTCACTGCCATCGAGTGGATACAGGCGCTGTCTTGCTGTCGTATTCGAAGCCACCAAATATTTATTTTCAGGAGAGACCAGAGTACCAGTAACCCCCTCAGGAGTTACTGGCTGAGGTTTGCCACCGTCAATGGCCTGCCGGTAAGTCCGCATCGGACGGCCTTGCTCTCGTCCGTTGAAGAGAAACTGTTTACCGTCGGAAAACCAGCTTGCGCCCAGACCATAAATATCAATTGCGCCCCGTTCGATTCGTTTCAACTCGCCGGCGCCGGTTGGCAACAAAACAATTTGCGGAGGAGTTGAGAGGATGGCGAGCACCCATTTTCCATCAGGCGACAAGGCCCAGGCGGCGCCCTCACCAAGCTTTACGGGCGGCGATGAGCCATCGATCTTGCGGAGATACACCGAGTAGTTTGTGCCGCTTCCGGCACCAAAGTGTGAAAACGTAAAGCTCTGGCCATCTGCAGAAATGTCTCTCACGCGCACGTTGTCGAGCCATGAAAGATTGCGCTCCTTCGCTTCACCCGCGGGCAGCCCAATCACGTCGCTGGAAAACTGCACAATACTGAATAAGAGACGTCCATCGCGAGAGATATCGTGGAGCACCGAATCATTCGGCAAGCGCTGGACGACGCGCTCGGCTCCCAAAGTCGAAACCGCATGCAGCGTGAATGGATCTCCTTCCTTGGCGGCAGTGAACCAAATCTCATTCCCCTGAGGCGACCATGCCAGGCCTTCCGCACCCGACCACTCTTCAGTAATCCGTTTGTTGTTGCCTGCCAGGTCAACCAACTTCACCCAGCCGCGGTCATCCCACTGCAGTTGGTGATCGAGGAAAGCGATCATGTCGCCCTTGGGGGAAATGCGCAGGTGACTAATCCAGCCGGCTGTTTCATACAGAACTTTGCCGATAGGAAACTCAAGGCGATCGCGACCGCCGGCGTAACGAACAATGGCCAGATTCTGCCCATCAGGACTCCAATCCGCGGCCTGTACGTCTTCCAGCACCTCGCGTGGTGTTCCACCCGTTAAAGGCATTCGCGCCAACGTACCGCGCGCGGTGAAGTGGCCCAAGTATGTGCGCTTCAGCAGAACTGCCATTTCGCCCTGGGAGGAGATGCCAAGAATTTCTGCGTTTGGGAGCTGTAAAGCGCGCGACTCTAAACTGTCCTTCTGGGTTGCGTAGAGATCACTGGGACCACCATTCCAGGCTGCGCTGTAGACGATTGAGCTGCCATCAGCCGCGAAACGCGCTGACCATATTGTGCCGCGACGAAAAGTCAGCTGGTGATACGAGGCCATCTTCCTGGGACCGCTCCCGCGACCCAAAACGAAAGCCCCGGCCAGTGCGGCGAGAACCAGCGCAATTGCCAGAAAGAATCCAATTCGCCTGCGCCGCTGCGCTCTTACTGCTGGTGAAGTTGTTAGCGTCGAGCCGGAAATAGTTGATCCGGCGGCGAGAGCTTCAAGATCGAATACAAGATCCCTCGTCGATTGAAAACGATCCTCAGGTCGCTTTTCGAGGCAGTGACGTACGATGCGTTCAAATGCGGGCGGGATGTTGCGCGCCGATGCCGATAGCTCTGGAGGCTCCTCTTTCAGGATCGCACTCATTGTTTCAATCGCTGATTCCCGGTGAAATGCTCGCTTGCCGGCGAGCATTTCGTAAAAGACTGCGCCAAAGGAAAAAATGTCGGTTCGGTGATCCGCTATTTCTGCGCGCACCTGTTCCGGCGCCATGTAACCGGCGGTGCCCAAAACAACTCCCGGATGAGTATCCAGGCGCATCGTTTCCGACTCCGGATCGGAACCAAATTCGCCCAGAGGGTTAATCAGCTTCGCAATTCCAAAATCAAGTATCTTGACGTGTCCCTCTTTCGTAATGAACAAGTTCTCAGGCTTGATGTCGCGGTGAACTATTCCCTTAGCATGTGCGGCTGACAAGCCGCGCGCGACTTGCAAAGCGTAGTCAGTGGCCTTACGCAATGGCAGGCTGGTCGTCTGCAACCGTTCGCGCAGCGTCTCGCCCTCCAGTAGTTCCGAAACGACATAGGGCGCATCGTCATGCGAGCCCGCGTCGTAGATCGCGAGTATGTTCGGGTGATTTAATGCTCCGGCCGCTTTCGCCTCTACCTCGAAGCGTTTCAGTCGATCGGAAGCGCGGGCGAGATCGGGAGGCAGGATCTTTATGGCCACTTCGCGCGCGAGCGCTGTATCGGACGCTCGATAAACCTGGCCCATGCCTCCCTCGCCAATAAGCGAGCGAATCTCATACCTGCCGAGACGTGTGCCGGGCTGAATGTTCACTTGGCGGGTCTACACCGTATGATCTGATCACTGGCGGTTAACGTTCGGTGGCATTCTAGAGAACTTCGGCGCAACTTGCCAGAGTGTTATAAGAACTGAGGTATGACGGACAAGCGAAAGTCTCAGCGAGGCCGCAGAACCTACGACGAGATTGCTCCGCACTATGACAAGGCCATGCGTCCGCTTGATCGCTGGTTTCTCGCGCGCTTGCGGCGAACGACGCTGAGTTATCTGCCGGAGGGTGCGCGCGTGCTGGAGCTGGGAGCCGGCACAGGCCTCAACTTCGCGTTTTATCCTGAGAATGCCTCGGGTGCAGCCAGCGAATTAAGCAGTGGCATGTTGCGCGTGGCCAGCGAAAAGGAACGGCCGGAGAAACTGCAATTGGTGCAAAGTTGTGCTGAGCAACTCCCTTTCAAAAACCACTCCTTTGACGCAGCGTTTGCAACGCTCGTGTTCTGTTCATTGGCACGCCCGGAGCAGGCATTCTCTGAACTACGACGTGTGGTAAAACCCGGCGGCACAGTTTTGCTTTTGGAACACGTTCGTCCGCCGGGGTTACTGGGAAGGATCTTTGATGTACTCAGTCTAATCACCGTAAGGTTGTTTGACGACCACTTAAACCGCCGCACGGCCAGCCTTGCGCGGGAGGCGGGTCTCAATGTCGTGCGAGTTGAAGAGAGCATGTTGGGAATTATCAATTTGATTGCGTGCCGGGTGTAACGCAAACAGTTTCGAGGCGAGTCAAACAGATGAGAACTTCGCGATACCTGAGTTTAGCGAAACTGCTGCCGGCTCTTTCCCTTTTGCCCACGGTGTCATCGTCCATCACGACGGCAAGAACGGGAAGCTTCACCGAAACTTTTGCTGTCAGTCACACGCAAGCGGAATCCTTGCCTATTGCGACAACCTACGACAGCATGAAAGACAGGACGACTGTCCGCCTCAAGCCCGTACAAATCTCAGCTGCAAAGGACAAATACATCAGTGTCCAGATGAGCCCTGCTTTCAGTTTTTCCGGACGAATTCCGCTGCTTAGCAGGCCTTCAATTATCGATTTCGAACTTCAGACTGTGGTAAAGGGAAGGTTGAGGACAGACTTGTATGTAGTCTTCAAGGTCGACGGCGAAGAGATTTTTCTCAGCTCAAACCGCGAGGCAATCAAGCGTCCGGTTCCCGGTCGCGTTTGGGTGGGTGAGCGCCTGGTGTTTCGCATGCCTTACGAAACGTTCGTGAAGATCACGAATGCGGCTACGGTCGAAATCAAGTTTGACGCCGTCACGTTTGCGTTAGGCGAGGAGCAGAAACACGCGCTGCGAGATTTTCTAACGTACATGACGCCCCGATAACTAACGTTGCTGCTCGTCCTCGCTCAGTTCTTTCATTATCTCCGCAAATTTTTCCACATCGGCGCGGGTGCGCTCGAGCGAGCGCCGGCTATCCAGGTAAGCGGTCCAAACTGGCGTTTGCGTGAGGGCTTTTGATGTGTCCTGATCCAGCGTCTGTGCCATGAGCGCAATTAGGTCGCTGACCACGCGCGTATGTTCCAGCAGCGACTCAATAATGGTGTAAGCAAGTCGCGCCTGCTCCGGATCCAGGTCGCCAGCTCCGCCATCCGGTTGTGGTTGTTCAGACATCAGTTTAATCCGCCTCGGCCTCTTTATCGGCGGCCATAGTTCGACTGTCCACGACAAAGGGGAGCGCAACGACTTGTGCCGCCACGCCTTCAGGTTTCGAATCCACTATGACACTTGTGCCCGAAGCCAAATAGTCGTATTTCAAATATGCAAGCGCGATTGTGCGACCAAGGTGCGGCGAGTAAGTCAATGAAGTTGTTCGTCCAATCTCTTTCCCATCAGTCGATCTGATTAGCCCCCCTGCTTCGATGTCCCTTGGCATTTGAAACAAGACACCAGTAAGTTTCTTGGCGACGTGCCCTCGATACTTAATACGAGCAATAATCTCCTGCCCTACATAGCAGCCCTTTGTATAACTGACCGCATCGTCCAAAGCGGTCTCGGTCACCACATTGGTTTCATCCATGTCGGTCCCATATCGCGGTGCGCCGGCTTCAATTCGCAATGTCTCAAGGGCCTCGTAGCCTACCGGGCGCGCTCCCACATTTTGCAAAGTGTTCCATAGGTCAGGCGCCTGCGCTGCAGCCAGAATAAAATCAAAGCCGTCTGCTGAGGTATGCGTGGCAGGAATCACAATCACGCCGCTTTCATAGTCCAATACGTTCTCTGCGGTTCCGGCGCCTTGTGGCCAGGCAATCTGTGTTGCCTGATTCAAACCTGGCATTTCCGTATCGTCACCCAAAACCCTGCGCACGATCTCAGCGGCGTTCTTCCCCTGAACTGACAACATCGCAGTTTCATGGGTTACATCGGTAACGCGAAAGTCACCGGCCAGCGTGAAGCGCTCAATTGTCTGCAGCACGCGTTCATGCGTGGGGGCTTCCGTATCGAGCAGGAATGCAGGACAGACATTCCTGTCGATTCCTTTGTCTTTCAAACGAATTACACGAACGCTCGCAATCAATCGTCCCTGAACATTTGGAAACGCCGCCGGCATCCAACTGTTTTCTGCAAGCGTTTTCATATCGTTTGTGATCAAGCCGTTGAGAAACTGCACCGCTTCGGTTCCGCTTACCAGAATCCGGCCGCGCGAAGACAGGTCGATCAGGCCGGCGCCGCGCTCGCGCACTGCGGCATATTCGAAGAGCGTGTCGCCATAAGATCCTGGAACCAGACAACCATCTTGCTCGATCATCGTCGCCCCGAGACGCTGGTGGGTTTCATTAAGTGGGGATTTAAGAATCTTTGATTGTTCGACTGCTTCGGTCATTCAGTCACGCTGTAAGTCTGCGGTTAATAATTGTCTCTGCGACAACTTTGTAATCGCGCAATTGCTCTTCCTCACGCCGGTGTGAAGCCAAAACCTGTGGACTGGGATGATAAATCGGCAGCAGTACACGCCCATGCCAATCGTGCGCCTGCGCCGCCGCTTTTTTCAAGACGAGATTGTGTGGCGCAATCTTCTTCAGTGCTGCCAGGGCCACTGAACCAAGCGTTACCACCAGGGCCGGGTTAACTATAGCGAACGTCCGACTTAAAAAGTCAGAACAGTTGTTCAGCTCACTCCTGGCAGGTTTGCGATTTGCGCCTGACTCGGTTCGGGGATTACAGAGCGCGGCGCTGGTGATGAAAATCTGCCGGCGGTTTAAACCAATCGAACCGAGAAAGCGATCAAAGTTTCGGCCCGACTGATCCCCAGAGAACGGTATCCGGGTTTGGTCTGCGCCTTTTCGTCCGGGAGCTTCGCCAATGAACATAATGCGCGCCGAAACGGACCCATTGAGTTCGCTTAACACTGCCGTCCTTTCGCACATGGCGGGACAGCGCCTGCAATTGCCGGCTTCTTCGATTAAACGGTTAAACTGCTCTCGTTGTAATTCTCTTGCAGACATCACGGAAGATTTCATCACAAAGTCAGAAGGACGACAAAGAGTCCCGGGAAGCTGGGGCAGCTCAGGTGAGGAAGGTGGGCTTGCCCGCTGTGGTTTGCAAACTAAGGTCGCAGGCTGATGCGATAGGTCTTGATTTTTGAGTTGAGGGTGGTGGCGTTCATGCCTAACAGCCGCGCGGCTCGCGATTGATGGCCGCCGGTTTGTTCCAGTGCCCGCCGAATCAGATCGATTTCAAAACGACGCACCTGATCGTAAAAGTTGATGCCGCGTCCAAGATCCTGCACCGCGCCGACGCTGGCGCCGTCCTGAGAAGCAACAACCACCGATTGCGGATCGCTGATTTCCGGACGCAGACACTCGCGCGATACCTCGTCACGCGGTGCAATCACCACTGCCCGTTCAATGGCGTTCTCCAGTTCGCGCACGTTACCGGGCCAGGAGTAGCCTTCCAGCAGTGCCAGGACGTCAGGAGCGATTTGCTCAGAGACCTTGCGGCCGTTCTCTTCGTTATACTTCTCGATGAAGTGCTGGGCCAGCGGCAGGATGTCTTCCCGTCGATCGCGCAAAGGCGGCAATTCTATGGGCACCACAGCCAGCCGGTAATACAAGTCTTCGCGAAAAGTTCCCTGCTTCACCGCCTCCTTCAATTCGATATTGGTCGCGGCGATGATGCGCACGTCGACCCTCCGGGGCGTCGTATCTCCGAGCGGTGTAAACTCGCGCTCCTGAATAACGCGCAACAGACGCACCTGCGTCTCTGGCGGAATATCGCCGATCTCATCCAGGAAGATCGAACCGCCATCTGCCACCTCAAACAATCCTTTCTTGGCCGCGACAGCCCCGGTAAAAGCCCCCCGCGTGTGGCCGAAGAGTTCTGACTCAAGCAGTTCCGAAGGAATGTTCGAGCTGTTGACCGTGACAAAAGGCCTGCCGGCGCGCGGACTGGCTTCATGGATTGCTTTAGCGATTAATTCTTTACCAGTGCCACTTTCACCGGTGATTAGGACGGTCGAGCGGGCCGGCGCCACTTGTTCTACCAGGCGAAATACCTCCTGCATGATGTCGGAACGGCCGACAATTGCACCGCGGTCGACTGCGCGACTCATGGCCCGCCTGAGCGTTCGTCTTTCCTCTTCCTTGCGCCGGCGCTTGATGCCGGCAGCAACGGTCGAGGTAATTTGCTCGTTTTGGAAAGGCTTTCTGATGCAACCAAAGGCGCCATGTTCCCAGGCCGCAATCGCGGTATCAAAGGTTGCATAGGCCGTGATCATCACGATCACCGCATCGGAATCCATCTTCAGAAACTCTTCCAGCGCGCGCAGGCCACCGATGCCCGGCATGGAAACGTCAAGCAGGACGACGTCGTAGGCCCGGCGGCCGTACGACTCGAGCCCTTCCTCGCCTGTTTTCGCGAGGTCTACGCGATAACCTTCTGAAGAGAGCAGCGTCTCCAGAACCTCGCGCATTATTTCTTCATCGTCAACGATGAGTATTGAGCCTTTTTTTGCCACGCGTCTTTCCGTCTTGACTACCAATGCGGACAATCCTTCATGCTTTTGAAGCGAATCAGTTTAGGAGAGATCCTTGCAAAAAAAAAGCAAGAGCAGCCGGGCCCTCTTGCTCTTGCACAAGCCTTTTCAGTTTCGAATCTGACAATTTGAAACTGAGATCTCAAATTATCTCAAACATGAAATTCAACCGGCCCTGGCGCCGCTGGCGCTCAAAACATCCGCTACATTGTTCACTGGGCCACTGTCTGCAAGCGAGCGCGCGCAGGCGCAGTCGGCAGGGTAATGCGAAATATCGTTCCCTGCCCCGGAGTGCTTTCAACACTTATATGGCCGGAATGTTCCTGCACAATTCCATAAGAAACTGCCAGGCCGAGTCCGGTTCCGCGCCCTACTCCTTTAGTTGTGTAGAACGGGTCGTAAATCTTGGCGACGTCTTCAGGCGCGATGCCAATTCCGCTATCGGACACTTCGATCGTAAGCGAATGATCGTCGGAAGGTAGGGTGCTGATCGTTATCGAGCCTCCGGAAGGCGTCGCGTCGCGCGCATTCAGCAACAGATTAGTAAACACCTGCTGTAGCTTGCCGCTGTTGCCAATCACCGGCGGTGAATCAGGATCATAGCCGCGCACGATTTGAATCTGATTGCCGCGCAATTGCGGTTCGAGGAGTTGCAGCGTGTCATCGAGCACGCGGCTGATGTCCACTTCGGTAAACTGCGTGGCGTCGCCGGTGCGTGAGAAGTTCAGCAGGTTGTTGACAATATTTGTGGCGCGCTCAGCCTGGCGACGCACCTTCAGTAACAACGCGTGCTTGGGATCGGTTTCGGCAAGCATGCCGAGCAGCATTTGCGTGTATGACGAGACTCCGGTAAGCGGAGTGTTAACTTCATGAGCTACACCGGCAGCCAGCAAGCCTATTGACGAGAGTTTTTCCCGTTGCTGTAACTGCTCTTCAAGGCGCACACGTGATGTAACGTCTTCCAGCACAATCAAAGCGCCGGTTTGCTCATGCGAATCCTGCAAGGGGGCGATAGCGATATTGAGAACGAGCGCACGTCCGGCGTGGGTTGCGGTATGAATCTTGTAGATGTTGCGTATTTCTTTAAGGCGCCAACTGTCGTTGCCCAGCACCTGTCGCAGCGTGTAGGTAAAATCTGCGGAGAAGAGATTTTCAACTCGCCGTCCGACTCCCTGAGCGCGGCTGATGTCCAGAATTTCTTCGAGCGCGGAATTCAGACGCGTTACACGACCATCCAGATCCACGGCCAATAGTCCGACGTTAATCGACTCGATGATGGATTCGTTGAATTCCTTGAGAAGTTTCAGTTCTGCTGCCCGGTCGCCCTGCTCCTGGTAAAGCAAACTGTTTTCGATCGCGACTGCCACATAGCCCGACACTGTGAGTAGTATCTGTACGTCTTCAGACGACAAGAGGGCGCCGTCAGCCGAGCGTCCCAGGCCAATTACAGCAACCATCCGCCCCCGAACTACACAGGGAACGTAGTAATGAAGCGCACGCCGCACAAACCCGTTCGTTTCCGGAACCAAATCCAAATCGTCGCTACGAACCACGCCGCTTTCGGCAGAGCGAACGCGGATCATTTCGCGGAAATCGGGCGGCACAACTATCTCGGAGGAAAGTCCCTCGGCTCGGGCTACGCGATAACCCGCGGGCGCGTTTTTGTCCTCAATGAAAATCGCGATGCGGCCCACATTCATTACCTGTTGCAGACGACTAACAAGCGCGTCCAGCAGCGGGTCGAGGGCCGTGGTGGCCGAGAGTGTGCGCCCAAAATCCAGCAGGCTGTTGCGCATATCGTAACGCTCGCCATAAAACAGACGGTCGATCTGTTCCTGCAGAAAGCTCTTCACAGGCGCCGCAATCATCACGATGGCGGCCATGGCCACGATCGCTATCACCACGCGCAAAGTGATCTCGCCGGAAGTGAATTCCTGATCACCGCCCAGCGCGTAGAGCCCGGCGAGGTAAACCACCGCACCCACCATCAAAGCAATAGCGAGAGTCGTGAGCACGTAAACGAAGACACGGCGCACGACCAGTTCGACGTCCATCAAGCGGTAGCGCACCACCGAATATCCAAACGCCAGCGGGATTAGGATCAGCGGCAGTACGGCAATATCAGTTAGTCCCGGGTCTGTTTGCGCGCCCAACAAAAAGCCGATGGCGTAGAGTAGTGTGAACGGAGCCACCGCCAGCAGCGAGCCCCAGATCACCCACTTCATCTGTTGACGCACCACCGCGCTCTTCGCCCTGACCCATGTCCTAATCAAGTAAAAGACACTGGCTACCAGACCGGTCAAAAAGTGAAAGAAGCTGAGCCGGTAGAAAACGCCGATGAAAGACTCGGAAAGAATCGGAATCTGACGAAGGGCCGGTAAGATCGGCGTCAAAACGCCGCGAAGAAAAACAAAGCTGCCGATCAAAAGCAGTAGTATGGCCGGCACATAGAGCAGAACTGCGCGCCAACGCTTGCGTTCGAACAGCCGCTGTCGCAACGGGTACAGCAGACAAAAGTGCAGGAAGAGTGGCGGGAAAATAATAAAGGCTGCATTGCGCAAAAATGCAATTGCCAAGTCCAGGTCGCGATAGGTACCGACGGGTGTATAGAAGCAGAAAACGAACGCAGCGAGACAGAGCGAGGCGAAGTGTAAAGCAAAAGGCGCCCGGCCACCCTGTTTGAATAAGACAAAAAATCCGACAAACAGAAAAACAATTCCGATGAGATTGATGTAAATATCGCGCGGCGTCCATTTGAGAATGGCATCGAGTTGATCGACATCGGCATAATACAAACGGCTGTCTTCCGGATATGACGGTCGTTCGATCAGGTAGTGAATGTCGCCGCCGACGCGCGCCTGGTCGAGATAAATCTGAACGTCTCTGGCGTGTCCGATCTCCTCGTAGTTACGATTATCTAAACTGACTCCGAGCAGATGGTCGCCTGGGAGGATCTGGCCGCGTGCTCCCGACGAACCAGGTTCCACAGTTTCGGCGAGGATTCCCTGTTTAGTGTCGGCCCACCTGACTCCGTCCCACGGGGGTGTTTCATGTCTCAAGCGCTGGGCAAAATTGAGCACTCCCGCCGTTACCAGCAGGCCGGCGCCAGCTAAAACAAGCCAGGTTCCGGTTGTAAAAAGAGATCTCTTCACTCAGCTAATCTCATTCAACGGTTAACAATCCGCTCAAGCCCGCCCCAAAAACGCAAGACATGTTCCCTGTGATAATTAGCCGGCGCCCCCCGCCGACTCTAGCTCACTGAAGTTGCCGAACTTGAACCGGCGAGGTGTTTCCTGCCGGGCACGGCCTAAAAAGATCTTTTTCTCTTGCGGTGTCTGTGTTCTTAACGAGTGTTCTCGCTAATGCTCCGATCCATCTTTTTGGACTTGTCCGAGTTTTTGGAGACCGGGCCGGATGGCAAGCTGGCGATCGGGCAAATCGGCGAACGTGGCAGGTTACTTTCCGTAACCACACACTCCTCCCTAGAACCGAAGCGAGATACCCCCACGCACAGAACGACGATTGGTGCTGAGCTGGGTGAGTATCTCTCCATTCTCAGTGGCCGGCTGCAGATCGAGGAGGTTGCGAGCGTCCAGCACCGCCTCAGCCCGGACCGGCAAACCAAAGCTCGGCAGCTCCTGTGTAACCTGCACACTCAGAGACGGATCGTATACAGCAAGTCGTCCGGCGAAAGGATCGATCGCAAAGACAGTCGCGTTTGGCGAGAAGCGCAGGACGGTGCGAATGTTTGTGCCGGTGCCGAAATCAGCGCCAATCTGCAGGGCCGCCGTCTGGA
Source organism: Pyrinomonadaceae bacterium (assembly GCA_035297925.1). GTDB lineage: Bacteria > Acidobacteriota > Blastocatellia > Pyrinomonadales > Pyrinomonadaceae > PSRF01. The sequence continues at coordinate 15,102 of DATGYM010000165.1, read as the reverse complement.
AAAATCCGCTTTCAAAAATTTCCGAGGGCTGGAAAATATTTCCGGAAGCGAGCCGCTGTCCGCGACCAAACGAATAGCCACCGGAAGCAGTCCACATGCGGCTCAGCCGGCGCGTGTAAACCAATCGCATGCCTCTCGATGCACCTTGCTGATTGGCAACACTTATAAATGTCTCGCCAGTCGCGCCCGAGAATGCTGTCATCGGCGTGCTTAGCAGGCCCACCCCACGCCCCAGAGTGGTATCGAAAAATGCCGCGCCCTCCACACTGGATTTATTGTCTATGACTCTCTCGAGTCCAAACTCCAACCGGTGACTGCGGTCCATCACCGCGCGCCCATCAACGTATGCGATCGGTCGCTTGGTGGCGTCGCGGAAAGCAACCTGGGCCGCTTCAAAGGCCGCGATACTCTGGATGTTGCCCTCGTCTCCGCCTGGCGCGTAGCCCGCTTTCAAACGCGTGCGCGCGTTCACGTCGTATTGAATGCCGAACCGGGGATTAAGCGAGTGAGCGCCTCCCGCGCCGATGAACCGGGAATAATCCAAACCAAGAACGACTACGATTCCATCGCGAACAATCCATTCATCAATTGCCCGGACGGAAATCTGTCCCAGCCGTGCGCTGGAACGATCCGATTGATTTTCGCTGTTTGCAGTCCAGACCGGATTTCCCACGCTGACAGTCCCCAGGCTGACACCCAGCCGGTGAGCCTCACCCGCGCGCACATGAGCACTGCCCTCAAAACGCTCGGGACCGTTGGAACCACCCGTGGTTTGGCCTGCAAATATGAGTTCAATGCGATCACTTGGGGATGCAGCAAAAGCAAAGTTAAGACCCGGGTAGCTTGCGCCGTATGAGTTGCCGGCAAAATACGTTTCGACAACTCCCTGCACTCTGCCTTGATATTCGCTATTAGAAGTTTCCGCTGTTGGCGTGATGTCGCCGGCGGTTTCGGTGTCGGCAGCCACTTCCTGTCCGAGCGCCGCGCGAATGTCCGCGTCATCGCCTTCCTGTGCCTGGAAAATGGAGCGGCGCGTTTGAGCAGAACGCAACGTCCACTTCACGTCGTCGCGATCTTTGCGGCGTTCGGGCAAGGTCTTGCCCGATCCTATCGGCTCGAGATTGAAGCGATAAACCAGTTCCTGCGAAGCACGAACTTCGACTGAGGCGAACACGACTTCGTTAAAGCCCGTAGCGAACGCGCGAATGCCATAACGGCCCGGAGAGATACGCGCAGTGAAACGACCCTCGGCGTCGCTTCGTGTCTGCTTGATCACCTTGTTTGCCCCATCTCGCAGTAGCGAAATCAGGGCTCCGGAAATAGGGTTGCCGTTGTTGTCCAGCACCGCCCCGGTAATCGTGGCGAGCGTGCCCTTGCTTGCATTAGCAGCGGGCGGCTGCACGTAAATGCCCGCGAAAAACAACGTCAGCAGTACGCCGAGTATTTTTCTCCCTATGGTTCTCTCACTCAGTATCTTCATCGCTACGAAACCTCCTTACGCGTCCCGCAGGAAGCGTCTGAAGCAATCGATTGTGACTGTGTTATGCGCAAAATAGGAAGAAGTCTCCCAAGGTTTTTGCCGCGTACTGCAAAAGCAGCCTCGCCCAACCCCGCTGACGGTGATCTGGTTCAGGCCAGGAGACTTACCGGAACCATTGGATACTGGGCATTTTCTGCCAGAAATTGAAGGACTGTCAAGCAAACTGGGGCACTTTCAGGGGCATTTTCGCGCCACTTGGACCCCGGTTTCGGGCGTGCTAGGATTCGACTTGCACTATCTCTGCAGGTTTGCTGTTTCCTTCATGATTGACGAAGTTCGCTTAACACGCTGCCCGAACGGCATCACGGTTCTAACTGAGCACATGCCCGGTCTCCGCTCAGTGACCGCCGGCATCTGGGTGCGCCGTGGCTCTCGTCACGAGTCGCCCGAACTCAACGGAATCTGCCATTTCATCGAACATGCTGTTTTTAAGGGTACTAAGCGTCGCACTGCTCGCGACATTGCCGTCGAATCAGATCGACTCGGGGGGAACCTGGATGCGTTTACCACCCATGAGATGACTGGTTTCGCCATAAAGGTTGCGGACAAGCGGCTGCCTGAGGCTTTCGATTTACTCGCTGACGTTCTCGCCCATCCGCGCTTCGATCAAAATGATTTGGAACGCGAGCAAAAGGTGATTTTGGAAGAAATGAAGATGGTTGAGGACACTCCCGACGAACTGTTGGGAGAACTCTTCAATGCCGCTTATTTTCCCGGCCACTCGCTGGGAAGACCGATTGAGGGCACAGAAGAAACGGTTTCTTCATTTGACCACCACACCCTCTCCTCATTTCATGCGCAGGAGTTTGCACCATCAAATTTAGTGGTAGCCGCCGCAGGCAACGTCGAACACGAGCGGCTGTTGGAATTAGTCGGCGCGGCCTTTGGCAATTCTTCTAACGGGAACGCAGCGGGAGGGGAGACGGCCGAGATATCACCCACCCCCGCCGCTCCGATCCTGATCGAGCAGAAAAAAGAGCTTGAGCAGGTGCATCTCGTAATTGCCACTCCCTGGCCTGATGCGAAGGATAGCGAACGCTACGCCGCGAGTTTGCTGGCCTCAGTCATTGGCGGCGGCACATCGAGCCGGCTCTGGCAAACGATTCGCGAAGAGCGCGGTCTTGCCTACTCGGTCGGCGCCGGAGGCAGCACGTTCTCAGACGTTGGTGTGTTCACAATCTACGCAGGCACCTCGCCTGAACATCTTGACGAAGTAGTGGATCTCTCACTTGAAGAAATGCGCCGTGTTGTCAACGAGATTGTGCCGGATGAGGAGTTGAAGCTGGCAAAGGATCAGGCGTTATCTTCCATACTGCTGGGGCTCGAGTCATCGAGCGCGCGCGTCAGCTCGCTGGCCCGCCAGGAAATCATTCATGGCCGTCGCATCTCACCTGAAGAAGTTATCGAACACATCGAGGCTGTTAATCCTGACGACTTGCAACGCGTAGCGCGCAAATACTTCACCAGCGAGTCGCTGGCCCTTGGCGCGCTGGGAAATCTCAACGGCTTTCGCGTCGATCGCTCACGCCTGCGAATCTGAAGCAGGCACGCCGAATAAAATCACCAAGCTGTAGCGACCGGCCACAGATTCAACGGTGAATTCTTGAAGGACCCTGATTCTGTCATCCGCTTCGCGGACTTGGGGTTCTTAGGCGCACTGGTGATCCCCGGGTTACGCTCGCTGGCGCTCGCTCACCCGGGGCTAACTTCTACCGCCGCTCCGCGGCTCTCACGCTGATTCTTTGAAGTGTTGTGATGCACTCTGCACTTGATTATCAAGATACCCTACTTGCCGCGTGGAGAACCAACAACCGCGTTACCGTCTTCCTCGTCGAGCACCTACCCGCAGAGCTATGGGGAGCTACAGTGCCTGGAGCTCCACGACGAACCGTTCGCATGATCGCCGGCCACCTCCACAATGCCCGGTGTATGTGGATCAAGACGCTGGGAAAGGAATTTGGCATCGCGGTGCCGCGAGCCATCAATCGACACAAGGTTGGACCGCAGGAGCTGATTCCAGCACTGGGCCACAGTAGCCGTGGCATTATCAGTTTGCTGACGCTCGGTTTCGACCGAGGCGGCACGATCCCCGCCTCCTCGGCGTATACCTGGCGTAATCTTCCCCTCGACGTGGGGCATGTCCTAACGTATTTCGTCGCGCATGAAGGTCACCATCGCGGACAGATTGTCATGCTCGCTCGCCAACTCGGCTATCGTTTGCCCGTTGAGATTACGGGTGGTCTTTGGCAATGGTCGAAGCGCGCCAGGGAGGCTCGGAGCTAGATCAAATCGTTGGGTTGCGGCATGGTACAGAAACGGGAGCGGCAGCGACCGGCCAATGACTCAACGGCATGTAATATGACTTGCCTGAGGCTTGCTATATGGGAAAAAGGTGTGCTCAAGGTGCAGTGTTAAGTTTGCTCCTCAGTTTCTCTTGCCTCATTGTGCCGGCCCAACAGCCGCAGAGTGCCGTTACCTGCGCACGCCCAGAGTTCCAGCTATTCCTGCCGTTGGTAGGTCACTGGAAAGTTAAATGGAAGAATCGTATAGCGCCGGGAAAGTACGAGGACACAACCGGGACAGCGCGGCTCGATAGAGACCCAATTGGATGTTTGCTGGTAGAGCACTTCTTTGGAACAGTGAATGGGCGTCAGTTCACTGCCTTGATAATGCTGAATTTTGGAAACTCGGAGGGGTTACAACGAATATCGCTTGACTCCGAGCACGGTCAGTTTCTCCAATTCACAGGCGTGCGGAATGGAGACCCTGTGCGTTTTGAATGGCAGCGGGTCAATGATACGCGCCGCCTTATGCTCAGGCATGAATACCGGGAGATTAAAGCAGACTCATTCAATACAGGAACATACCTATCAACTGATGGCGGCAAGACGTGGGATATGGTGCAGCAAGCGAATTACCAGCGCCAGCCGTAATTGAGCGACCTGATTGGTTTGATCATAAATGCTAACATCCGATCATGAGTTCGACCCGCATCAGTCGTCGCGTGAACGCGCCCGCGCGGTTGTCTATCAGGCGCTTATCGATGCGGGCGCGGTCGCAACGTGGATGGTGCCTTCAGGGATGACCAGCCACGTGCATAAGTTTGAGGCCCGCGAAGGAGGCTCTTTTCGGATCTCGCTCACGTATGACGCGCCGACCGGCACCGGCAAGACAACCGCACACACCGACACCTACCACGGCCGCTTCGTCAAGCTCGCGCCGGATAAGCAGGTAGTTGAGGTAATGGAGTTTGATACGGCTGATCCCGCAATGCGCGGTGAGATGACGGTGTCATTCACACTCAGTGACGTAAACGGCGGCACGGAGGTGTGCGCGGTGCATGACAACCTACCTTCTGGGCTCTCACCCGCTGACAACGAAACCGGTTGGCGAATGGCGCTCGACAAACTTGCTGCGTTCGTCGAGGGGAGGCTACCCGCCCGGTAGCAACCGGCTAACAGATTCAACCAGGAGCAATAACTGCATGAGCTCGCCAACTCGAAAACTTCTGATTTGCTTTGTAGTTCTTACTATTTCGGCAGCCGTCGTAATCTTCGGGCGTGCTGCCCCGCAAAAATTGAGCAGCGTAACCCCGACCCAGACCCAGGAGAAGCTGCCTGATAAAGACTTCACACACCCGCCGGAGAAACCGCACGATCCGGCCGACCTCTTTTTCAAGTTTGATCAGCTCGAACACTATTACCGCGTTCCAGGCGAGTTCACATACCGCCTTACCGGTGACCAATACGGCTTTGAGTCGCTCTCGTTCATCATCAGCGAGACGCACCCCGGTGGCGGCCCCGGACTCCATGTGCATGACACCGAAGAGGCGCACGTACTGCTCGAAGGCAGCGCTCAATATCGCATCGGTGATAAGACGTTCACCGTCCAGGCGCCTTACGTGGCAAAGGTACCGGCGGGGGTGCCGCACACCTTCATCAACGCAGGAAGTAAGCCCTTCAACCTGATTGCAGTGTTTGCGTCCAGGCATCCCAACACCAAAAGGATCGGACCAAACCCCCTGATCCCGGCGCGGCAGGACCGGGAAGAGCCGCGACATGGATTGATACCTTGATGGAGAGAACCAACTTGAAATCAAACTACTTTGAGTCGGCCGCCCGCTAACGCAGGTGGTTCTGACATGAATGTGATCGCCAGTCGGTTCAGTGCGCCAGGCTCCTGCTTATGAAAATCACAACTGAGTATGTTGATCTGCCAACCGATGACGGCGGCCAAATGCGGACCTTTCTCGCCCTGCCGCAATCTGCCGGCAAGTATTCAGGCATCATCTGCTATTCAGATATCTTTCAGTTGACCGGCCCGATGCTGCGGTCCTGCGCTCGTTTAGCAGGCTATGGTTTTGTCGTTGCCGCCCCAGAAATTTACCGGCGGATTGAATCTTCCGGTCTTGTCATTCCCTTTGACGACGCTGGCCGCGCGCGCGGGTTGGCAGATGCCGCCAAAACTCCGGTGGCGCACTTCGATGCAGATTGCCGCACAGTGCTTGATTACCTAAAGAAGCATCCGGCGGTAACAACGGGCCAACTCGGCGCGGCAGGTTTTTGCATCGGTGGTCATCTGGCATTCCGCGCCGCCCTGCAACCAGACGTGCGCGCAACGGTCTGTTTTTATGGTACCGGCATCCACAATGGGGCCCTGGGAGCGGACCAGGACGCGGGCTCGCTGCAACGGGCGGCGGAGATTCGCGGCGAGTTGCTGCTGGTTTGGGGTGCGCTCGATCCGCACATTCCGGAAGAAGGTCGAAAGAAAATAGAAGCGACACTGCGAGCGGCGGGCGCCAATTTTTCGCAACGACTCTATCAGGCCGAGCATGCGTTCATGCGTGACGAAGGCCCCCGTTACGATCCCAAGGCTGCCGACGAAGCCTTCAATGAAATGATCTCCCTCTTTAGACGCGTCTAACTCTGCGATATCCGCGTCTCCAGGCTGAATCCGCGTGGAAAACTAATCGCGGAGCCGCAGAGACCGCTGAGGCTGCGCAGAGAAGCGCCGAAGAAGACACTACTAAGCGGCAAGCCCTGTAGCCGTTTCTTCCGTTAAGTGCTAAAGTTTGTTTCCACCTTTTCTTGGTAGCGCGTTCGTAGTTTTTAATTTCCTAAACATGAAACTTACCGTTCTTGGCAGCGGCTCAACGGGTAATGCAATTCTGATCGTTGCCGGCGAGACGCGCGTGCTGGTCGACGCCGGGCTCAGCGCCAAAGAGATCGCGCGCCGGCTGGCGTTCGTCGGCGAAGACGTGCAACGACTCGATGCCGTTCTGGTCACGCATGAACATGGCGACCACGCGGGCGGCCTGCGCGTGCTGCTGCGCACGGTCGATTGTCCGGTTTACATATCTGCGCAAACCTGCGATGCCTACATAAGTGAGCGCACCAACCTCAACGATGAGGAGCCACGCAAGCGCGCGCGCGCGCTTCAGCATCGGGTCGAGCAAATAGAGTCGAGCAAAGATTTCCGAATCGGCGTGATCGACTTTCATCCCTTCACGATTCCGCACGACGCGGTGGATAACTTCGGGTTTACCGCCACGCACCAGGGCGTAAAAATTGCCACTTTGATGGATTTCGGCCATATCACGACTCTCGTGAGCGAACGGTTGCGCGGTTGCGCGGCAGTTGTCATTGAGTCAAATCACAGCCGGGACATGTTGAAGGCTTGCGACGTTTACCCCTGGGAACTCAAGCAGCGGATTTTGTCGCGGCTCGGCCACCTTTCAAACGAAGATCTGGCCGATTGGATCAAAGAGGGCTTTGACGGCACGGCCCGTTATCTGGTGCTGACACACCTTTCGCAACGCGCAAACAATCCTTACCTTGCGAAGATCTCCGCCGAAGTAGCTTTGCAGGAACGCTTTCCACTTTTCCGTGGCGATACGCAGGTGAGCTTGTCGTTTCCAAGAGAACCGACGCCATGGATCGAGGTCTAGTGAAGGAATGACGGGCGAAGGCGAAACGGAGAGGACGGCTTCCAGCCCGCTTGTCATCACAAATCCAGCCCGGCCCAGCCGCAGTCAGCTTCTCGTTTTGTGCGCGGTGCTGGCTTTCGTTTCGCCATTCAGTTTTGCCTGCGCAACAAATCAGGGTGCGCGGAGCCTGCCGCCGGAAGTCGAGTCACGCATTGGCACTTTGAGCGACGAAATTGCTGCGGAACGTTACGACAAAGTCTATAACGAAGCGTCTGATCTGTGGCGACAAAACGCGACGCTTGAAGAATCGACAGCCACCTTCAGGACCTTGCGCACAAAACTGGGCGCAGTCGAGAATCGCACGCTGCAGTCAGCTACTGAACAACAGAATTCCGGCGGACCGTTAAAGGGTCGCGCTTATATCGTTACCTATCGGACGAAATTTCAGAATGGTGAGGGTATGGAAACCTTCACGCTCGTTGAGCATGACGGTGGCTGGTCGTTGGCGCGTTACTTTGTCAATTCAACGGCGCTTAAGTAAGTTTCAGGTTCCAGGTTTCAAGTTCCGAGTTCTTATGGCTGGCTTTGGTAATGATTTGGGAAGGCGCCTGGCTTACCAAGGTGACGCTTGAAACTCTAAACCTGAAACTTGAAACTTGAAACTTGAAACTAACGATCGATGATCGAACGCTACACACTACCTGAAATGGGCGCGCTCTGGACCGAGCAGAGCAAATTCCAGAAGTGGCTGGAAGTAGAGATTGCCGTCTGCGAAGTGCACGCAGAGATGGGCACGATTCCGCGTGCCGCACTTGATCAGATCAAGTCGCGCGCTAAATTTTCCGTTGCCCGGATAAATGAGATTGAGCAAACAACCAATCACGACGTCATTGCCTTTACTACCAACCTGGCCGAAAACATTGGCGAAGCGGCGCGCTTTGTCCATTACGGTTTGACATCTTCCGATGTTGTCGATACCGCCAATGCGCTTATTTTGCGAGAAGCGTGTGACTTGTTGCTCGCCAGGATCGAGGCGCTGCTTGAAGTGCTGAAGAGCCGCGCGTTTGAATTTAAGGACACGCCACAAGTCGGTCGCACGCATGGTATCCACGCTGAACCAACTTCACTGGGCCTGACCTTTGCGCTCTGGTACGACGAGATGCGCCGCAATCGCGAACGTTTAAGGCGCGCGCGCGCGACCGTGGCGGTGGGGAAAATAAGCGGCGCTGTGGGTACCTTTGCGCTCCTCGATCCGGAAGTTGAAGACAAGGTTTGCGCCCGACTGGGGTTAAAGCCGGCGCCGGTTTCAACCCAAATTATTCAGCGCGATAACTATGCCGAGTATCTTTGCTCGCTCGCCATTGTTGCTTCATCGCTCGACAAGTTTGCGCTTACGGTTCGTCACTGGCAGCGCACCGAGGTCGGCGAAGCTCAGGAAAGTTTCGGGGCCGGCCAGAAAGGTTCGAGCGCCATGCCTCACAAGCGAAATCCGATCATTTCGGAACGAATTTGCGGCCTGGCGCGCATCATCCGAGCGCACAGTCTGGTCGGTCTGGAAAACGTCGCGCTCTGGCACGAACGCGATATTTCACATTCTTCCGCGGAACGCGTAGCCCTGCCCGATGCCAGCATTGGTCTCGATTACATACTGCACAAAGCAACATCTCTGCTTAAAGGATTGGTAGTTTATCCCGAACGGATGCTACAGAATCTCGAGCTAACAAAGGGGCTGGTATTCAGCGGGCAACTTTTGCTCGCGCTCACCAACAAAGGCGTCTCAAGGGAAACGGCTTACGAGTGGGTGCAAAGAAATGCCATGCAGGTGTGGGATCGAAATGAAAACTTCAAGGAACTGCTCAAGAAGGATACAGACATAAAGCTCCATCTTTCCCCCGAAGAGATTGATGGAGCCTTTATGTTTGACACTTACTTGCGCAATGTTAACGCGATCTTTGACAGAGTCTTTGACTAGCAATCAGGCCGCAGCTGAAACTATCAATGCCGAGCCTGTTGCGACTTGCGTTTGCAGATCAAACTACTTGTTGACGATCTTCTCAGCCATGTTGCCGATGATCGGCAGTTTGAATATTTGACCCTGGTATGCTTTTACAGCGGCGTATACCAGCCCGACTATAAAGATCAAAACAAACAGCCAGAATATCAGCCATACTACCCATACAAGCATGCTTACCACGGTGCCTATAACGCCGCCGACTATTGCGCCACCAATGCCAAACGCAAACGTTAGAACGACGGCCAGTATTACAAGCACCATCATGATCACTGAATTGGCGATGCCGAAGAGGATTGACTGCATGGCGTGGAAACGCACGAAGCGGTTTTCCTTCTCGATAAAGAAAAAGATCAATCCGACGATCCAGATGTACGATAGTGCGCCGGCGATTTTCGGATCCAGACCGCTTCCGGTAGAACCCGAGCCTGCTGGCGGGTTGGGTTGACCTGATGGAGGATTCTGCATTTATCCGATTCTCCTGATTTTGGTTGTCTGTAAACTTTTTAGCAAATTACGAACGACGTGGGCGGAGATAGTATGCTATCCGCTACACATGAAGCAATGTTATGTCCTACTATGCACACTCTACGAGAGAATATGCGGGAGCCATTTCACTGAAATGAAAGCGAAAGTGTTCGTCAGTCTTAAACCGGGAGTGCTCGATCCGCAGGGTAAGGCTATCCAGCATTCCGTCGAGCTGCTGGGCTTTACCGGAATCGCCGACGTGCGCCAAGGCAAGTATTTTGAAATTGAGCTGCAGGATTCGGCCGACCGGGACCAGGCGCGGGAATCCGTGGCACGCATGGCGCGCGAAGTTTTGTCCAACCCAATTATTGAAGACTATCGCGTGGAGATCGAGGCGTGAAGTTTGGAATCATAGTTTTTCCGGGATCAAACTGCGATCACGACGCCTATCACGTGATCTCAAAGCAGGTTGGCCAGCCGGTTGACTTTGTTTGGCATCGCGAGACAAATCTGAATTCGTTCGACGCGCTGATTATTCCCGGAGGTTTTTCCTATGGCGACTATCTGCGCGCCGGAGCGCTCGCGCGGTTTTCGCCGGTGATGGAATCGGTAAAGAAGTTTGCCGCCACGGGCCGCTTTGTCCTTGGAATCTGCAATGGCTTTCAAATTTTGTGTGAAGCAGGACTACTGCCCGGCGCGCTGATTCGAAATCGTGACCTCCACTTTATTTGTGAGCACGTTTTTGTGCGCGTTGAAAGTGCAGATACGCCTTTTACCAACGAGATGAAGCCTGGCTCCGTTCTGCAAATCCCAATCGCCCATGCCGAAGGAAACTACGTTTGCGACGACGCCACGCTGGCAGAACTTCAACGTGAACGGCGCATCATCTTTCGTTACTGCGATCAGAAAGGCAATGTGACGGAAGCAGCAAATCCAAATGGTTCTCGCGACAACATCGCCGGCATCTGCAATCATTCTCGCAACGTGCTTGGCTTGATGCCGCACCCGGAACGGGCCTGTGAGGATCTGCTCGGTTCGAGTGATGGACGTGATATCTTTCGTTCGCTCGCGGCCACCCTGGCCGCGGTCGCTTAAGCTGGTCTAATGGTTTCTGATAACAAACCCCGGAGAAATTGAGATGAAACATCATCCAGCATGGCTCGCGGCGGGCCTTCTAGTTTTTGTCGTCCTGGCCTGCAATCTTGGCAAGAAGGCCAATACTAATGTCGGGAATGCAAACACCAATGCCAACTCGAAAACCCAACCCGGTGCCGAGACTGACCTCGGGTCCGGCGCAGCCATCAAAGAAATTCACATGGCCAAAGACGATGGAAACGGATCTCCGGGCGATGAAACCGACACCTTTGCACCGGGCGACCGGACCATCCATTGCGTTACCAGTTTGAATTCCGCAAAGGCGGGGACACAGATGAAGTTTTCCTGGTGGATCGTTGACGCCGACGGCAGCCAGAACCAAAAGATCAAAGAGATCGATTACAAAACCAGAGCCCTCGAAAACGTAGTGCATGGACACCTGACGCTGCCGCAGGATTGGCCCACCGGCAAATACAAAGTCCAGGTTTACGTTAATGGCGATCTTGACCGGACAGTTTTTTACACCGTTCGCTGATCCGCTATCTTCGGTTTTGATCCTAACGCTGACAATCTTTCTAACTAACGATGAAGCGATTACTGCCGTTTATTATTATCGCCCTGGTGTTGGGAGCCGGACTTTTGACAGTCCGCTATCTCCAACGCTCTGCTTCTAAAACTCCGGAAGCTTTACCTGCGGCAAATGCGTCACCCGCCTCCAACGTAGCGGCGCAGGCCGTTGAGGGAGCTAACCCACCCCATGCGATGGGAAACGCAAACGCTCTGGTCACCCTTGAAGAGTTTGGCGATTTTGAATGTCCACCTTGTGGCATGCTGCACCCGATCCTAAAAAACTTTGCCGTGGAGTATGGGCCAGCAAAGCTGCGCATAATCTTTCGGGAATTTCCCCTGGTGCCGACTCACCCGCATGCCCTCGCCGCCGCTCGAGCGGCTGAGGCTGCCGGCCTGCAAGGAAGGTTTTGGGAAATGCACGACATGATTTATGAAAACCAGAAGGGATGGCACGAAGCGTTTGATGTGAGGCCCATTTTCGAAGGGTATGCGACAAAGATTGGTTTGAACGTCGAACAATTCCGCCGTGATAACACAAGCGAAACTGTCGAGCAACGGATCTTTCTTGACGGCAAACGTGCCCACTCGCTGGGAGTGCAAGGGACGCCGACAGTCTTTATGAATGGGCGTGAAGTGCCTTTTGAGTCCCTTGCGCCTGACAAGCTAAAACCACTGATCGACGCGGAACTGGCGGCTCATCCGTAAACATTCGTGGGGGAACCAAACCAGCCAAGTCCGGGTCGTCGAGGTGTTGTGCTTTATAGCGCCGCGGCCCTAATTTCACTCGTTGGGCTCGCCGACGCAATTTATCTCACCGTCGAGCATCTTTCCGGTCGCAGCGTGCGTTGTACCCTTGTCTCTGGTTGTTCTGAAGTGCTCTCCAGTCAATACGCCACAGTGCGCGGCTTTCCTCTGGCAGGAATTGGCGCTATTGCTTATTTCGCAGTCTTCAGTCTCGCCACCCTCGCTGCCTTTGGCTACAGGGGAATGGGCACGCTGCTCACGCTGTTAGTCGGCGCCATGTTCTTAACTACGCTCTGGCTGCTCTACCTGCAGGCTTTTGTCATCAGACACTTCTGCCAATTCTGTTTGCTTTCAGCTTTGGTCACCGTCACATTGAGCGTGATTGTCGCCCTTGCAAGACGCACGCAGAACCGAGCGCGGTAGCGCCGGATGCTAAGCACCTACAGAACCGAGCGCGGTAGCGCCGGATGAGCGTGTGAAGCATCCGGAGCTACCGCGCTGTAATTGACCGCCTCACCCCAGACTGATAATCTTTTGCTCCAGTTCCCCATTGCTTCAATTCAATGTTTTTTTGTGTTCGGGAGGAGTTACTACCCATGAAAAAGCTGGCTGTTATCTCACTGACTTTGGCTCTGTCTGCCCTGGCTTTGGTGGTAAGTGCGCGAACGGTGGACGCTGACATTCCGGCGCCGCCAATCATCGGCTCGACGATTGGAGATTTCACCCTTCCCGATGCCAGTGGCGCGACCCATTCGCTGACTTCGCTCAAGGGAAAGAACGGCACGGTTTTGATCTTCGTCGCGGTGCAGTGCCCCGTTTCCAACGCTTACAATGAGCGCATGGAAAAGCTGGCCCAGGACTACAAGGCCCGCGGCATAAGCGTCGTCGGCATCAACGCCAACTCGACCGAGTCGGCCGCCGACGTTAAAGATCACGCCGCAAAAAACAATTTGACGTTCCCAATTCTTAAGGACAACGGCAACAAGATCGCCGACATGTTGGGTGCAACCAGAACCCCTGAGGCATATTTTCTGGACACCAATAATAAGCTTCTTTATCACGGTCGCATAGACAACAGCCGCGACGTCTCACAAGTCAATACCAGCGAATTGCGCGATGCGCTGGAAGCGACGCTCGCGGGCAAACCAGTACCCAAGACGACGGCCAATGCCTTCGGCTGTTCGATCAAGCGTCCCGAATAGAATGCAGATTTGATGAAACACGCAGCAACAAGAGCACAACGGGTTTTCGGCGGCGCTATTGTCCTTGTCACCGGATTGTGGTTGGCATTTTCGGCGGCTGGTCAGGGAAACACCGCGCTTAAGCCTCGCAGCACGGCGGCGGCAGAACCACTTGCCGCCGTGCGCCCCATTAACGCCGAGGAAATGCGCGGCTTGCTGAAAGGCGACGGCACACGTCCGTTGCTGGTCAATTACTGGGCAACCTGGTGCGATCCGTGTCGCGACGAGTTTCCCGATCTCGTGAAGATCGACAAGGACTATCGGGGCAAAGGACTGGACTTCATCGCCATCACGCTCGACGATCTGGCGGACATTAATACGGCCGTCCCGGAGTTTCTCCGTCAGATGAACGCCAGGATGCCTGTCTACCTGTTGAACGTGGCCGATCCTGAGCCAGCGATTAACTCAGTCGATCGCGAGTGGGGGGGCGCGTTGCCGGCGACGTTTCTTTACAACAACAAAGGCGAGGTCGTCTATAAGCACTTTGGCCGCGTCAAGACGGAAGATCTGCGCAACGCTATTGAAAAACTAGTAAGCAGTAAGCAGTAGGCAGTGAGCAGCAGCAAGATCTAAAGCATAAGCCCGCCTGTTTCGCGTTCTGCCTTCTGCCGTCTGCCTACTGCTTACTTTCTTTATGGAATCAATCACTCCTGAAGTAATTTCTGCTCACAATCTAACGCCGGAAGAATTTGAACGCATCAAGTCGCTCATGAAACGCGAGCCGACGTTTGCCGAGCTTGGCATCTTCTCGGTTATGTGGTCGGAACATTGCTCGTATAAGTCTTCTCGCCTTCACCTGCGCCGGCTGCCCACCACTGGCGACCACATCGTCGTGCCTCCCGGAGAAAATGCGGGTGTGGTAGATGTTGGCGACGGCTGGTGCGCCGCCTTCAAAATCGAGTCGCATAATCATCCTTCGTTTATCGAACCGTTTCAGGGAGCCGCGACGGGCGTGGGAGGAATTCTGCGCGACGTTTTCACCATGGGCGCGCGACCAGTCGCGGCCATGAACAGTCTGCGCTTTGGTTCTCTCGACCATCCGAAGCACGGACGACGAAATCGCTCTTTGCTTGCCGGCGTCGTCGGCGGGATTGCTCATTACGGTAATGCGTTTGGCGTAGCAACGGTCGGTGGTGAAGTCGCTTTCGACGATGCTTATTCGCTGAATCCGTTAGTCAATGCTTTCGCGTTAGGCCTCGTGCGTCGCGATCAGATTTTCTTCGGCAAGGCAACCGGGCTCGGTAATCCAATCCTCTACGTTGGCGCAAAAACGGGACGCGACGGGATTCACGGCGCCACCATGGCTTCCGCGGAGTTTGACGATGCGGCGTTGGCAAAGCGGCCCACAGTACAAGTTGGCGATCCGTTTCTTGAGAAGTTACTGCTCGAAGCCTGCCTGGAGGCAATGCGCAGCGGGGCGGTCGCAGGAATCCAGGACATGGGCGCTGCCGGTTTGACGTCTTCTTCATGTGAGATGGCTGCGCGCGCCGGCACGGGAATAGAAATA
>DATGYM010000164.1:0-1621 GCA_035297925.1 Pyrinomonadaceae bacterium | reverse complement strand
TGGGTCTGGAATGGCCTCCCGAGGGCAAGCAGATTTAGCGCTCGCTAGCCGCCGGCCCGGTGTGAACTTCGGATTAAAGAGAAAACAACGAAGAATGGTGGGCAGTGCGTGATTCGAACACGCGACCTCCTGCTTGTAAGGTAAACTTCACTGGACTAGACAAAGTGTCGTCTGCCTAAATGAATCAATGGCTTACCCCCAACATCAGCTCGCACGGAAGGTCCCGAGGTGGCCTCAAAAACCTCGAAAACCTCATTGCTTTAGACCAGTCGCGGCACATTTACGGCACAGTAACTTGGAGTGGAGTAAGGACGTGGAATCTGTCCGAAGAGCGGGCTGAGCGCGACCGCTCAATATCGTACCTTTCTGTCGGCACGCAGGGTTAAGTGATTGCAGACTGATTGCAGATCTCGACGAGCAGCTCTGCACTCAGACGCTCATGGATGCTTAGCTGAAATGGTTCGAGGATTAATGGCTTCGATATCTGTGTAACGAGCGAAGTCCTTTTCGTTGAACGTCAGAATCTTGCCGACGCCGTGTACTCGCATTGCGGCCACCAATCGCGCATCGTGAACCTGAACCCCGGAGACGTTACTCACAACAAGCAGTTTGCGCCATTCGTGGTGTACGGCCAAACTGTCCGGCAGCAGCCGCAACTTGTCTTCAAAACACCGCGCCCGACGATCAGCTTCCTGGGGAGACAGCCCGTACCCATTGCGGTCAAGTGGGCGAGTACAAGTGTTCCAGAATTCCGCAACGTTCTGTGACGTGTAGCAGAACACAGCACCGCCCTTCAGAGTCGCATCAATCGCCGAAACCACGAGGGGATAGTCACGATCATCTGGCTTTACCCAGCGAAGAAGGACGTTGCTGTCAACTAGGTATGTCGTGCCCACCATTTAGGCGCGCTCCTCATAGAAACTCTCGCGGGTGAAGCTCTCAGTCGGCAGCTTGGGCAATCCCTCGGAACCTACTGACAGGGCATTGAGCATCGCATGGAACTCTGCCACAGTCAGATTCACTTGAGGCAGAGAGCGAGAAGCCAGAGCTTCCTGCAAGAGACGTTCCGCTACTTTTTCCAGAGGTATGCCCTGGACGCGGGCTTCGGCCACGAGCTGCGCTTCTATTTCCGCGTTGAGTTCGACCTGGATCGTCATTGTGTTTGCCCCTATATAATAGATTAACTGTGTTCTGAATCGAATACTAGTTGTCCCTGGTTCGGGACGGTTCCGAGCGATCACAATCAACGCGTTCCGACACCGCCGCACGCGCCTACGCGCTCCAGGGCGATACCACCAAGAGCCGCATCAAATGCCAAGACTTCTTTGCCCTCTGGAAAGACGCCGCCCCCCGGCGTCGCCCTGATCCTCTCGTAACCTAGTTGCGTTAGAGGCTGTCCTATCAGTGCTGCCTTGATAGGGGACTTTACCCGCGTGGTCTGTCGTGTCTGCAAATCATGGTGGTCCTGCCATTGTGGATTCTCCATGTCCAGCCGCTTCAAAAATGGATGTTGTTTGGCATGTAGAACATGTATGGATCTCACTTCCCTCAAGGGCGGGAGCGACCCCCGTAGCGAGGATACGAGCGAAGCGGGTTTGTGGCGGCTCGACCGCCCACAAAC
>DATGYM010000163.1:0-3003 GCA_035297925.1 Pyrinomonadaceae bacterium | reverse complement strand
GGCCCTTCACAACCGAACTCCGATCACAAACCAAACAAAATATCTCGCAAGACCCGCTCCCTCACTACGGCCGAAGAGAGCCAGAAATTGCGTCAGGAAATCTCCTACTGAGTGAAGTAGTTTCATGTACGGATCCTTTCGTCCGATTGAGATACCGCGCTCAGGACGCATTTAAGAGCAACTTAGATACCATCAGCTATTAAGGACAGCATCCGCAATGCTCGCTTGCACTGGTGTCCACAGTTCGAGCTGTTGAGTGTCAAATCGATATGACACGAAATGAGGATATGCGAGCGAGGATTGCAGAGCCTCTACTAGAAAAAATGGATTGAGCACACATGAAACTCGGCATCATCGAATTGAGGCGCGTAATAATCCTGCGGTCTATCCTTCCCGCGGTTCTGAGAACGCGTCGCCCCCGTGTCGGTAATGTGATACCTTCACTGTTCGGAAAATATGAATATTTCTCTTTGGCTATGAACCACCAAAAGGTAAAACCACGAAATTTCGAATAGGCATCACTGTTACTTACCGTTGGGCGTTATGAACCGCTTCTGGTAATCTGCGATTATCTCGGAGATAAACCACAAGACCACAGAATTGAATGGATTATCACCAAAAAACAGACCGAGAGTGGGCCGTCGATATAACCGTGAGTCGGTTCGCCGATGACGACCAGGCGAGTTTTGGCAATGAATGAAATTGACAAAAGAACAAATGAAGCCGCGATTCGTGAGCTAATTGTCAACTGGGCAAATGCAGTTCGTACCAAGAATGTCGATGCGATACTTGCTAATCATTCTCCGGAAATATTGATGTTCGATGTTCCACCACCGCTGCAATTAAAAGGAATAGAAGCTTACAAGAAAAGCTGGGATCTTTTCTTTTCCTGGGCTCATGATTTCGGCGTCTTTGACATCGATGAGATGACCGTTACTGCAGGCGACGATGTGGCGTTTGTCACTGCCGTCATGCATTGTGCTGGCGCGGAGGCGAACCAGGAGAGAATTGATCTGGAATTTCGCTTAACGCTTGGTTTACGTAAGATTCGCGATCAGTGGATCGTCATGCATGAACATCATTCCATTCCAGCTCCGCCGCCTTAATCGCGTCTAGCTCGGTAGCATCGTCGGGACCATTTGGCCCAGCAGAACATTTGAACACATAGTGTTATATAGTTCGGCAAAGTTGTGGACAAAGTGCCGGTCGGCAATGACGCAGCAGGAATCTTTTACGATCGCCCACAGCCCGGTCATACTCATTAATTTGACCACCAGCGTCCCTTCGCGTTCCGCGGTATTTTCAAGGCAGGTGCGTAGCGAAAACAGAAAAGGTCAATCAATTTACTTCCGGTTCGTTTTGCAAACCACGTCTGCCAGCGCTTCGTCCGGCAGGACGTAGGAACTGCCAAGGCGTTCATCACTCCATTCCAACAACTCCGGAAACCGCATGTTGCGCAGCACCTGCACGGCAAAAATTTCTTGCACGCCAGCTTCGAAGCGCAGGAACCCGATGGTCTGGCCGTTTTCGATGTTAACCACCCAAACACCGCAGGTGCGGTCTCGCACGCGCTCGACCAAAGGAATGCCGCTGAACACCGCGCTCTCACGCACTTGCGATAGGCCGATGAAGGCGAGCGGTCCGAGAAAATCGATTCCACGCGTAAAGCCAGGCAGCTGCGCGATCGTGCGCCATGTCCGGTGCTCAAGATCGACTTGCGCCAAGCTTCCTTCGCCCGATTCAAGCAGCCAGAGTGTGCCTTGGTACCAGCGAGGGGAGTGCGGCATGGACAATCCGCGGAGCCGGACTTGATTGTTGTCCACGTCGATCAGCACGCCGCCCCGGGCTTTGTTCGCCCGCCAACCGCCGAGCGTGTCGGTTTCACCTAGCGCGGTAACATACTTGGGGTGTCCATCGACCATCGCAATGCCATTTAAGTGACACCGATCTTCGGGCGCCAATGCGCTAACAAACGAGGGACGCCAACGCGGATAGAAACTGTGTTCGGCGTCGAGCGTGCAAAGACAACAGAAGCGAGTGTTGACCACCCAGAGTTCATCGTTGCCGTCTCGCGCCAGCTCATGGATGTCGATATCGCCGGTGACATGAATCCGGCGCGGTAGATAGCAGGCATCGTGCTTACCCGGTGGGTCCAACTTTTTCGCCACTGCCGACATATTGCGGTATTCCCAGACGGTGTTGGCGCCGCCGATGGTCAGCTTGTTTTGATCGGCGACGATGCCCATAGGCTTTGCGAATGTTCGGAAGTGAGTGTTGAGTGTGCCGCCGTCGTTGCGAATGATGATGGCTTTGCCCGCTTGATAAGTCGAAACGATCAAGCTGATCTGAAGTTGGTCAAACAGTTCTGGCAGATTGGAGGTGTGTACACTGTGAAGATCAACTGTTTGTTCTGATGGGGGTCCGTTGTGGGTCATTGCAGTTGACCTATTTCAGCAAACTGGAGTGCCAGTGGAGAAATTTAGCTAAGATATTGAGTTAGTCGAATGCTCATGTCATTAAGATCTAACTTAACTTTCAGTATCGACTTATTCGATTGCGAGGGACTTCATCAGCCGCAGGAAATATCTGCTCTCGAGTCCTAGCAAGCGCGCCGCAGCGGCACGATTACCGTGCGTCTTCCGCAAGGCTTTGATTACAAGTTCCTTCCGCGTCACATTAACGGCATCGCGGTAAGATAAAGCTTCTGGTGTTGGCAGAAGCACTTCACTCCCAAAGCGCGACGGCAGATCCGTTGCCTCGATCACGGCGCCCGAGCCCAGCACTATGGCGTGCTCGATAGCATTAGCTAACTCGCGGACGTTGCCCGGCCATTCATACGCCATCATTTCTTCCATCGCTTCCTCGCTGATCTTAGTGACACTGTGCCGGGTCGCAGTGGAAAATTTTCGCAGAAAGAAATCTGCCAGGCTCGGAATGTCTTCCTTGCGTTCCCTGAGTGGTGGTAGGGTAATCGCAACGACATTAAGTCGATGATAAAGATCC
>DATGYM010000162.1:0-4054 GCA_035297925.1 Pyrinomonadaceae bacterium | reverse complement strand
ATTGCAGATGGACAGTGCGTGCTGGTACAAACAACGAGCAACTAGCAATGTAACGCCTCGGCAAGACCAGACAGTTATGAAAGAATCAATTCGCCAAGATTTCACTCTTGATGACCTCGATGCGCTACGGAACTCAGAGTTGCGATCACAAGAAATGATCTTCACGCAAATTGGCGAAAACAGCGTTTATAGACCAACGTTACTGACGTTGCTGTCAAATTCCCTTCGTCAATATTCTAGATTGCGGCGAGAAATAAAATAAGCGTTCTGAGAACGTTGGACACAAGAATATCGGCGCCGATCTTCTTTGGGGGCTGGAGCAGAGATCGAGCCGCTCTCTTTGTTCGGAAATGGG
Organism: Pyrinomonadaceae bacterium; assembly: GCA_035297925.1. Classification (GTDB taxonomy): domain Bacteria; phylum Acidobacteriota; class Blastocatellia; order Pyrinomonadales; family Pyrinomonadaceae; genus PSRF01. The sequence continues at coordinate 3,699 of DATGYM010000162.1, read as the reverse complement.
GGCAGCTTAAACTTTATACCCCCAACTGCAGCGCTCTTTTGTTTTTTGCATCTTAATTTGGATCGTCTCGGCCAGCTATTGTATTGATTAAAAGTTGTCGCTGGTTTTTCATAAAATCTGACGATTGTTCTTCTCAAAATCGTTTCAATTACGACCACCAAAAGCGACTCGAACTCAAGATCTGCACCCTATCAAGCATGGGCAATGCTGGACGCTTGGAGGGTTCGATGCCGCGTTTCTTTTTTCATCTAACTTCGGTGAATCGCAACATAACTGATGATACGGGCAAAGAGCTTCATACCTTGAATGATGCTTATAATCACGCGCGAAAGCTCATCGGTAAGATATTGTTTTATGCCGGCTCAGATGAAGTGAACTCTTGGAGAGTTGTTATCTCTAGCGATAAACATGACGCTCAGATCGTCGTTCCATTCCCCGTATCTTGTTCGCTTCCTACTCACGCCGAGCGCCAAGCAATTCAGCACGATGCTGGCGGTCCAATAAGGCACGAGGTGCATAATCAAGATTAATGTTACCCCCCATAAATCAGTTTGAATTCGCATAGTAGCTTGGTATGAACTACGTCCATCCTATCCATATCCTGCATTCAGAGTGTGCCATGTCAAAACCAGCAGTAATTCTCATCGGTGCCGATAAAGGTGGCGTCGGCAAGACCACTGTCGCCCGCACTTTGCTCGACTATTTCGGGGCCCGTCATATGCCAGCTCGGGCCTTCGACACCGAGTCGCCGCGCGGCACGCTCAAGCGCTTTCATCCGGACGTAACCGAAATCGTGGATGTTACCTCGGTTGCTGACCAGATGAAGATTTTCGACACGGTAGGCAGTGCCGAAGCCAAGGTAACGGTAATCGACGTCCGCGCCGGCCTATTATCCTCGACGTTGCAGGCATTGAGCGACATCGGCTTCATCGAGTTGGGAAAGACGGGGCAGATCACTCTCGCCATGTTCCATATCCTGGGTCCATCAATCGCTTCGCTCGAGGAAATTGCCGAAACGGCTCGCTTTGTTGGGGACGCCAACTACTTCCTGGTTAAGAACCACATCAACGAAACCTCGTTCTTCGAGTGGGATCCGACGACCTACAAATCATTTTTCAAGAAAATTAAGGGCGCCGAAGAAATCACCATTCCAAAGCTCAACGAGATGGCTTGCGAGCAGGTGGAAGTGGCCGGCATTCCCTATGCGTCATTCGTCGCCAACAAAAATGCAAAAGGCGAGACGGCAAACTATTCATTCGTACTGCGCGGTTATGTGCGCCACTGGCTAGGCCAAGTCTGGGGCGAATTTGACCGCGTCAAGCTCGTCGACTTGGTTTCACCAAAGTCAGAAAAGAACATCCGCCAGGTCGCTGGCTAGCCGAGTGCCGGTGCTAGCCGATGCGCGGGCGGTGTCCGGGTGTTTGATGTCGTTCCGTAACTCTATCGCCATCATCACGTCGCCACGGCCGCGCGTTGGAAAGACGCTGTTGGCGCGCCTGCTCACTGACTTTCATCTGCAGGAAGGCAGACCGGTTGCAGCTTTTGACCTCAATGCCGGTGAGGGTACCCTGGCGCAGTTCCTGCCCGAGCACGTCACTCGTTCGACGATCGACGACCTCAAAGGACAGATGGCGCTGTTTGACCGCTTGATGACCGAAGATGATGCCGCCAAGATCGTCGACCTTGGTCGGGCGTCGTTCGAACATTTCTTCGTGCTGGCCAATCAGTTCGGCTTTGCCCAAGAAGCAACTCGCCGCGGCATCGTACCAGTGCTCCTGTACCTGATGTCGCCGGACCGAACGTCGGTCGAAGCCTATCGCGGCCTCTGCAGCCGATTGCCCGAAGTGATGCTCGCGCCGGTTCACAATGAGATCTTCGGCGCCGCGCAATACGGGAATAATAAGTACGCACCGATAGGCAGCGGTACTGTCATCGTGCGACTCCCATTACTTGCGGCGAACGTGCGCAAGTACGTCGAGCGGCCACCCTTCTCGTTCGCGGATTCCGAAAATGCCGCGGCCTTCGATGTGGACGCTAATATCGAGCTGCAACACTGGCTGCGACGAATCTATCGTGAGTTCCGGGAACTCGACCTGCGCATTTCGCTGACTGCACATCGACAAACCCCGATCCGGCAGGGGGGATAATCGCCGTCCTCTCCACTCAGCGCACGCTAAATTTGCCGGGTTGCGAAGTCATTCACCAACTTCTGGCCCTCGGATATGGGCATTAGAGAACGTTTTCGGGCAAGAGGCCCTGGGCAGAGCCCAACTATATGAGGAAGATTAATCGCTCGGCGTACGCGCAAATGGCGCGCGTGTTTGTTAACCCTAATGGCCCACACCCCGATGCGTTATTAACCCTTTTTTTACGATAACCTGGTGTCGCCCGCCGTGGTCGAGCAAACTTAGCGGCTGCGTAAGTTTTCGGACGTGGTAGCGCACAGGCTAACCCAAACTTGTGGGTCTCGCTGGCCGATCCGCAGGCAGTGTTCGCCACGGCGGCCTCACGCTGAACAGTATCAACGGGGGATTCTTGAAAGGTTACAGACGAGGCAACTATACCGCTGGAAAATAGGGTCGGGTCATGTGGTTCCTCCTGCGAATGACATTCTGGCTGGGCATCGTTTTGATCTTGCTGCCGAGCGCCGGCTCGCAGTCCGTGCCGAAGTCTCAGGTCAGTACCAGCGAAGCCCTCTGGGCGGCCAAAGTCGTCGCGGCCGATATCCAACATTTCTGCGAACGGCAGCCCGAAGCATGTGTTGTCGGATCGCAGGCCACCGTAACTCTTGGTCAGCGCGCGCGAGCGGGTGCCAAAATACTTTACGAGTTCCTCAGTGAGCAATTCGGATCGAATGAGTTCAGACCCATACCAACCACGGATCTAGTTCCACTTCCACCCATTAGGCCGTCGTCGCAGACATTGCGGCCGGCTGATCTCGTGCCCTCGTGGCGCGCGCCGCAACAGATCGAGACGCCGCTCGAGAAGCTAGGGGAAGGCCGCACCAAAACTGCCGGCTAAGGCCACAGAATCCCCGCGGTCTCGCATAAGATATCGAAGGACCATGGTGATAAAGACCCGCGCTTCTAACGGATTAAGCGCTGAAGCATTCGCAACACCTTCGGAAATCGAGACAAAGCTTGGCGTTAAAGTAGGAGAAGTGGATGAGGAATGTGCGGGGTGGCATCTTTAAACGACGTTGGCGACACAAGGACGCCAGGGTCTTAATCGATTGCTGTATGGTTCTAGCTGAGGAAACAGCTCGCCGCGGCAATATATATTGGGACCGGTCACCATGGATTTCTTGATGCTCTTTGAGGCAGCACGACGGAGCGTGTCTTAAGGGGCACCTTGTCCTGTACTCGCGATACCGGCGCCCATCTGCATGCTATTACGGCCTCTCTTTGTTTGCGAAAGGCAGGAATATTTACGTGGCCACTTCCGCCGAAATCCGAAAATAGAAAGAGCCTCGGTTTGGACTATCCAAGCCAGAGGCTCTGCGCGACGCTGAACCGAAAGCGCTAATTACTGTGAGGCTGTTCTGGTTATCAAAGGCTTAAGAGGCTGCCGACCGCGCACTGAATGAGGGCGAAGAAAGCAGTCGAAGAAAGCAGTCAATGAGTACGAGGATTTTCTACGCGCTGGTGCTTAAGCGTTTCTGAAATGGCCGATGGGCCACCGGAGGTGTAGCGCTCGCGG
>DATGYM010000161.1:0-2766 GCA_035297925.1 Pyrinomonadaceae bacterium | reverse complement strand
TGGCTGCCGGGTCATTGGCCGCGGCGCTGCCTGACTTTATGACCTTTGCCAACATCGACAAGATAAGCGCTTTCAAAATCATGTTTTACGCCTATGCCTTGCTCGGCCTTGTATGTGCCGCCCTGTACCGGCGCTTGCCGCATGCGCAAATGGAGGAGGAGCGTCCGAGTGCTCCGCTCGGGCCATCGCGCCGAGTTGTTTACAGACTGGCCGCCCTGTTCAGTCTTGATGCGTTTGCAGGCGGTTTTGTCGTTCAATCGCTGTTGGCGCTGTGGCTGTTCAAGCGTTTCGACATGTCACTTTCGGCGGCAAGCGTATTCTTTTTCTGGACGAGCACGCTGAGCGCATTTTCCTATCCGGTTGCTGCGTGGCTTTCAAAGCGATTTGGCCTCATCAACACGATGGTCTTTACCCACATCCCATCCAGTATCTTTCTGATTGCCGCAGCATTTTCGCCAAGTTTGATCCTTGCTCTTGCCCTGCTGCTGGTGAGGGCCGCACTTTCGCAAATGGATGTTCCTACGCGCACGTCTTACGTCATGGCCGTGGTGACACCCCCTGAGCGCCCGGCCGCAGCCAGCATTACGGCCGTTCCTCGTAGTCTTGCGTCCTCGATTAGCCCAGCTTTCGCTGGCGTTCTGTTAGGTTTGCCGTTTTCAGGATTTCCATTGGTGATCTGCGGGGTACTAAAGATTGTCTATGACCTCGCACTGTTAGTTTCGTTCCAACATGTGAAGCCGCCTGAGGAGAAGGCTTTATACAAAGCTGATGCGGGCTGAGCTCCGGTCAGCCACTAAAATCCGTTGGGAGATCTCGTGTGCAATAGGGGGATCGAAATGAAAACTATCACTACCGTTTCCATTGCGGTGATCGGCTACTTGTCAGTGCTCGGTCCTGTGCGAGCTGCAGATAACTGCAAGGAGTGTCGCGACTTTCACCGGGCATGCTTAACGGCCCACTCGAAGGCGGCGTGCAAAACAGACTATGACATTTGCATGAAACATTGTCGGCAGAGTTCTATGCTGCACCTGCAGATGCAACACTAGTCTGTCCGGTACCATGATCGAAAAATCCACAATCACCTGTCCGAAGTGTGGGTACCAAGCAGTTGAACAGATGCCTTCCGACGCTTGCCAGTTCTTCTATGACTGTAAGGGATGTGGCGAGAGGCTGAAGCCGAGGCCGGGCGATTGTTGCGTGTTCTGCTCTTACGGATCGGTCCCATGCCCATCAATCCAAGGAAAATGAAACACGAGCGTTTGGCCAAGCAGCGCAGCGGGCTTTAGTCCCCGTTTTTGAAACTGGGGGTGGAGCAATTTTTTCGTTGATTAAAACGAAATAGGGGACTGCGTGTCAGAATTGCCACGCAGTCGAAGCCACCGCGCGAGCTTGACGGACTGTTCAAAGAACGGCCATGTAACATGCGCGGACGATAAACAATAAGTGCGGCAGTATGAGCGCGCCCGCCCGCCTTCTGATCTCACTCCCAAAGAGCAAAAATCATGTCGACCTTTGAACGTTACCTCACCATTTGGGTTGCTCTTTGCATCATTGTTGGCATTGCACTCGGGCACTTCTTTCCCACTGTGTTCCAAGTCGTCGGTTCGTTCGAGATTGCAAAGGTCAATCTGCCGGTAGCGACCCTGATCTGGCTGATGATAATTCCCATGCTCGTGAAGATCGATTTTGCGGCCTTGTCGCAGGTGAAGGAGCATTGGCGGGGCATCGGGGTCACTCTCTTCATCAATTGGGCCGTGAAGCCGTTCTCGATGGCGTTGCTGGGCTGGTTGTTTATCGGGTGGCTGTTCAGGCCGTATCTGCCGGCGGATCAGATCGACAGTTACATCGCGGGACTCATCCTGCTCGCCGCCGCGCCCTGCACGGCTATGGTGTTCGTCTGGAGCAACCTTTCGGACGGAGAACCGCATTTTACGCTGAGCCAAGTTGCGCTCAACGACGTCATCATGGTGTTTGCCTTCGCACCTATCGTGGGACTGCTTCTCGGCCTCTCTGCGATTACCGTGCCATGGCAGACGTTGCTTCTCTCGGTCGTCCTATACATCGTAGTGCCAGTCATCATTGCGCAGATCATTCGGCGCAGCGTGATCGCAAACGGCGGAAGTGCGGCACTCACACGCCTTTTGTCCACACTACAGCCAATTTCGCTTGTGGCGTTGCTCGCGACGCTGGTGCTCCTATTCGGCTTTCAGGGCGGACAAATCCTCGCACAGCCACTAATCATCGCCATGTTGGCGGTGCCGATCCTGATACAGGTCTATTTCAATTCAGGTCTTGCTTATCTTCTGAACCGCGCAACAGGGGAGGCGCACTGCGTGGCGGCGCCATCCGCACTCATCGGCGCTAGTAACTTCTTCGAGTTGGCCGTCGCTGCAGCGATCAGCCTTTTCGGGTTCAACTCCGGTGCGGCTCTGGCGACCGTGGTCGGCGTCCTGATTGAGGTGCCGGTCATGCTTTCGGTCGTGAAGATTGTGAATAGTACCGGTGGCTGGTACGAGGCGGGCGCGACTGTGCGGCAGCGCGTCGCGAGGGCAGGAAGTTGAGAGATGAATATCGTAATTTACCACAACCCCGAGTGTGGGACGTCTCGCAACGTTCTGGCAATTATCGAAGCTGCGGGCTACACGCCGACAGTGATCGAATATTTGAAGACTGGATGGACCGAACCCCAACTCCTAAGCCTCTTTGCGGCGGCGGGGCTGACGCCGCGCACGGCACTCCGTGAGACCAAATCGCCGGCTGTGGAAC
>DATGYM010000160.1:0-13411 GCA_035297925.1 Pyrinomonadaceae bacterium | reverse complement strand
ATTTCGTCTTTCTTTCCGAAAGTTATGCCGCCAATCGCGGCCAGACCAATGACGATGAAGATCGCGCTGCGAATGCGCTTCTTGAGTTTAGTTTTTCCGGGTCGCTTGATATCCATGAACGTGATCGTGAAACTGACTGAGTGGAAACAAACCGCGTAAAGTCTTTTAGAACAACTCCGAAATACAATTTGGCCGGAGTTGAAACACAGCTTGTCGCGCGCTACATGTCAAAGTGCATGCCAAACGACCAAATGGATCAAAGTTCAAGGATGCCTGCTGGAATCCTGCCGGCACTTTTAGAAAGAAAGACGAAATTTCGGCCCTAATCGTTAGCTGGATGGATTCATTGGTTAGCTCATGGTTTGGGCGCGAGGCGGATCACGGTGGTTTGTGACGGGTGAGATTAGGTAGGTGAGGCGTTTCGCTTTCGGGATAGCGAAGTCCCACTTCTGAGAAATCTTCAGAATCTCGGAGAGGTGAGTAATTATTTAGTTGACCAACACAATAGAAAGGCTGGAAAGGAAACGAGGCTTAGACCAAGCGAGTACCGTCGACAGCGTTGACCTCCTATTGGCTGCGGCTCTCAACAATTCAAGGTTCACGCTGTGGCTGTCTCTTCAGAAAAACGTGCAGAGCACCGACAGCGTAAAGCCTGGGGTGGAGGTGGCGGACCCCCAGGTGGAAAAAGCAAATCAAGCCACAGAGGCACAGAGTCACAGAGAGAATGGCGATTCAAATAATTAGAAATGCAAACAAACATGACTTTCTTTGACTGCAATGGTCTCTGTGTCTCCGTGCCTCTGTGGCAAGACTGCTTTTTCAAACAACCTGCCAAATCCGTGGGACGCCGGCCCCCTAGAGCGGTGCAGTAGCCCGACTGTCAAGGAGGGCTTTGGAGGGTCTTTCGGGAGCCCTCCTTGACAGTCGGGCTACTGCACCGGCTTCTGGACTTTTGAGGGCCAACCCAAGGTTGAAATTCGGCCGGGCGATGTGGTGTGGTGCCCGCCGCGTGAGAAGCATTGGCACGGGGCCACATTAACCACGGCGATGACGCACATTGCCATTTTGGAACACCTCAACGGCAAGACCGTCGAGTGGATGGAAAAGGTCAGCGCCGAAGAATATCGGAGCTGATTAAATCTTGAACAAAAAGACACAACCATCCGGCAGAGTTTGGTTTATCTACACTACATACTAGTGTGTTTGAATAAAGGAGTATTGAATCCATGTACGACGCGAAAGCCTATTCTGCGGCAAGCGAGACATCACCGCTTGCCCGCACCACAATCGCACAGCGCGATCTAACCGAACATGACGTGCAGATCGAGATCCTTTTCTGTGGCATCTGCCACTCCGATCTCCATTCAGTGCGTAACGAGTGGAGCGAATTCATGCCCACCGTATACCCGATTGTCCCCGGCCATGAGATCGTCGGCCGTGTCATTAAGGTCGGCTCTGCAGTCACCAGGTACAAAGCCGGTGACCTCGCCGCGGTGGGTTGCATGGTCGACTCGGACGGTAACTGCGCCCAGTGCCGAGCAGGGTTTGAGCAGTTCTGCCCGAATGTGACTCTCACCTTCAACTCGCCGGACAAACATCTCGGAGGCGTCACCTATGGTGGCTACTCCGACAGCATCGTCGTCGATGAACGCTTCGTTCTGCGCGTTCCCTCAAACCTCGATCTCGCTGGAGCCGCGCCGTTGCTCTGTGCGGGGATTACAACATATTCTCCCATGCGCCACTGGGGCGTCACCAGGGACAAGAAAGTTGGCGTGGCGGGCTTGGGTGGCCTGGGCCACATGGGTGTGAAGTTTGCTCATGCGTTCGGAGCTCACGTCGTCGTCTTCACCACCTCGCCCGACAAGAAGGAAGACGCGCTGCGTCTCGGGGCTGACGAAATCGTCGTCTCTCGCAACAGCGACGAGATGCAGAAGCACGCCGGCAGCTTTGACTTCATCCTTGATACGGTGTCCGCCGATCACGACATCAATGCCTATCTCAACCTGCTCGGCCGCGACGGCCATCTCACCCTTGTCGGCGCGCCGGCGAAGCCCCTGGGCATCTCGGCATTCGCCCTCATCATGGGGCGTCACAGTCTCTCCGGCTCTATGATCGGCGGTATCGCCGAGACCCAGGAGATGCTCGACTTTTGCGGCGAACATAACATTACCGCCGACGTCGAAGTCATCTCCATCCAGAAGGTCAACGAAGCCTACGAGCGACTAATCAAGTCTGACGTGAAGTATCGCTTCTCAATCGATATGGCTTCTCTCAAATCTGAGTAACCGGCATGGTGCGTCATGAATAAGACGAACAAGCCACCGAAGCACAGAGACACGGAGAGGGTACGAACGAACCCCGTTTGTTTAGCTTGCTCTTCTTGGGAATTAATCTCTGTGGCTCTGCGTCTCTGTGGCTGATTTCGTTTTTAACAACCTGAGAAGGAGCAATAATGCAGAAGCGCAAACTGGGAAATAGTAACTTGGAAGTTTCGGCCCTCGGGCTTGGCTGCATGGGTATGAGCTATGGGTACGGCCCGCCTGCCGATAAGCAGGAGATGATCTCTCTCATTCGCACGGCGGCCGAGCGAGGCATCACGTTCTTCGATACCGCTGAAGCGTACGGTCCATTTACGAACGAAGAACTTTTGGGCGAAGCACTCGCTCCCTTCCGGGGACAAGTGGTGATCGCAACGAAGTTCGGATTCAAACTTGACCCCGCGGTGGCGCGTGGTTTGGGTGGCGTGGATAGTCGGCCAGAGCACATCAAAGAAGTTGCTGCAGCGTCACTCAAGCGGCTCAAGGTCGATGCCATCGATCTCTTCTACCAGCACCGCGTTGATCTCGACGTGCCCATCGAAGACGTGGCCGGAGCGGTGAAGGATCTGATTCAGGAAGGCAAGGTCAAGCACTTCGGCCTTTCGGAAGCAGGAGTGCAAACGATCCGTCGCGCGCACGCAGTCCAGCCCATCACTGCGCTGCAGAGCGAATACTCACTGTGGTGGAGAGATCCTGAAGTCGAAGTGTTGCCGACGTGTGAAGAACTCGGAATCGGGTTCGTGCCATTTAGTCCACTTGGTAAAGGCTTCCTCACTGGAAAGATCGACCAAAACACAACGTTCGACAGCTCCGACTTCCGCAACATCGTTCCTCGCTTTACGCCGGAGGCTCGGAAAGCCAATCAGGCCCTGGTTGATCTGCTTCGAAATATCGCAGAACAGAAGAAGGCCACACCCGCTCAGATCGCACTCGCGTGGTTGCTGGCGCAGAAGCCGTGGATTGTCCCAATCCCAGGAACCACGAAACCGAACCGGCTGGAGGAGAACATCGGAGCAGCCGCAATCGAACTTACATCCGACGATCTCCATGAAATCGAGAGCGCCGCTTCAAAGATCGCGGTGCAGGGGGCTCGGTACCCCGAAAGCCTGGAGCGAATGACCGGTCGCTGACGGGCACCCATGCGTGCACATTGTTGGGATGCCGCTCTTTATTGGTGGATCGATTGTCTCCAGCTTTGGAGGCTGGTCCACCTCCGTTCGTCCACACGTTCGCTGGTCGGATGCCCCAATTTCTCGAGCGGTAGCCACACTTGTTTCGTTACCGGAAAAGTCCTGCAAGACGTGAGGTGAGCTGGCTAAGAAACGCCCGGGACCGAAGACTGAGTGCAATATTCAGCGGAAATTCCGAATGAGCACAACGTCGTGTGTCCGCGTACCGCGCGCCAGCACAAACTCTCGGCCATCCTGCGAAAGGGCAAATCTAAAGATGACATCAGATCTGAAGTTGGTTAACTGTTTGGGGGGCTTGCCGCTGATGGGTTGGCTCCAGATGTTGGAGACGCCGTTGCGTTTCTGCACGTAGACCAGCGCGCTGGAGTCCGGTGTCCATCCGAGTCCGACACCGGGAAACACGGACGACGGCAAAGGTAGGAGTTTTATTGGTCGACCCCCAAGCGAAGGAATGATTGCAAGGTGCCCGATCTGCTGTTCATCAAAGTATCCGGCTGCGATGAGCTTCCCATCGGGCGAGATGGTTGGGAACACAGCCCAATAGTCAGTCAACTGCACCGGGTCACCACCCTCTATTGACACCTTATTAATCCTTCCAGAGCCGGATTCGGTCCAGGACCAGAAAATTACCCACTGGCCGTCCGGCGTGAACCGCGGGACTAGATCCCCAAAGGCACCTCTAGTGAGTTGTTTCTGATTGCTACCGTCTGAATCCATCTTCCAGATGTTCGTGGATTCGACATGGACTGAATCGAAAACAATGTGGCGACCATCGGGTGACATCTGCGGTAGACTTTTAACAGCGGAATCCGCGGTCAACTGCTTCCTTTCCGTACCATCACGATTCATCAACCAGATGTTAGAGTCGTCGCCAGTCTTTAAAACGCAAAGTATTTTCCCGTCCGGCGTCCAAGCCACACCATTTAACCCATCAAACTTTCCAACCGTGAGTTGTCTTGCGCGATCTTCTCCCTCGCCCACTGGGGCCACCCAAATTCTGGAGGATCTATCCTCCTGTGCGGCCACGATGGCACCGGAGTCGGCCGTAATGCTCAGGCTGCCCTCAAAATAGCCGTTCAGATCATTGGTAACCCTTTGCACTTCGCCGCCAGGAAAAGAGATGTGCCAGAGTTGTAATTCCGATGTGTGATTCTCGAGAGCAAGGACCATTAAGCCGCTCCCGTCACCGAGCCAAGCGGTACTGGAAACGTGACTCCATCTATGTGCGGTCATCCATCTCTCCTGCCCACCGTCAACAGGTATGACGACGATTGATTCGAACAGGAAGTCAGGTCCCACCGCAGCGCCGCAAACAATTGTCTTGCCGTCGGGCGACCAGGCGGGCCCATTATCGAGATATGCAGGCCCTTCCTTCCTCACGAGGGTCTGCTCTCCTGTGCCATCAACGTTCGCGACGATCAAAGAATCGACGTGATGTGCGCCCTCAACAGTTCGAACGAAGGCCAAACGCTTGCCATCACTGGAAAGACCCACCGGGCCAAAGATATTCTCAGACACTTTTCGTGAAGTGCCGCCCAGAGTAGGAATTTGGTAAAGCACCCCACTTTCGGCTCCAATAGCCGGTGATGCCGTGTAATAGATGAGGCTGCCGTCGCGCGAGAAAGTGGGTCCAACGATCTGGCCATCCGTGGGCGAAACGATCTCTCTTTCGGTGGCCTGTCCCACCTGCTTGAGCCAGAGGCCTGCTTTTCCTTCGTCCTCGCGTACATATACGACGTAGTTTCCATCAGGAGAAATGGCCGCGGCCGTGGCATTGCCGCTGTCTGTGAGCCTGGTGATTTTCATAGACTGTGAAGACACCCTTGCCCTCGGTTGCTGGTGTCTCCACAGTCCTATCAAGCCGTAAGCAAGACCGCCGATTATAAGCAGAAGAACAGCGGCCGTAATCAGGACTCCCTGCTTATGTCGTCTGATCTCATTGACGATGTACTCTGCGCTGGAAGTTTGCGGCGCGGCAATCTGATTAGTGCTGTTTGTTGCTGTTGAAGCGATAGCTGATGGTCCACCCGTGACGGACTCGCCGCCACTATCTTGTGCCGCAACCGAATGCTCTCGCAGAGCCTCAGAGGAAGACTCCAGCTTCTGTACCTCGCGCAGGTCAGAGAAGAGCTCACGAGCAGTCTGATATCGATCCTCTCTGTCCTTGCGTAGTGCTTTCTCTACGATCCACTTGAGCCTCTCCGGTATTGCCGACGAAAGTGGCGACACGGTGTCTCTTAAAATTGCCGCCCGTACATCTTCTGCGGTTTCACCTTCGAACGGGAGCCTGCCCGTCAGCATTTCGTAAAGCACTACACCCAAACTCCAGATGTCAGTGCGTGCGTCAACCGTCGTTGCCCGCGCTTGCTCCGGTGACATGTAACTGACAGTGCCCAGCACCACGCCCTGATTGGTATTAATCAAGGGCTTCGTCGGCGCTTCCTCATCGAGTGAGCCTGCTTCCGTTAGTTTTGCGATTCCGAAGTCGAGTACCTTGACGTAGTTTTCACGGTGTAGGGAATAGTCATTTTTCAGCACCATGATGTTGTCCGGCTTGATGTCGCGATGCACTATGCCCTTGGCGTGGGCAGCAGCGAGCGCACTAGCAACCTGCACCGCAATGTCCAGTGCCTCACTTGGCTTTATCCGGGTCGTGGCGAGGTGTGCGCGCAGTGTCGCTCCTGCAAGATACTCAGTGGCGATGAAGTGGTATCCATCGATGTGGCCGATCTCGTAGATAGTGATGATGTTCGGATGACTCAGTGCGGAAGCCGTACGGGCTTCCTGCTCAAAGCGACTTAGGCGATCGGCGTCCTGCGTGTACAAAGCGGGTAGCAGTTTGAGCGCGACTTTTCGTCCCAGTGATATGTCGTGCGTCAGATAGACTTCGCCCATGCCTCCGGCACCGAGTAGTTCTACAATCTCGTAGTGTCCGATAGATTGACCAGCCAAAAGGCTGTCCTTCCCGTTTTCGAAGATGGAAGCGGCGACGGTGGCGGGCGACTCGATGAAACTCTCAGCTTGCTCGTGATGTGCGAGTAGAGACTCAACTGCGCGGCGCAACGAATCGTCATCGCCACACTCCACCACTAGGAATGCGGCGCGCTCCACCGGCTCGCGCTTGAGGGCCGAGTGAAAGAGCTTTTCGATTTGCTGCAAGCGTTCAGGATTCATTGCTAATAGCTTCGTGCATGAAGGCTTTGGCGAAAGTCCAATCCTTCATTACCGTGCCAGGTGAGATTTTCATGACCTCGGCTGTTTCGTCGATACTCAGTCCGCCGAAAAAGCGTAGTTCAACAATTCGGCCCATCCGCTCATTCAGCGTTTCCAGTTTCTTCAATGCTTCATGTACAGCGAGCAAGTCCGTGGCCTGCCCTTGCGAGACCTTCGCTGCTTCGTCAAGCGAGACTTTGTGCTCGAACCCTCCGCGTTTCAGTCGATGACGGCTGCGCGCATGGTCAACCAGGATGCGGCGCATCACTCGAGCCGCAACCCCGAAGAACTGCGCGCGATTCTGCCATTGCGCCCGGTGCTGATTAACCAGCCGCAGATAGGCTTCGTTAACTAAAGCCGTGGTTTGCAGCGTATGACCGGCGCGTTCATGGCGCATCTGCTGACGGGCGAGTCGTCGCAACTCGTCATAAACGAGCGGCATTAGTTTGTCGAGCGCTTCCTTGTCTCCGTGGCTCCAGGCGTCGAGCAGTTCAGTTACTTGATGGGTTTTGTAAGAGGGCTCTGTCATCAGAACGCCCATACGTCAGGGCCGAATCGGTGCGATGGCCGCGAATTATACACGCCCCAAGTCAAACCAATCTAGCTATCCGTTCCAGGACGAAAGCCTATAATTTTTTAGAGTTTTTCTGCTCGGTCGTCGCGTTAGTAGTTGAAGGCCCAAAAATGGCTGGAACGAACGCAAAGTGACGCGGATTCCTATCTAGCTTTGCTTGATCCGTGACTCTCAAGTACTCGGATAGAACTCGTATCGAACGGCGTTCCACTACACCGCTGGCTACCCGGCGCATAGGAGATGAACATGAAAATCTTTCCAAAAAGCTACATCCTCATCGCAGTCTGCGCTTTGCTCATAGGCAGTGCAAGTATTACTGGTTACAAAAGCTCCGCAGCAACATTCGTGGTTGACGATCTAAGTGCACCCACACTTCAGGAACTGGCGATCGCACGGGCGGCTACGGCGAAATACCACGACGTCGATCGAGCCATAGCGGATGGCTATATCAATGTTAACGATTACGAGGCGGGAGAGGGATTCCATTTCGTGAAACCCCCGCTAATTGACGGAACCTTCAACCCCGACGAACCTGAAATACTGCTCTATGCACCAGTCCCGAACGAGAATCGTCTGGAGTTGGTGGCTGTGGAGTATGCGGTACCTTTAGCTCTATCGGCTACGGCACCGTCAGGCTTTAGCGGTGACGCGGACACTTGGAGAGTAAACGACGAACACGGAGTGTGGGAAATGACAGCATGGGTCTGGCTACACAACTCAAATGGTATGTTCGCCCATACCAACCCGCGCGTTCCCTAGAAGTCTGGGGCCAGGTATTCCCGACTCTCGGCCAGGCGTTCACTGACTACTTATTACCCTCGAGTTATGCAAGCAATTGCGTAACTCGAGTCAAGTTTCGACTTTCCCGTTCGGAGGTTTCGAAATGCACCTGCCAATCTTCAAGCTCGCTTTCATTTTAATACTCAGCGTCGGTTGCGTTCTTACGGTGACTCAAAAATCAGCAAAAGCAGATCAGAACTCACTGGACCAGGAACTTTCTGCGAGACTCACCGAGCTGGGCTTTACTGGCCGCATCGAGACCACACTGGAACAACGTTTGGGTCGTCACCTGGACCAACGACGTGCCAACCTTGGTCGGCTACTGTGGTTCGATACAATCGGTGGATTGAATAACGATAATACATGCGGTGGGTGTCACTCACCTACGAATGCTTTTGGCGACACTCAGTCAATTGCGATCGGCATCGATAATAATGGAATCGTAGGACCGCATCGAGTTGGACCAAGAAACCAACGCCGGACTCCTATGGCGATTAACACTGCCTTTTTCCCTAACCTGATGTGGAACTCCCGCTTTGCCTCGCTCTCCGGCGACCCATTTGATAATAGCGCCGGCTTTATCTTTCCACAGCCCGAAGGTCTTACTCTCTCCTACTTGCCACAATTACTCGACGCTCAGGCATTTATTCCTCCGACCGAACGCGTCGAAGTGGCAGGTTTTGCTTTTCCCGGAGACAACTTTGCTATTCGCGCTGAGGTACTCAATCGTTTGAATGCAGTCGACGCTTACCGAAAATTGTTTGGCGAAGTTTTTCCCGAAGTGAAGAATGGAGCAGCGATTGATTTTGATATGTTCGGAAAAGCGATCGCCGAATTCGAGTTTAGCCTGGTTTTTGCAAACTCTCCCATCGATCAATATGCTCGAGGACAGAAGAATGCTCTCACAACCGAGCAGAAGAAAGGTGCACTGCTATTTTTTGGCTCGGCGGATTGCGTTGCGTGTCACCAGGTTTCCGGCCAGTCGAACGAGATGTTCAGCGATTTCCGTCAGCATGTGATCGGAGTCCCGCAAATTGCTCCCGCTGTCGCTGACCCCGCGGCTGGCAATGTCACATTTGATGGTCCCGGACAGAACGAAGACTTCGGATTAGAGCAAATCACAGGTGACCCTAACGACCGTTATAAGTTCCGCACCAGTCCGCTTCGCAATGTTGCCATGCAACCCACCTTCTTCCATAACGGTGCGTTCACTCGTCTCGAAGATGCGATTCGCCATCATCTCGATGTAGTAGCGTCCGTTAATAGTTACAACCCCACGTCGGCTGGGGTCGCACCAGATCTGAGGGGTCCGCTCGGGCCGATGGCGCCAGTTCTATCGCGGCTTGATCCACTCCTTGCTAATCCGATTCATTTGACGGATGAAGAGTTCCGGCAGTTGGTCGATTTTGTGACGAATGGTCTACTTGATTCTCGGGCCAAGCCGGACGATCTGAGAAAGCTGGTACCAAAATCAGTCCCAAGCGGGAGGCCGACATTAAAGTTCGAATTCGAGTGAGAGAAGGTAGACTGCCACAAGAGCATAGCATGAGCTATAGACGAACAACTGAGCGACCACCTTCCGAGTGCAACTTGTGTTGGCAAATGAAGATGAAAGCTATTGCGTTGTAGGGTGTTCGTATCAGACGCGCAAACTAATTAGATGGTAGCGTTAGATGCTGAAAGCGACCCGACATAATTCCCCGAGCACATTATGGTGAGAAGCTTGGAACCTAACCGCATAACGGCAATCCAATTTGGCCGCGACAAATTTTGAGCGATGATTCATCGCGGTTTCCCCCGCCAGCGCGCAGGCATGTACGAGCGAAGCGAGTTGCGGATGGCGTTCTGTTTGACTGATTCCTTTTTGAAATGTCTCAATGACTAGCTGGTGCATCCTCTTTTGCTCTCATGTTTGAGCAAGATAAAGATAAGTGTGATTGAAGGCCAGGTGTGATAGGCGCCATTTCACAATAGCGGCCTGGAGACAAGCAGGCCGCGGAAACGTGTGGACCACAGGATATCGTCAAGAGATTGCCCCTCGGATCATGACGCCAAAGACAACCGAGCCTAAAACAAAGAATCGTTCAGGCAATAAATGAAGCCTAAAGCTGCTGACAATAAATTAGTTATATGACTGGTTGGTGCCGAAGGGGGGAGATTCGACGTTCGGCCAAGCCCTTTTATGAATTAGAGTTACGAATTTCGCAAAAATCTCGAGTCACAACTAAGTCACAAAGTTTAGCAATGTCGTCGGTGAATGTCTTGATTGATTTCCCTTCGACCTGAGACCTTGATGTTATAAAAGCGACCCGTCACCTGTGCATATTCTTTAAGTGACGTACTTTAGCGTTTATTACCGTTGCCACCGTTACAGAGCATTTCAACTTTGCATCACTTGACATGCTTTGACGCCCATTTTCATCAAGTCACGTATAGCGTGACAAGATTTCATGTCAACCTTCTGAACGACTCTTTCTAAGGATACCTATGCTGTCTCTAAGCATCGCGAGGCACTTCCTCGATTGCGACACCACCAGCCACTGCTTCGGCAGGCAACGCTTCATCTGCACGAAAAATGCGCAGAAAGTCTTCTCTGTCGTTTAACCGGATCAATACGGGGTTCCGGCATGAAGAGGCCCGACCGAAGACTACGGCATGGCGGTCTTCAAGGGTTGAAAGAACCGCGGAGTAGTCCTCGCCGATATAGTTCTTCAAGAACTCCATACCTGTCGCGTCGAAAACTCTCAACGCAAAGACCGTATTGCACTGATTGAGAATGCTCTTGGTTACATTCGCAGTTCGTTGAGTGATCACGAAACAACCCAAGCCATATTTCCGGCCTTGTAGAATTGCCTTAGCTGTACCGTTGGTCGCTGTCTTGTCACCTTCACTTGCCACTGCATTCCACTCAGGAATGAGCGAGTGCGCCTCCTCAAAAACTAAGCAGCACTTAGCGTCGTCGCTCATTCCTTGACTTTGAAGAATCTCCAAAATGGTCTCAGCAATAATGCGGGTGATTTCAGTAGGTGTAAGAGACGCCATCGATGCGCGATCCTGGAAAGGCTTGCTGTCCTGTCTCCACACTTCAAAGGCTAGTGGGTTGTATATCTTCAAACGTCGGTCATCCGCGGGGTCGAGAAAAGCCTCTAAGTCCTCTTTCAGCGCAGCAGCGAACTGTTGAATACTACCGCCTTCTTCGACGTTCCGCTGGACGTTATTCTTCCCATCTGCTCCAATTGTTTTCAGTCTTTCTGCGGCGGCATCCTCAGTTTCACGGTCATAGTAAGGAGCAAGCTCTTGCGCGTATTGATTGGTCAGATCAAGACAGATGACCTTTATGCCCTTGCCGATGATCCTTTCAACAAGCTCCAAAGTGAGGAAGGATTTGCCGGCCCCTAGAATTCCCAGAATTGCGCAATTATGCGTTACTAACAGGTCGGGATCTATGGTTACTGGATAGTTCGTGCCGGGAAAGTGACCAATCATCTCTTTAGTAAATTCCACTGCTGCGGGCTTCACGAGAAAGACCGGCGCGTTTGGCTGAGGAACCCATTTGACTGTTTCGAAGCGGCGAAGGTCTGCACTCCAGCTTCCTATCTTCTTGGCCTCGGCTTTGACAAAACCGCGCGTATTCTTCTGTTGAAGGATCTCTTCTCGAGTAAGGCCGTTGATGATCTGATACAGCACTGGTGTCGAGCCAATCTTCACTTCAAGTAAACGCCCTTCTTCCAACCCGAAATCTGTCCGCACCACTTCTATCACTAGTCTCGACAGGCTAGTCTCTGCTGCGACAAATCCAACCAAGTCATCTCTCCGCGACCAGACACCCGCTAAATCCGGTTGAATGCCGAACGCAGAAGGATCAACCTGCATGGCCAAAAATTCATGAGAGATCCGCGTCGGATTCAGTTTTTCCAGAATTCCAATTGCATCTTTGGGCAAGGATAGGTGCAATGCTCGAAGCCAGCGACCTTCGGCGAAACCAACTCTATCCATCGCCACGGCCAAGCCGCACTTGCCGTTGTCACTTGCTACGGCTAAACCATCGCCAAACAAAACCTGCGAATCGGCACGCTCTCTAATCATTACGATCCCAGGAGCCTCGTGGCCAACTACGCTTCCGATTAGGGTCGCGAATTTGGGTCGTCTCCAAATCTGCCACATTCGATGAAAGAGAATGAACGCTGCTTCGAATGGTCTCAAGGCCACCGTCAATGCCCATGCTAGACCGATGACAAGATATTCGCGCGGACGGTCTCTGTGGAAAGTAGCCAACGCAAACAGGAACACGACAGAGAAAACCGCCCTCGGACTTCCAATCGCGTTGCTCAAGACGAAGAAGGATCTCGACGCTTTTTGCCAAAAACTTCTTGAGGCGTCCTTTAGAACGATCGCAAGAATGCTGGTTGCAAGAATAATAACTACGTAAGTCGTAGTGATCGTCCAGACGAACTTATCGAAACTAATTCGAGTGGGTGAAGCCCAGATATTGACAGCTAGTAGACCAACTAATGATGCTACCGCATTGGAGATCGCGTCCGCTGGCTTTGTGTAATATGGTGTGATAATCAGATTTCCAAGTAATAAGGCGGCCAACCCAGAATAAAACCAAAGGCCCTTCTGGGTCGTCGGGGGAAGCCACGACCCCAGCGCCAGTTTGGAAGCGCAGAACAAAAGCCCGATATAAAGAAAGAGAGCGATGAGGCGCGTTTTCTGACCTAATGAATCCATTGTCGTTTCTTAGATTGTTGGAGCTTCGAACGGTGCGATCCTTTTGATGTGGGACTCCTTCGCCTAGATCTCGCTTCAGACATTACCCAATTCATTACCCAATTAACTAGTTATTACCTAATTGCCACTTCGCTGTCTTTTCCCACTTCGCATCTTTGCCACGACCCAGGCATTCAACCTGTGACTGCCGCGGCATTGTCATTGTTACTCTCAGTGTAATGCGCCAATTGCGAGGACGAATTTCACTAATGCAATAGACCCACCTCTAAAAACGGCAGGGCAAACTGTCCCTTGTGCAGTTGCCGGGAAATCATTGCCCGGAACGTATCTGCATTCTTCTGAAGAAGTTCGTCCAAAGGCTCTCCCTTCTCGGTCCTCGCTGAACGCCAATGTTTCTTTTCCCCAGGAGTCCAATCCAGGCGTTGTCTCTTCATCGTCTTCATAAAGGAAGAGGTGTCAATGAATACCACTTCGGAGAAAGCTGCAGAGATCTGCGAGAGATAGTAATATCCACCTCGCAGGACGATTTGAAGATCGCGGCCAACTTCAGACGCTAACCTTACGAGCTTTTCGGCATGCCACTTTCCACGCTCGATGCAGGCGGG
>DATGYM010000159.1:0-2460 GCA_035297925.1 Pyrinomonadaceae bacterium | reverse complement strand
GGAATTTTTCAAGCGCCATCAGGTGGAGCTGATCTGCTCACTCCCCTGTTACTCTGAAGAAAACGTCGACCGGCAACGCGGCAAAGGGACTTTCGATTTGAGCATCCGCGCTTTACACTGTTTGAACGAGATTGGTTACGGCCAGCCTGGCAGCGATCTTCTGCTGAACCTCGTTTACAATCCGGTGGGTCCACACCTGCCACCGCCGCAAGAGCAGCTCGAGCAGGAGTACAAACAAAAATTGAGCGCGGAGTTCGGCATCGTTTTCAATCACCTCTTCTGTCTCACGAATATGCCGATTACGCGCTATGCCACTCATCTCAAGCTTCGCGGGGAGTATACCCGCTACAGGGATTTACTCGAAAGCAACTTCAACGCCGCCACCCTAGACCAAGTAATGTGCCGCAACCTGATCAGCGTCAGCTGGAATGGATTGGTTTATGACTGCGACTTCAATCAGATGCTGGAGATGCCGATGCTCGACGAGTACGGCAACAGACTTCACATTGCCTCGTTAGCGCTCGATCAGGTGTCAACGCGCCAGATTGCCATCGACGATCACTGCTATGCGTGCACCGCGGGTGCGGGCAGCAGTTGCGGCGGGGCGCTGATTTGAACGCTGGTTTCGAGTTCGCGCCGGTCGCATCCGTTTTGAACCCTAACGGAGTGAAACCACTCATCTCTTGTCGCAACGGCCGCGATGTTCGTTCTTTTTTGCTCTCCACGATCGCATGAATCTCCGTCGAGCAGTTCTTCTCGTCATAGTCATAACCGCAGCCGCAGTGGGTTATTTACTGTTGCCCCTGCGCGAGTGGTCTGCGCAATTTGAAGCCTACGTCCGTTCCCTTGGTGCGTTCGGACCATTGTTATTCGCGTTTGCCTACATGTTGCTTACCGTTGTCCTGTTCCCGGCAAGTATTCTGACTGTGGCCGCTGGGACAATATTCGGGCTGAAAATGGGATTTTTTACGGCGCTACTCGGCGCAAACCTCGGCGCGCTCTGCTCGTTTCTTTTGGCGCGCAGTTTTTTGCGCCAGAGGGTTGTCCTTTGGACAGCAGCCCATCCAAAGTTTCGCTTCCTCGACGCGGCCATCGCCAACCAGGGCTTCAAAATCGTTTTGCTTTGTCGCCTGAGCCCGATTTTTCCATTCATCCTGCTCAATTATTTTCTCGGTCTCACCTCGGTGCGCACCGGCGCTTATGTTCTAGGAAATTTATTAGGCATGATCCCGGCGAATTTTGTCTTTGTGTATATCGGCGCCACCGCCCATGACGCGGTTGCCGGCCCGGCTGAAACTTTCGATTTTTACCAACAAGCCATGAAATATGTCGGATTGCTGGCGACAGTTATCGTTTTTACAGTCATCACACGGATGGCCCGCCGGGCCTTGCGCGAAGCTGAGCGGGCGCGGGAAGGAGGCGGCTTCGTCGGACAACCGGACATCGATACACAATCTACGGGTTCGTCGGGCGGTATGCCGGCCCGAGGAGAAGGAGGATGCGAGTGAGGGTTAAGGCGGCTGCTGCGCGGCTCAAATTATTCTGCTTAGGGCTGGTCCTATCGCTGACTGGCCAATCGATCGCGCACTGCACATCCAAGGCCGAGCTTTGGCCGCGCTGGCAACAGCACGATCCGGCAAGTACCGACACAATCAACCACAGCAAATGGCAGGCTTTGCTGCAATGATCCAGAAGGCTTTTTGTTCGGCGCGGTTGTAATTGGAGATCGCCACGGCCTGCATCGATTTGAGATAGGCTTGTAAACTCGTAAAGTCTTCAGGGCCGACCGCCTGATAACGCACGCGATTGATGCCGGAAGGATGCATCGTGACGACAAACTTTCATCTGCAACCCATCGCCTACACGGCTGAAAACAGCGAAGGCTTGCTGGAAAGATCCGCGCGCGAATTCATCAATCATCCGCGCGCTGTTTCAATACAAGAAGGCCGTCTTCGGGTATCTAGCCTTTACGTCTGGTTCCAGGAGGATTTTGGTGGTACCGCCGACCGCTTGATGGAGCATTGGCAGGACTATGCCGATCCGCCACTCGCCGATGCCCTCGCGAACTATAACGGCGGGTTGGCCCATGACTATGACTGGCGGCTTAACGGCATCGATGCAAAACCCTAGGACCGTGTTCGCGGGTCAGCTGAAAATCTCAGTTATTCTCCCGGTCTTAAACGAAGAACACGTTATCGGTAGTACCTTGCAAGCGCTGCTCGGTCTCGCGCCCTTTGAGATTATTGTCGTCGATGGCGGCAGTACCGACTCCACCCACGCGATCGCCGAGCAATTTGGCGTCAAGGTTCTGAGTTCCGAGCGCGGCCGAGCGCGCCAGATGAACTGCGGGGCGCGAGACGCCACTGGCGATGTGCTGCTCTTTCTGCACGCGGACACGACTTTGCCCGCTTCCGCGCTGAAAGACATCAGCGCAGCGATGTGCGATCCGGATTGTCCGGC
>DATGYM010000158.1:0-6593 GCA_035297925.1 Pyrinomonadaceae bacterium | reverse complement strand
CACGAAGGTATATGCTCGCGCAACCCTGACAGTTCTAGAAGACGCGGTTGCAAAGCTCACAGAGCCTTGGGGCGAGGTACTTCGGTTCGAACGAAAGGCGAGTTGATGAGGGTGTCCCTCATCTGTCCCTCATCTTGGGTTCACCAGCAAGAGGAGGGAGTGACGATGACGGACGTTAACGCGATGCAGAGCGTAGTGACCAAAAGGATTGAAATGATTGGTGCCGAGGGCGGGAGTCGAACCCGCACGACCTTGCGGTCAACGGATTTTAAGTCCGTAGCGTCTGCCATTCCGCCACCCCGGCACGCCGCAAAAATACCATGGCCTCCGGGTGTCAACAAACGTTAATAAGCTGGTTTGCATTAACGTCATCCTGGCCCATACAGAACCGGCAGCGGTAGCGACTGGCCACGGACGCAACTCTGGAAGTTGACACTTTAATCATCGCATTCATTTGCCCAATCACAGCCAGGTTACGGTCTGGCCGGTCGCTACCGCTACCGGTTCTGATGGTAGGGGCACGGCATGCCGCCCTCACTGAGAAAATGCGGACTGCAGATATTGCCGGAGCCGGTCGCCATCACTTCCGGTTCTGATGCTGCCAAACTAATCTGTGGATATAATCCAGGTGTCGTTTTCAGCTTCCAATCCTCGAGGGGGGAACTGTCCATGCACCGAAATCGTTTCTCGCTTTTTCGCTTTAGTTCTGTACTGCTCTTGTTGGTGGCGACCGCGCACACAATCACCACGGCGCAACAGCGGGTCGAGTTGTCGCCGGAGCTGAAAGCGAAAATAGACAAGCTTGCGGTTGACACGCTTGCGAAGTCCGGAGTCCCCAGCGCCTCTCTCGCGATTGTCCGAGATGGTCAAGTCGTTTACCTGAAAGCTTACGGTGATGCGCGGCCGAAGACTGCGGCCACTCCCGAGATGCGTTACAGCATAGGGTCGATCAGCAAGCAGTTTACGGCTGCGGCAATTTTGCTCTTGCAGGAGCAGGGCAAGCTCTCGCTCGACGATAAAGTTGCCAAATTCATTCCTGATCTCACGCGCGCAAACGAAGTTTCGATTCGCCAGTTGCTGTCGCACACCTCAGGCTACCAGGATTTTTGGCCGCAAGACTACGTTATGCCCATGATGCTCCAGCCTGTCACGGCACAGAAGATTATGGACGGCTGGGCGCGCAAGCCGCTCGACTTTGAACCGGGAACCAAGTGGCAATACAGCAACACTAACTATGTCATCGCGGGCGTCATCATTGAAAAAGCCAGCGGCAAGCCACTGCTCGAGTTTATGCAGGAAAAGATATTCACGCCGCTGGGAATGAAGACCGTGGCCAGCATGGACATAACGAAGGCCAGCGCCGGCGATCCGCTCGGATATCTGCGCTATGGGCTCGGACCACTGCGTCCGGCGCCAAAGGAAGGCAAGGGATGGCTCTTCGCGGCCGGCGAGCTGGCGATGACTGCAGAAGACCTCGCAAAGTGGGATGTCGCAATAATGGATCAGAAACTTTTAAAGCCAGCTTCATATCGCGAGCTGGAACGCGAGGTCCAACTCAGCAACGGCCTCGGTACCCATTACGGGCTCGGGGTCAACGTCGCCAGCGAAGCCGGCCATCGCGCCCTGTCACATGGAGGAGAAGTCTCAGGTTTCACTGCGGAAAACGTTGTCTTTCCCGACGAACGCATTGCTGTTGCCGTGCTCACCAATCAGGATGCTGTTTCCGCCTCAGGAGACATTGCTCATGCCATCGTTCCATTGTTGTTTGAGACCAGCGATCCACTGACTCCACAAAAAACGGAACAGGCAAGGAAAATTTTCGAAGGACTACAGCGCGGCACAATCGATCGCTCGCTGTTCACGGATAATGCCAACTCGTATTTCAGCGAGCTGGCACTGAAAGACTTCGCCCCCGGGCTGGCGCCCTTGGGTGTGCCGCAGCAGTTTGTTCAGGTGCGGCAAGGTTTGCGCGGAGGAATGACTCTGCGCGTGTACCGGATAAAGTTCGCAAATAAAACCTTGCGCGCCTGGACATACGAAATGCCGGACGGCAAGCTGGAACAATATCAGATCGCCCTTCAAGAGTAGTTTGTCGCTCTGGTTGACGTTTGAAGCAGAGTTGAGTCTTCACAGTGACTGGCTCGGAGTGTAGAATCAGTTTTGAAAACCGTGGGTCGTTCAGCAAGCAGGTTAGACCAATCTATGACAGAAGAGCAGGAAATTTTTCTAAAGCATATTCAGAGAAAGGGACTCAAGCGCACCACGCAGCGCGACTTGATTCTCGATACCTTCTTGCGTACCGAAGCGCACCTCTCCAGCGAAGATCTCTACCGCCTTGTGAAGCAGCAGGATCCGAGCATCGGCCAAACCACCGTCTACCGCACCTTGAAGCTCCTATCTGAAGCGGGACTCGCGCGCGAGGTCCGTTTCGGCGATGGCGTCACACACTACGAACACAATTACAAGCATCAGCACCACGACCATATGATCTGTTCAGAGTGTGGGCGCATCATCGAATTCTTTTCGGCTGAACTGGAAGCTATTCAGGACGCGATGGCCGCAAAGCATCGCTTCCAGGTGACGCAGCACCTGCTTCGGATCATCGGTGTCTGCGCCACTTGTCAGCGGGCCATGAAAGACGGCGCCAAAGACAGCTCGGCTGACCGGCGAGCCGCCGCGAGATAATCCCAAACAGTTGACGGGACCGTAGCCCGACCGTGAAGGAGGACCTGGCATTGGTCATGCTCCTCAAAGCCCTCCCTGATGGTCGGGCTACGGCCCCGAGATGACTGCGCTGAGATCGTCCCTCAGAGTCGGGCTACAGCACCGCCAGCGCAAGCCCTCCCTGATGGTCGGGCTACCGCCCCGGGATGAGTGCGCTGAGATCGTCCTCGTAGTCGGGCTACAGCACCCCAGCGCAAGCCCTCTGATGGTCGGGCTACCGCCCGGGATGAATGCGCTGAGATCGTCCTCGCAGTCGGGCTACAGCACCGCCAGCGCAAGCCCTCCCTAACGGTCGGGCTACGGCCCCGGGATCATTGCGCCCTTGTCTCGGCGCCCGCACGCTGTCAGCCCTCCCTGATGGTCGGGCTACTGCCCCGAGATGACTGCGCTGAGATCGTCCTCGCAGTCGGGCTACAGCACCGCCAGCGCAAGCCCTCCCTGATGGTCGGGCTACGGCCCCCCGGGTGTCCTTACGTTTCAGGTCATTTTTGCGTTTTGTTGCTGTTACGGTGTAACTTGCGTCCGATGCTTATCACGCAACCGCAACGGCGCGCATCGCGGCTCCGCTGGAACCATTTCGCACTTAAGTTTTGTGTGCTGGCGCTTCCGCTCGTATTGACGGGTTGTCCGAAAGACGAGACGCCCCGCAACTCGAGTATCGCTACTTCGAATCGCTCCACAGAAGCGAGTCCGGTGGTTCCTGGCGCCGTAGCTTTCAACGGTCAACGCGCTATGGAGTACGTGAAAAAGCAGATCGACATTGGGCCACGCATTTCCGGCTCACCCGAGTTGGCCAGGACGCGCGAATACATCCTCGGCTTCCTCAAAAATTCGGGACTGACCGTGACCACTGATGAGTTCAGCGCGACGACGCCCCTCGGCGAAAAGAAGATGATTAATGTCACTGCCGAAGTGCCCGGCGAGTCCCGTGACGTCGTCATGATTGCCAGCCATTACGATTCAAAATTTTTTAAGGGCATGCGATTCGTGGGCGCCAACGATCCCGGAACGTCAGTCGCCACCTTGATGGAGATAGCGCGGGTGTTGGGAGCCGGCCAGCAGAAACCGAAGCTGACTTATTGGCTGGTCTTCTTCGACGGGGAAGAAGCTTTCTGCGAAGAATGGGAACAATGTCAAAACCCCAACCCTTCCGACCCTAAGAATCCGCTGCCGGACAACACTTATGGCAGTCGTCACTATGTAGCCAGGCTTCGTGAGAAAAATGAGCTGGGCCGCGTACGTGCCCTGATTCTGCTTGACATGATGGGGTACAAGGACCTCGAGCTGGGTCGTGACACCATGAGCACGAGGTGGCTGCAGGACGTTGTTTGGAAAACGGCGCACGAATCTGGCTATGGCAAGTATTTCGTTGAGCGTCCCGAAGGCGTGGGCGGAGACGATCACGAGCCTTTCCTTCGCGCCGGTATTGATTCGCTCGATCTGATTCAACTCAATGGTTATCCCTATTGGCACAGAGCTGACGATACGCTTGATAAAGTTTCCGCTGACAGCATGAAAGTGGTTGGCGATGTTGTTTTGGCAAGTTTGCCGAAAATCGGGGAACGCCTGGCCGGCCGACCGGCGGCGGCTCCTTCGCCGGCGGCCAGGATTCCTGAGTGACGTCGGATTGGAGCTCGCAGGCGTCAGACTTTGAAAAGTTTCCCCAAGTCATGAGTCCCTCAAAAAACAGAATTGCGGTCATAGCTGGAGATGGAATCGGTCCCGAGGTCATCCGCGAGGCGGTGCGCGTCCTTGAGCGCGTACGCGAGACGCATGGCGTTGAATTGGAGTTCATACACTTCGACTGGGGCGCCGAAAAATTTCTTCAGGAAGGTGTGTCATTGCCGGCTGGAGCATTGCAAACGCTCGCCGGCGACTTTCAGGCTATCCTGGCCGGTGCTTTTGGCGATCCGCGCGTTCCTTCGAATCAACACGCCGAAGACATTCTGTTGGGGATGCGACGTGGTCTCGATTTGTACATCAACCTGCGGCCTGTTCGTTTGCTCGACGCGCGCTTAACTCCGCTGCGCGATCGCAAACCTGAAGAAATCGACTTCGTCGTCTTCCGTGAAAATACCGAAGGCGCCTACTGCGGCGCGGGCGGCTTCCTGAAGAAGGGAACTGCCGACGAAATTGCGACGCAGGAAGAACTCAATACGCGCCGCGGGGTCGAAAGAATCATCGTTGCAGCTTTTGAGTATGCGCGCACCAGCGGGCGCAAGCGCGTGACGATGGCCGACAAATCAAACGTGCAGCGCTTTGGTGGCGATTTGTGGCAACGCGTGTTTAAGGAAGTTGCCGCTGATTATCCAGAAATCGAGTCCAACCATCAATACGTCGATGCCATGGCGATGTTTATGGTGCTCGATCCTTCGCAGTATGACGTGATTGTCAGCAACAATTTATTTGGCGATATCCTCACTGACCTGGGTGCGGCTATTCAGGGCGGACTGGGTCTGGCGGCTTCGGGCAATATTCATCCGGGCCGCGTATCGCTGTTTGAGCCGGTCCATGGCAGCGCGCCTGCAATTGCGGATCAGGGAATCGCGAATCCGGTAGGCGCTATTCTGACCTCGGCGATGATGCTAGAATATCTGGGTCAAAAAAAAGCAAGCGAAGCGATCGAGAAGGCGGTTCGCGATTCAATCTCTAACAACGAGACGACGCGTGATCTGGGTGGGAATCTTTCGACCACTGAGGTTGGAACCGCTATTTGTCAGAGGATGGCTTCAAGTAGAGCGACTGACGGTCGTGTCCTGATTTGAAATCTCTGCGACCACTCCGTGTTTTTGGCGCCTCGTGTTTCCAAAGAGTTGTCCACCACGGGGATGCAGAGGGCGCAAAGGCTGCGCCGAGAGCTGAAGTTAGAACACTACGCAAACTAACAGTTTGCGTTACAAAATCATGACTGCAAACCGCAAAAAACTTGCAATCAGAATCGGCGTGGGAGTTGTAATCGTCGCAGCAGTTGTTGGTGTGATCGAAGTCGTGCGCATCGTACCTACTGCGATTGTCGGATTACTCGCGGTGGGTTTGCTGGTTCTGGTGGCTCTTAAGATCCGTGCGAATCGTAAGACCAGAGTTATTTTCGGTTTCTACGTCGCGGCAAATGAAATCCTGATCGATGGCGAGCGCAGCCGTTACCACTTCGAGATCGCGGAAGTAATCAGCGCCGGCGAGAAGATCGTCAGGTCGATGCCTGATGCGCCGCCACTAGGTCGTTTCGCGTTGGGAGCTTTGTACTATTCGATTGGCGATCATAATGGCGCCGCCGAGCAACTCGGTTTCGCGGCGGAAGAAGAAGCGTTAAAGGAAAGTCGCCACCTCTTACCGTCGCGGCAGTTGCGGCGCTACGTCGGAAAGTTGCGGCGCATGCAGCGCCACCCGAGACGCTACGCAAAAATAAACAGCGCTATTGCCAGTTTGGAAAGCATGCATCAGGAACGCGCAGCACGGCTGCTCGCCGAGAGCCAACAGCAACTCAAACGAATGGTTGAGGCTTACGAAAGCGAGATGTCTGAACAAATACGTTCGCCGCGCCGTGACCTTCCCATCTCACCAGGTCGCAGCCTCAAGTCCATTAGCGCACCGCGAACGATTTCGGAAGTCCTGAACGAGGTCTACCAGGAAGAGCCCAAGGTTTCCTGACCATCCATCCCGAGTGTCAACCTTTTGCTTGAAACGCTTACAGCCGAAATAATCGCGATAGGTTCGGAGCTGCTGGCGCCCGACCGCAGCGACACGAACAGCCTTTGGCTCACCGAAAAGCTCAACAGCATAGGCATCGAGGTAAAGCTCAAGACAATCGTGGGTGACGACGACGCGCGTCTCGAAGAAGCTATCAAAGACGCGACACGGCGCTCAAAGGT
>DATGYM010000157.1:0-3110 GCA_035297925.1 Pyrinomonadaceae bacterium | reverse complement strand
AGGCTGCGGCGCCTACGCTCAAATTAACGGTTCAAGCTTGGGATGTACGCGCCGTTGAGAGTTTTGACAGTGTATTTGCTGCGCTTAATAAAGATCGAACGGATGGCCTCCACCTGCTCGGGAGTCCGCTCATCAATAACAATCAAAAACAGCTCGCGAGTCTTGCATTAAAAAGCCGGTTGCCGTCCGTTTACCAGAGCCGAGAAGCTGTCGATGCCGGTGGACTCATGTCCTACAGCGCGGACCTCGCGGACAGCTACCGCCGTGTAGCCTACTACGTGGACAAAATTCTACGAGGAGTGCGGCCTGCGGATCTTCCGGTCGAGCAGCCGACCAAGTTTGAATTGGTTATTAATCTGACCACCGCAAAGCAGCTCGGCCTAACAATCCCGCCACATGTGCTGGCGCGAGCGGATAAGGTGATCCGATGACAAATGCCGCCACAAAACCGCGAGCTGATGGGCGCCAGAGACTCTTCCGAGGAAGGCTTCTCCAAACTGGGCTTATTGGCCTCATTGTTTTCTGGGTGCTATTCGCGTTCAATTTTCCAGCGTCGGCACAGCAGCAAAAAAAAATATGAAAATCGGCTTCATCGGCGTGCGTCCGGATGCGGCGGATTACAGCGCCAAATTTATCGTTCGCGAATTGGAAAATCTCGGTTACGTTGAAGGCAATGGATTTCATTTCGAGTATCGCACCGCCGACAATCAGATCGATCGTCTCCCTGATTTAGTCGATCAACTGATTCGTCTTAAGATCGACGTTCTCATCACTGCGGCGACCCCCGAAACAAAGATGGCACAAAAAGCCACGAAAGATATCCCTATTGTCTCGCTGAATCTCGGCGATCCGGTGATCTCCGGGCTGGTAAACAGCATGGCGCGGCCTGGCGGCAATGTCACGGGCTTTACGCCACTTTCGGTGGAATTAACGAGCAAAAGGCTGGAGCTGCTCAAAGAATCGATTCCCAAGATCTCGCGTGTCGCAGTAATTTTCAATCCTGAAACCACCAGACCAGAAACATGGAAGCCGTCATGGGGAGAATCCCAACGCGTCGCCAAGCAGTTGGGTTTGGAGATCCGCTCCATCGAGATGAAAACCGCTGGCGAGTTGGATGGTACCTTCGCAGACATTATCAAGGCGCGCACCAACGGTCTCGTAGTAAGCCAGAGCGCCCTGACCAACTCCTTGCAAAGAAAAATCGTAAAGCTGGCGGCAACCCACAAACTACCTACGATCTACCCGCGGAGAGATTACGCTGAAAGCGGTGGGCTAATGTCCTATGGTGCTGATCGCAATGAAGCGTACACACGAGTAGCCATAATGGTTGACAAGATTCTCAAAGGCAGCAAACCCGCTGCGATACCCGTCGAACAGGCCAGCAAATTTGAGTTGATTTGCAATCTGAAAACCGCGAAACAGATTGGAGTGACGATTCCGCCCAACGTGCTAGCAAGGGCGGATCGAGTGATCAAGTGACGCATTCGTTGGTACTCAAACAAACTGCGGCTATATGCGCAGTCCTCTTTGGACTTTGCACTGCCGCCACAGCGCAGCAGACTAGAAAGGTTGCCCGAATCGGTCTTCTCAGTCCAGGCAATCTCCAGAGACAAATGCAAAACCCCCGTGTGCGAGCATTTTTTCAAGGTCTGCGGGAACTGGGATGGGTGGAGGGTAAAAACCTCGTCGTTGAACGTCGATTCGCGAATGACCAGCTTAGCCAACTTGACGGACTCGCCATTGATCTCGCCGCTCTCAAGGTTGATGTCATCGTTACAGCAGCATTTCCGTCTGCCAAAGCAGCCAAACACGCGACTACCACGATTCCCATTGTTATTCTTGACCCTGGTGACCCTGTCGGCACTGGTCTGGTTGCCAGTCTCGCACGGCCCGGCGGCAATGTGACGGGAATCAGTTCGATTGCGCCAGATCTGGCAGCTAAGCGCCTACAGCTACTCAAGGAAGCTGCTACAAAGATCAGCCGAGTGGCCGTTCTTTTTAACGATGAAATTCCACCCGCAGAGATTGCGATGAAGGAGCTGGCGTTTACCGCCGGGGCTTTGAAACTCGATCTAGAGTCCTTGCCAGTAAAAAGCCCAAACGGCTTCGATAACGCCTTCGACGTAATGACCCAACAGCACGTTGATGCACTTATCGTCTTTGCTGATCCGCTGACATTCTCCAATAGCGATATTATCGTCAACTTTGCCAATCGCAGCCGTCGACCTGCTTTGTACGCAGCACAAGAATTTGTGGATGCCGGTGGCCTCATGTCTTATGGGCCCAGTTATCCGAATATGTTTCGTCGTGGCGCTCACTTTGTAGACCGCATTCTTAATGGGACTAAACCGGCAGACTTGCCCGTTGAACAACCGATGCAGTTCGATTTTGTGATCAACCTCAAAGCAGCCAAACAGATCGGTCTCACAATACCGCCGAACGTGCTGGCCAGAGCGGATCGGGTCATTCGGTGAAGTTAGTAACCCGTCTGGTTATTGGCCTTACATTGTGCGGGACGCTGTTTACGTTCTGCTTTGCGGCAGCGGCGCAGCAGCCTGCGAAAATTCCGCGAATAGGATATCAATCCGCGAGGAGTTCTGGGGAGGATAACGACGAGGCATTTCGACAAGGACTACGCGAATTAGGCTACGTCGAAGGACAAAACATCGTCATGGAGTGGCGATTTGCGCAAGGAAACCCCGATCAGGTCAAACGAAATGCTGATGAGCTAGTCCGCCTCAAAGTCGATGTGATTGTTACGGGAGGTGCGACAGATACACGTGCCGCTAAAGAAGCGACGACGATCCCGATAGTGATGACGAATGAAGCCCATCCGGTCGAAGCAGGTCTTGTTGTAAGCCTTTCGCATCCTGGCGGAAATGTCACGGGGTTAGCGAGCCTTTCGAGTGAACTAAGAGGAAAACTCGTAGAGCTGCTAAAGGAGACCCTTCCAAATATCTCACATGCAGTTGCCCTTCAGGGGCCGGGCACTCCGAGAGCAGCACTGACACTCAAAAATACCGAAGTCGTAGCTCGATCGTTAGGAATCAAGCTCCAATCGCGATGGGTAAAAAGCCGGACGATCTCGATCGCACATTAGAGGCGATCTC
>DATGYM010000156.1:0-1871 GCA_035297925.1 Pyrinomonadaceae bacterium | reverse complement strand
GCGCGCGGCTTGGCCGTGCTCCTCGACGTTGTCTACAACCATTTGGGGCCAGCCGGAAATTATCTTGCTCACTTCGGACCCTATTTCACGGATCGTTACGCCACGCCCTGGGGGCAGGCGGTAAATTTCGATGGCCCCGATAGCGATCAAGTGCGCCGTTTTGTTTGCGACAGCGCCTTAATGTGGCTGCGCGACTATCACTTCGATGGGCTGCGCATCGACGCCGTGCACGCGATTTTCGATCATTCGGCTGTGCATATCCTCGAACAGCTCGCCGCGGAGGTGGCCGACCTGGCAGCCTTGACTGGCCGGCATCTGGCGCTCATCGCGGAGAGCGATCTTAACGATCCGCGTGTGGTGCAATCGCCCGCGATCGGCGGTTACGGCATTCACGCGCAGTGGAGCGATGACTTACACCACGCACTGCTAGGGAACCCCGCGCAGCCAAAAAGTGTCCGTGTGGCTAGGGTTTTCTCCTCCGCTGCCGTTGCTTTTGTGGATTCTTCGGCAGACTTTTCAGTGCGATTTCAGTTGGGCGAGAGATGTTCCGTCTCCCTATCTCCCAGGCGGAAACGGTCAGTTTGTGAACACCAAGAACCTTGGCCAACTCGACTTGTGTGTAGCCAAGTCGTTTTCGTAACCGTTTAACTTCGTCGGCATTCACAAGGCAATCTTTTAAAACTTTGGCCCGTGTTTCAATGAGCATGACAAACGCGTACCTGTTAGACGACACTGGGTGTATAATCGGTTCGGTGACCTGAAGTATTTTGTCTGTGACACGGCGAAGGTGCGCCGATTTATTGAGAACGCGATACTTTTGGCGCGAAGTCGGATGTTTGAAAAAAATAGCAGCAAGGGACATCCGATCGACTCGGTACGCGGCTCGAGCGAGTCACAGGCGAGACCTCAGTTTATTTTTCAGGCTCGGTCCAACTCTCCATGCGGCGCTCGCTGCTGCTAAACCGTACTCTTCCCTCTGGTATAGCCACTTTTTGTCGTCGTAGTCGGCTACCATCAGGGGGAACCGCGCGGCGTATTCGCTTCTCCCGATACTGATCCACCCTTGAAAGCCGAAGTTCGGTGCGAATGAGAAACCCGCCCGCCCGCGATAAATCCGAACAGCAGCTTGAAAATTTCCCGTCTCCAGTTATCTTCCAAGCGATGTAGTGGACAAAAGGCTGCGTTGGGAAATGGAGTATCCGGGCTACGATCTCTACTTTCCCAGGCGGGAATTAGCTAAGCTAGAACTAAGATTGATTAGCGAACAGCTTTTTTCATTGACAGCGTTTGACTGTTTGGAGTAAGAGCTTACTCAGAACACCCTCCAGTACGACAACGGCAGTTCTAGGCTAGGAGATTTTCGTGCTACCTGGAATTTTGAGCTTCATTGCCGTTTTGCTCGCTATCCGCTCCACAGGTCCTGCACATATGCGTTACAAATTTTCGCTGGCTACCGTCGGTACGCTTTTTCCGTACCGCTGTGAGCAAACATGATGTGGAGGATAGATGAATCCTCGACAATTTAGCTGCCGAGGGCAGACGGATAACGAGGCAGCATCTGAGGGTTTTCCTGATCTCGCAAATTTTTTTTACTGCCACGTTGTTTCGATATCCAACAAATGTTGAAGTTGTGCTTGGTATAGTTGAAACGGAGGAGAACGGATGAACAAGCAAAAGTTATTGGCTTGGATTGTTCTCGGTATATTCTTGAACGGCTGCGCCATGACTAACAATTGGACGAGGCGCGAAACCGTCACCGCTGCTGCCGCAGCCACTTGCGGCATCATAGGTGGCAATCTCTCGGGCTGGATCAACCACAATAATGGTCACCCACTGAACGAGGGTAAAGCGATTCCCGCTGGTGTTTTAGG
>DATGYM010000155.1:0-2276 GCA_035297925.1 Pyrinomonadaceae bacterium | reverse complement strand
TTTAAGAAGATAAGCGGAAGCGCCGGCTTGAAGGACTTGAAGTATATAGTTCCGAGTGGCGTGCATCGAAAGTACAACCACTTCGATCTCAGGCTGATGCGCTTTGATCTGGCGCGTCGCTTCGATACCGTTCAGATTGGGCAGCCCGATGTCCATGATGACGAAATCCGGCTTAAACTCTTTGGCTTTGTTCACCGCGGCGTAGCCGTCATCGGCTTCGTCGACGCACTCGTAGCCGAGCTTTTCTTCGAGCAATGCGCGTAGTCCTTCGCGCATCATCTTGTGATCTTCCGCGATGAGTATTCGCTTGCCGGAGGATTGTTTTTTGTGTGGCCGGTCCATGTCAGACTCGCTCCAAGCTGCACGGTTCGCGACATTTTGCGTCGCTTGTCTGATGACCGTTTTGACACTAGAGGCAAGAAATTCCTATCAGGAAATCCCTGAAATCGGCATCCGTATCTTCTTAGAAGAAAGAAAATGGGAATGCGGCCTATCGGACGGAGTGACCACGCATTCTATAGGTCGCGACCTGGGGAATCCGATTGCAGCCGGGATGCGAATAATAATCTCGCTCGCCATAGAACGCTGACCGTTCGGATACTCATCGGACGAGCCTGAGCGAACCAGTAAGCCCCCCCACATTCCAGGCAAGCCAAATACCAAGCAAGTTCGACTCGGTTTCCAAATGATAAACTCGCACTCATGGTTGATGACGAACCAAGTGACAAGCCCTTTACAGTGATGGATAAATCCAACCCGACGCGAGGATTGTCAATCTGACGGAAGACGACGGCCAGGCAAGAGGAGAAGGATGCCTATGTCAAGATACGATCTGGTTTGTTTTCTTGAGAAGCAGGTTGTGGTGTAGCGATACTGACTTTGCTGAACCTAGTTTCGTACTGATGTTCGCTTGGACACTGATAGACAATTCGCTCTTTCGTCATATAGAGCACTGATCCAGGCTTTCCGCAACGTGGACAAACTTTTCCGATTAGTCTCATCGTTGCCGACCTCGGCGAATTACTCTTAACCTAATATGCGCGGTGATGCGGCTTCCCATCCCACGACTTCTGGAACGCTAACGTATTCCACGCGATCACCCCACCCGCAATTAGCCACTTCTGACTGCGATGCAAACCGGTTGTTCCTGAAGCATACAGTGGGATGGGCCGAACGTCTATTGGACCAAAGTCCAATAGACGGTCTTGCCGAGTTTTTACTACAGGGCGAATCAGTGCTGTTGGAATTTGAAAAATTGAGCGATAAGCGTTTGGGCGCTTCGGTTTGATGCTGGGTATAACCCAGCCAGTGCCCGGGGCACATGCGAAGACCATGCGCCGGACAGTTAATCTCGGTCTTCGAGAAGGAGCAGGGTTATGTTACGGAAAGCTTTCATCGGTGCCATTATGAGCGCCTGGTTTGTATTCGCAGCACAGTCCGCCATTGCTGACAGCGCTGCAGAGATCAGCAAAGACTCACGGGCTGCACTGCAATCGCTTTATGCGAAAGTGCCCAAAGCCAAGGAACTAGGCAAAAAAGCGTTGGCCATTCTGGTTTTCCCGAGCGTCGTCAAGGCAGGTCTCGGAGTTGGCGGCCAATATGGTGACGGGGCGCTAATCAAAGGCGGCAAGACAGTCGGATACTACAACACTTCGGGCGCGTCGGTGGGCCTCCAGGCAGGCGCTCAAAAGTATGGCTATGCGCTCTTTTTCATGAACGCAAACGCATTGCAGCAGATCGACAAGGCGGGAGGATTCGACATTGGCGTTGGCCCGACCGTGGTCGTGGTTGACGAGGGAGTCGCAAAATCGATGACGACCACGACCATGAAGGATGATATCTATGCCTTCATCTTCAGCCAGAAGGGACTAATGGCCGGACTCGGAATCCAGGGCAACAAGATCACCAAGATCAACCCAAAATAAGCCCCGGCAAAGATAAAAGGCGCACGAGTCCAGTCTCCCATCCGGACCGACCCGCTCTGTATCTGTCTCACCGGAGTATCTTCGCGGGGCCGGAACCCAAATCAATGCTGCGAGACCGCCGCCAGTGAGCGTTGGTCGCTCGCGGATTGCGTTCGGAGCGCCTCTGATATCCTGGATCGTGCCCCTAACACGCTCCTACTGGACCAGCGGTACAGTGGACGCCAAATCATATTTAATCACCGCGCGGATTTTGTTCTCGATCTGCAAATAGCGCGCAACCTTTTTTGGCGGCAACGCTTTGTTCAGTTTCGGAACGAACGAAGTTGTGAGATTCGCCTCAGCCTGTTGGAG
>DATGYM010000154.1:0-3508 GCA_035297925.1 Pyrinomonadaceae bacterium | reverse complement strand
GGAGGTGTCAGGCCCATCGGAAATATACGCGGTATAGAACTTTGCCTCCGTCCTCCGCATTGACCCCACGACCATCACCAGCACGAGCGCAACCATGAGCAGACGCGAATGTTTCATACTGTCCTCCGTATTGCGTTAGGCTATTTCTTTCACCTCAAATGGACGAAGAATCGTAAAATCGAATCCTTGATACTTTTTTGTTTCCTTGATCCAAAATCATCCAAAATCTAAAACTTGTCCTGAGCAAATGTGAAGGATCTTTCTTTCACTTGATCACTCGGTCCGCGCGTGCCAGCACGTTGGGCGGAATCGTCAGACCGATCTGCTTTGCTGCCTTCAAATTGATGATGAGATCAAACTTTGTCGGCTGTTCCACCGGTAGATCAGCCGGCTTGGCGCCTTTCAAAATTTTGTCTACATACGTAGCGGCGCGCCGGTCCAAGTCGGAAATGCTCATGCCGTAAGTCATAAGCCCGCCGGCTTCCACATATCCTGGTTGGTTATATATCGCCGGCAGTCGGCTTTTTACCGTAAGGTCTACAACTTCTTTTCGCTGAGAGGTGCCGACCAGGCCCGCCACGAACCAGAGGATTGCGTCAGCTCGCCCCTTGCCTGCAGTCCGGAAACCGCTCTCAATATCCTTCGCACCTAGTACATCTAAATATCGAATCTCGACGCCGAGCGTCTTTGCGGCGAGATTAATCTCGGTTAACGTTTGGGCATTGCCCGGCTGGGTAGAAGTTCCGAAAACCGCTACCCGGGAGACCTTAGGAACGATTTCCTTCAAAAGCTCAAGTTGTTTTCCGCTTATGTCCGGCGTAAGCCTCGATAACCCAGTAATATTCCCGCCAGGACGCGCCAGACTGATAACGAACCCGTTTCCAACAGGATCACCATCCTGTGCCATGACGATGGGGATCGTCTTTGTCGCGTGTTTCGCAAAACGAGTTGGTGTTGGACCAGCGCTGACGATGACATCCACGTTGAGACGCACCAGTTCGGCTGCAAACTCACTTACGCGAGCCGGTTTCCCCTCTCCATATCGCCATTCAACGATAATGTTTTTGCGCTCGACGTATCCAAGTTCGCGCAGACCTTGCCGGAATGCCTCGCTGCGGGTTGCGATAGCGGAAAGGGAACTACCAGATAGCCACCCTATCCGCGGGATTTTCTTCGGCTGCTGCGCGCCGGCCACCGCCACACACATGGTGAGCGTGAGAACGAGAGCGACAATACCCGCCAATTTTCGATTTTGGATACTTCGACTTCGCTGACGACAAGTTTTTGATTTTAGATTGAAGACCATCTTCCTCACGCCTTACGCCTCGCGACTCACGCCTATCGGATTACTTTATTTGCGCGCGCCAGCAAACTCTTCGTTGACAAGAGTCGCGGTTCGACGACGGAAACACGCGGCCTGATGCCAATGCGTTTGACTTGAATCATGAGTCGCATTATAAATTGTATAATAAATCTTGTAACAAGGAGCCTTATGGGAGCAATAGCCGTTTCCAAAAAGGAAGAAGAGCAAATCGAAAGGTTGCGTAAAGACCTCGGGATCGCAAGCAAATCTGCACTGATCCGCACCGCGCTAAAAACTTTGGAAAAGAAAAGCCAGGAAGAAAAATTAAGGCGCGACATCCAGGACTCCGTGAAGCGCTGCGGCGCGGCCGATCGTGAGGAGAACAGAGAGCTTTTCAACGCCGGTGTCGCGCGTGCGGCTGGGAAAGAGTAAATGCCCGTCAAACGCGGACACTTATACATCATCGACTTCAATCCGCGCATCAAAACCAAACCCGGAAAGCTTCGTCCTGGCCTGGTGCTCCAATCGGACCTCGTCAATGAGGCCGAGTACCCATCGACTATCGTCATTCCAACGACGACCCGGCTTGTGGAAAATCCGGGAATTCTTCGGATTCGCCTCAAGAAGGGCCAAGGCGGAGTTTCTCGCGACAGCGATCTACTTCTCGGCCAAATGATCGCTGTGGCCAACGAGTCTTTCCGCCAGGAGATCGGCTCCTTGTCAAATCCTATGATCGAAGAAGTGGAAAACCGCATACGCATCATTCTGAACTTGTGAGACATCTAGCTTGCTTAGTTCTTATTCCTGTCCTCGCGCCTAACCACTTACCGGTCACTCCTCACCGTATTACTTTGTCCGCTCGTGCCAGCAGCTTCTGCGGTATTGTAACGCCGATCTGCTTCGCGGTTTTCAGATTGATCACCAGCTCGAACTTATTCGGTTGTTCCACAGGCAGGTCGGCGGGCTTTGCGCCCTTGAGAATTTTGTCCACATAATATGCGACGCGCTTATAGCTGTCCGAAAGATCAGCCCCGTAGTACATGAGTCCACCGACCTCTACACCCCCTCTGTAGCCGTACACCGACGGTAACCGGCTCCTTAACGCAAAGCCCGCGGTCCGTTTTTCATTAGCTACAATTAGCGCGCGCCTGCGGGGCACGTAGAATCCATCCGGGCGCCACTTACTGATCGCCGCGAATACCTTGTCAAAATCCTCCGTGGCTCGTACCTGCCAAGGCTGAATAGTCAACTGCAATGCACGCGCCGCGACTGGGATATCCTCTTTCACATCGAGGACAGCGGCCGGAACGGCCGGATCGTAGAGAACTGCCACACGGGCAAGTTTGGGAACGGCTTCTTTCAGCAGCTCCAGTCGCTTCCCGCCCACTTCTCCGCCAAGATTTGTAATTCCGGTGACGTTGCCGCCCGGACGGGCAAGGCTTTCAACCAGGCCTGCCTCGACAGGATCGAGCCCGGAACCCGTCATAACGATGGGAATCGTCTTTGTCGCATTATTGGCCGCCCGGATCGCCCTGTCGCCCCCTCCTGCTACCACAATGACATCAACTTTGAGGCGCACCAGATCGGCCGCAAGCTGAGGGTAGCGATCAACCTTCCCCTCAGCATATCGGTACTCGGTGGCGATGTTCTGACCTTGTACGTAACCAAGCTCGCGCAGCGCCAACTGAATTGTCTCGGCACGAGCGGATTCACTAGCTGGATCCACGTTCGATAGATACCCTATGCGAGGAACTTTCTTCGGCTGCTGCGCTTCGGTGGACGAGCAAAGCGCGAAGAGCATGGCCCATAGGATAAGACACGATGTGAACCAGAAAATTGGAGTGCTGGAGTACTGGAGTGATGCTCTTATCCGGAGTGACCCAACACTCCATGATTCCACCACTCCATCACTCCATATCTTCATCTGATCACCCGATCTGCCCGCGCGAGCACCTTCTGCGGAATCGTGAGGCCGATCTGCTTGGCGGTTGGCAAGTTAATTACGAATTCAAACTTCGTGGGCTGTTCTACTGGCAAGTCGGCGGGCTTGGCGCCTTTGAGAATTTTGTCTACGTAAGTAGCGGCGCGTCGGTATAAGTCAGAAAAACTCACTCCATAAAACATCAGACCACCCGCGTCGACACCCTCGCTGTATGGATAGATAGCTGGCAGCCGATTCTTCGCCGCGAAGGCCACGATCCGCTG
>DATGYM010000153.1:0-12387 GCA_035297925.1 Pyrinomonadaceae bacterium | reverse complement strand
CTACGTATTTTCGCATCAAGTGAGTGAGCGCTGAGAACGATCTACTTCTTCAGCGCGCATTGAGTGCCAACAGTCTCCTCTTACGCGGTCTCCCCTGCAAAACTCTCTCTCGCTGTAGGAGGCCACCACCATGAAACGCGTTCTACTGTTCGTACTACTCTGCCTTTTTGTAACCGCACCTCAAGCTCAAACCCGGCACCAGCGCCAAAAATCACCTCCTCGTTCGATTACCCATCGAAGTACACCTTCGGAAATTGACAGCCCACAATCCAAACTGCCGATCCGCCGCGTGATCCTTTATAGCAACGGCGTCGCCTACATCGAACGTCGCGGCATGGTCAGAGATCACGCTGAAGTTGCCCTCTCATTCAAACAATCGCAGGTTGATGACGTCTTGAAGTCGATGGTCGTACTCGATCTTGGCAAAGGCCGCATCGGCGCCGTGAGCTACAACTCATCCGCGCCGCCTTCCGCTCATCTGGCCGAGATTCCTTTTGCTATCGCCGCCGCGACGGAAGGCAACAACGGCGGGCTCGCTGGTGTCTTGAGTCAACTTCAGGGCGCGCGCGTCACAGTTGTGAGCGCCAGCCGCACAGTTAGCGGCTTAGTTCTCAACGTGGAAACGCAGCATTCACGGATCGATTCCGACAAGCCGGCAATTACTACCCATCGTCTGGTCATCGCTTCAGACAACGGCGCACTCGCCGCGTTTGATCTCGCTGAAGTTCGCTCAGTGCAACTTGTTGATGAAGGCTCGCGCCGGGATTTGACAGAGTTTGCACATGCGGCGGCTTCGGCCCGGCGTCGCGATGCGAAGACAATTATTGTAACTTCAGATGGCAGCGGCGACCGTGAATTGTTGGTGAGCTACACCATTGCCGCGCCCATTTGGAAGACAACCTATCGGGTGCTGCTGGATACGACCGGCAAACCTTTCTTCCAGGGCTGGGCTATTGTCGATAACGTTAGCGAAGAAGACTGGAATAACGTCGAACTTTCGCTGGTCTCCGGCACGCCGGTATCGTTCATTCAACCGATTCAAAATCCCGTCTATCGTTATCGCCCGGTTATTCCCCTGCGAGAGGATCTAAATCTAAAGCCGCAAACTTATGAGCCCGGCGAAGGCGGCGGCAGCACGGGTTCGTTAACCGGAACAATCAAAGACACCAGCGGGTCAGCCGTGCCCAACGCGGATGTCACGGTCACAAACTCCACCACCAATCAAAGCTTTCAAATTAGCACGGACGACAACGGCGTCTATCGCGCGCAAAATCTTCCGCCCGGCACCTACACGCTGTCTGCCTCCGCCTCAGGCTTTAAAAACTTGACAGTTACAAACCTAAACGTGCGATCGGGCTTGCGCTCGAAGTTCGATGCGAACCTGGAGGTTGGAAATGTCTCGGAAGTAGTTACCGTAACCGCCAGCGATGAAAGTTCGGAGTCAACTTCGGTAGACAGCAGCCAGGTAATTGATGTGCCCGAGCAATCCCGAAATTATTCGAACTTCGCCGCACTGAATGCGGGAGCGGCCGGAGGTGGGGGCGGCGGCAGAAACCGGGAGTCACTAAGCAATCTGGTTTCTCGCCGCGAGTCGGGAGTCGAAGACGAAACAACGGGCAGCGAGGTGGGCGATCTGTTTGAATACCACATCGACCAACCAGTGACTGTGCCGCGCGATCGCTCGGCCTTGATTCCAATTCTGCAGACGCGCATGGAAGGCGAACGTGTCTCCATCTATCGGGGCAGCTCGAACGAGACTGAGGGCTCCGCCTACCGGGGCAGTAGCCCGACCATAAGCGAGGGCTCCGCCTACCGGGGCAGTAGCCCGACCATTAGGGAGGGCTCCCCATATGCCCATCGCCCGATGAGCGGCATGCTGTTGAAGAACACTTCCCCGCTCACGCTCGAAGATGGCTCGCTAACAGTGATCGATGGCGATGCTTATGCCGGGGAAGCCTTGCTGGAACGGCTCAAGCCGGAAGAGGAGCGGTTGATTTCTTTCGCCGTGGATCTGGGCACGCTGGTAAACGCGCGTGGTGCTGACGACGAGCGGCAGCCTACTTTCTTGGTTCGATCTGTTAACGGCGTCGTTCAAGCCCACTACTACAACATTCGCAAGAAAGTCTACACGCTCGTCAACCAAACAGATCGTCCGCGCACGCTGTACCTCGAACATCCGCGCGACGAAGACGATGATTGGGAATTGACGGAAGACACCGCCGACCCGATCACGAAAACCGCAAACCACTATCGCTTTCGCGTCACGCTTACCCCTCATCAGACTCTCGAGTTTCCCGTCAGCGAGCGCAATGAGCAGTGGGATTCGTATCAGCTTACTAATTTCACGCGCGGCCAACTGGAGTTCTTCATCGCGCGCAAGTACGTTGACGACAAGACTCGCGCGGCACTGGAAACGATCATTGCGTTGAAGGATAAAGCTGCTGCCGCCTCTGCGCGCTTGCAGGCAATAGACAAAGAAGC
The DNA here is from genome assembly GCA_035297925.1 of Pyrinomonadaceae bacterium. GTDB lineage: Bacteria > Acidobacteriota > Blastocatellia > Pyrinomonadales > Pyrinomonadaceae > PSRF01. The sequence goes on along the minus strand of DATGYM010000153.1, from coordinate 9,906 downwards.
TGCGGAAATTGCGCAAGATCAAGCGCGCCTGCGCGAAAACATCAAGGCGCTTACTTCTACCGCTGAAGCCAAACAACTGATCACGCGCTACGTATCAAAGGCCAACGAACAAGAAACGCGCTTGGAGCAACTCGAAGCAGAGCGACGCACAACCATTGCGGAACGGGCTCGGTTACAAGCCGAACTGGATGCTGCAATCCGCAGCCTCTCACTCGACCGCAAGCTGTGATCGTGAGGCCGTAATTCTGCTATGTGAGTCGACCAATTCAGAGCCGGAAGCGGTAGCGACCGGCTCAATCGCTCGCAAGAAGCTTTTTATCGATATAGGCTCTTCATTCCTTTCGCATTTGTCTCAGCAAGCCGGTCGCTACTGCTCCGGCTCTGACTTTGTTCCTTGCTTCCACCTTCATCCATATTCATCCACTCAGTACGCAGTACTCATCACTTAGTAGTAGAATGCCGCCCCAATGAGTTCCCTCCTTTCACCCGGTACCAAACTCGGTCGCTATGAAATCCGCTCACAGCTCGGTGTGGGCGGCATGGGCGAGGTCTATCTCGCTGAAGACAAAAAACTCGAACGCAGAGTTGCCTTGAAGGTCCTGCCCGCAGAGGTGGCGGCGCAACGCGATCGCATGGAGCGTTTTGTTCGCGAAGCAAAGTCTGCGGCTGCACTGAGCCATCCCAACATCGCGCAGATTTTTGAAATCAGCGAACATGCTGGTACTCACTTCATCACCATGGAGTTAGTCGAGGGTGTAACTCTGCGCGAGAAGATTTACGAAGAACACACCGAGCTGAAAAAGCTACTCAGGGCTTTGCAGCATGTAGCCGAAGGACTGGCAAAGGCGCATGCGGCGGGAATTGTGCATCGTGATTTGAAGCCCGACAACATCATGATCACTCATGACGGCCATGCAAAGATCCTGGATTTCGGTTTGGCCAAGCTGATCGAGCCGCAGAACTCGCCCGCAATGACAGGTGGATCCGACAGTGTGGCCACTGCCATCCTGCCCCAGCATTCGAAGCCGGGAATGATTCTGGGTACCGCCGGTTACATGTCACCCGAACAAGCGCAGGGCAAATCCAAAGAGATCGATCATCGTTCCGACATCTTTTCGTTTGGCTGCATCCTGTTTGAAGCCATTACCAGGCACAAGGCATTCGCCGGTGCCGACACGATTGACACGCTGAACAAGATCATTCGCGAGCCCGTCGCACCGCTTAACAGTTACAACCCCGCTGCGCCCGCCGACCTGCAACGAATAGTGCGCCGCTGTCTGGCGAAAGACCCTGACGAGCGTTATCAAAGCATCAAAGACGTCGCTATTGAACTAAAGGAAGTTCGGCGCGAGGTGGCTGCAAGCGCCGACCTCGATATCACCATGCCGCCACCCGCTGCACTCGAAGCCGGCGAAGTGTCCAGGAACTCGGTCCACCAAAGCGCAAACACCAGCGCGCCACCCGAGTCTCTTTCAACACGCGCATCGAGTGCCGAATACGTCGTTAACGAAATCAAGCGACACAAGACCGCAGCATTGTTGCTCTTGTTAATTGCCGGAGCCGGTCTCGCGTATGGCATCTATCGTTACGCAATTCCAAGTCATGGAGTGGCGCGTTTTCAGAATGTGAAACTGACGCGCCTCACAGCAGAAGGCGACGTGGGAACTGTTACCGTCTCGCCCGATGGGAAGTACATTGCCTACTCGCTCGACGAAAGCGGCCGGCGAAGTCTGTGGACGAAACATTTGCCTACCGGCAGTCGAGTGATGATCGTCCCATCGTCCGAAGCACTGGCACTGAACGCCTGCACGTTTTCAAATGATGGAAGCTACGTCTACTACACACGCGTAGATGAGCAAAACCCGCGCGGCGCGCTTTACCAGGTACCCGTTTTAGGCGGAACCTCGAAAAAGATTCTGACCAATGTATCGCAACCGATCTCGATTTCTCCCGACGGTAAGCAGATCGCCTTCGGACGTTTTCATTTGACTGACACAAACGACGAGTTGTACCTGGCAAACGCCGACGGCACTAACGAACGGCTTTTGATTACAGTGAGTGAGCCCGCGTGGTTTAGTGGCGCAGGTCCTGTCTGGTCACCGGACGGTACCATGCTCGCAATAGGTTACGGCACAAAGGGGATGACACCTGCCGTCATCTCGATAGCGGATGGCAAACTCAGATCGATTTCCTCGCGACATTGGATTTACGTTGGGCGGGTGGCCTGGTTCAACGATGGCCGCGGTCTGGTTTTCACTGCGCGCGAGCAGTCACTCGGACCGATGCAAATCTGGCAACAGTCTTACCCGGAAGGCGAAGTACGCCCCATCACAAACGATCTCTCCTTTTATGGCTTTTACAGTTTGGACCTCACCGCCAACTCGGATGCCCTCGTCACAGTCCAGGAAGATCCCGGGTCAAATATCTGGATAGCTCCTGATGGGCAGGCAAGCCGCGCCCGCGCGGTTACCGCGCAAAAGAATGTGCAGGAAGGACACCTGAACCTGACCTGGACTCCGGATGGAAAACTGCTGTTTGACTCAAATGCCAACGCCAAAGCGAGCATCTGGATCGTCGGCACCGACGGAAGTAATCTGAGATCTTTGAGTGATAACACCGGCGATGATTATGCGCCCGAAGTTTCCCCTGACGGCCGCTTCATCATCTTCAATTCCAATCGCACGGGAAATCCTGAGGCCTATCGCGTGAGCACCGATGGCGGTGAAGCGCAACAGTTGACCCGGGGAGGAGTGGCCACGCATTCAATTTCGCCGGACGGACGATGGCTGCTTTACAACCCATTTACCGGTGGCATTCGAAAACTTTCACTTGACGGCAGTGGCTCTGAAACGGAGCTGGTAGCCAGAGGGAACCTGCGCTATCCACAGGTTTCGCCGGATGGGAAATTGCTTGCCTACTATTTTGATGATGAAAAAACTAACCGTCCGAAGATCGCGATAATCGAATTCCCGAGTGGTGCTGCCGTCCGTACGTTCGACTTACCGGTCACGAGTCAGTCCGGCCTTTATGACAGCCTCTTCTACCGTGGATTCCACTGGTCACCCGACGGCCGCGCGATTGTTTACATTAATACTCTCGGCGGTGTGTCGAATATTTGGAGTCAGCCGCTCGACGGCGGTGCAGCTAAGCAAATCACTGACTTCAAATCCGATCTGATTTATAACTTTGCCTACTCACGCGACGGACACCAGCTAGCCCTCGCCCGCGGCAGCCAAACGCGCGATGCGGTTCTGATTAGTGAAGTGAAATAGGTCGCGACCATCGTCGAAGAGCGCGGCGTTGAGCCGACGCGGACAGAGTGGCGAACGGTCGCCGCACTCCGAAAAACCGTGAACAGTGAATAGAACGGCTTGACGCGCTGCGCGCGGCGAAATCAGGATGCGGGCGAGACGCCCGCGGTCCCAGAAGAACAGCACTCAGTAATCAGCAATCAGCATTCAGCATTCAGCAATCAGCATTCAGCAATCAGCATTCAACTGGAGTGTTTGTCCTAAAGCTAGCCGCGCAGGAGTTCGTTTACCAGCGCGTTGGCGCCGAAGACTTTTCGCAGCACCTCAACCATCCCACGAACGTCTACAGAAATCGCACGGTTTACTGACTCGTCATACTCAAAGTTGCCCACCAGCGATTGGATGTTGCCGTCAAAGATCAATCCCACCAACTCGCGGTTCTTATTAATCGCCGGCGAGCCGCTGTTGCCGCCGACGATGTCGTTGGTCGAGACAAAATTAAACGGTGCGCGCTGATTGATTACCGCACGCTTGCTCGTCCAACGCGGCGGCAGGTTGTATGGGAACGCATGATGATATTGATTTGAACGCGCATACAAACCGCCCAACGTCGTAAACGGCGGCACCCATTTGCCATTCTCGCGATATCCCTTCACCGCGCCGTATGACAAGCGCAGCGTGAAAGTTGCATCCGGATAAAGCTTCGTTCCCTGCTCCTCAAATAACGCGTGCGCAATCTTCGCGTAGCTGGCGCGTTCCACCGCTACCACTTCCTCTTCATAACGCTTGCGCACCGCGCGTGCTTCTTTGTCGATGTCCCTTGCCAGATCAATCATCGGATCGTTGGAGTCGTCAATCGCCTTGCGTCCCCCGGTTGCGAGTTGACGGCGGTATTCTACGTCCTTAAGCTTCGTGCCTTCGATTAACTCCGCGGCGCGAGCTTCCGGCGTCTTGCCCTTCAGCACCTTCTGCACAAACGAACTGTTTGCGCCATACTCGCTCTGCAAAAACGTAAGCGAGTTCGCCAGCTTCAGCTTCTCAAAGTCGTCATAGATCGGGGCGGTTGAATAAAGCGTGTTTTCGAGCGCAGGGCGTCGCGTGTTCATATACTCAGGCAACCGCTCGGCGTCGGGTTTCATGTTTTCGTCAGCCAGCCGCACGAGTGTGCGCGCATAGCCAAACAGAGGCGTGTTGAAGCCCGAGCCAATATCGAGAAAGCGTCGGTCGCGCTCGTAGCTCGCCAGGTCTTTACGCGCTTTGGCGATCGCGTCCCAGGCGTCGCCGTATTCCTTCTGCTTGCGCGCGTCAGCCTTGATCGAGTTGCGCAGCGCCTGCTCAGCCGTGCGCTTCTCGGCCATCAGCTTCGGATCCTCAAGACCCTCAATCTGGCCTTTGTAGACTTTAATCGAGTTCTCGACGCTATTGAGCTCGTTTTGCGCGCGCCGGTTTTGCTCTTCACCCTGCGCCATGTATTGCTTAAGCATGCCGCGACGCGACTCCAACATACGCAGTATGAGCGGAATGGTGACGTCTCTTAACCCTTCGAGATGGGCGACGGTGTTCAAGCGCTGTGTCGCACCGGGATGGCCGGTAACAAAAACGAGCTCGCCGTCTTTCGCTCCGGTTTTGGACCACTTGAAATAGTTTTCAACCTTCACCGGTTGGTTGTTCTCGTAAACTCTTACGAGGGCCATGTCGATGTTGAAGCGTGGGAAGTTGAAGTTGTCAGGGTCGCCGCCAAAAAATGCCGCCTGGAACTCAGGCGCAAATACGAGACGAATGTCGTCAAATCTTTTATAGCGATACAGATTGTATTGACCACCCTGATACAGCGTCACCACATCGCTGCGCAGCCCGGTTGTCTTTGTTGACTCTGATTCAATGGCGCTGATTTCAGCGCGTCGGGCTGCGTTTGCATCGGCGGCTGACATGCCTTCTCTAACGGCGCCGTTAACGCGACCAGTGACGTCTTCAATGCTGATCAGTTGATCCAACGCCATGCCTTCTGCTTTCAGTTCTTCCGCCTGGCTATGGGCCAGGAAGCCCTCTTTCGCGTAGTCTTTCTGCGCCGTGCTCAGTTCACCGACGACGTCTTCAACAATGTGATAATTTGTCAGCACCAGACCATTGGGCGAAACAAACGAGCCGGTGCCATTAGGAAAGCGCACCGTTGCAAGCTGGACCTTGCGCAGCCAATCCTCAGTCACTTCGAATCCATACTTTTGTTTAATGTCTTGCCTGGGTACGTTATTGAAGGGCCACATTCCCTCGTCGACGGCGCCGACGGGAATCGTTAAGAAAGTGAACAGCGCCAGGATGAGCGCGCACAGAAGACCTCTTAGTTTCATGTCTAACCTCGCGAAATGTTTTGCGGGAGAAAGCTTTAGTCCGAATTAACTTGGGGCAATTGAATTAGTAGCGTTTGAGGCCAGGGAATGTCAAGCGGGCTTCGGTGTCTGAGAACTGGGACCGCGGGCGTCTCGCCCGCAATGAGCGCGCAGCGCGAACGGAGTCCCAACCTTATCTGGTTTCTTTGAACCAGGCGCTACTAAAAGGCCAGTCACTCGGTTTCTCACACAGACGAGCTTTTACCGGATTGTGCTCGATGTATTGAACCGTCTTTCTAAAATGTTCATGGTTTCGCATGTAGCGATCGAAATAGTCTTCTATCCAGAATTGTCCTCTTCGGTTAAGCAATTTGTTCGCTTCGTGTGCGGTATAAGACTTCAGAGAATGAAGGATATTTTTCAACTCGTAGCTTTCAAATCGTGTCATCAATGTATGTACGTGATTTGGCATCACCACCCACGCGAAGAGTTTATATCTCGTACCATCAAATCCAAGGAGTGCGTCCTGAACTATTTTGGCAATGGCGGCACGTTTCATAACAGCCTCTCCATATCCCTGGTCCAAATACCTTTCGATACGCTTCTGTAACAAGGATCTCTCCAGCTCATACTTCAGCGAACTCAACTCTTCCTGCCAACGCTTTATGACCTTTGATGGAATCGAATCGGCCAGGTGAATCGTTATGAATTGTGGGAGTTCGATACCATCAAAGTGAGGTAGGTAGCCGCGACTGTGCCAGCCAGCGTTACGCAATTCCCTTTGATGAGGGTCATCAAATAGTCCCATGCAGTTTTCCGAAATTGTATCAGGCCGTAACTGGTCTCGTAGGGATGAACTCCTTGGGTGTCGGTGCTGTTCTCTTGCAAGGCTTCTTGTTCGCGCTTCGCGCTCATTGCGGGCGGGACGCCCGCGGTCCCAGTAGGTTGACGTCGTTCGCGTTGAACGTGAACAATTGGATATCGATGACAACCAGAGCGCATAAGGGGCAAAGGGCAACCAACTTCAGACTCTCGCGATTTGCAAGAAGCCTGCTCGAACAGTGGCACCGACTCGATCTGCCCTCATCAGATACCAATATCGCCGTCGCTGTTTCTGGCGGCGCGGACTCGTGCGCACTACTGCTCGGGCTTGAGGAGTTAGTCAGGCGCGGCAAGCTCCGAATCCGTTTGACTGTGGCTCATCTCGACCATGGCCTGCGCGCAGGCAGCCAGAAAGATGCACAGTGGGTTAAGCAGTTGGCGAAAGACCTCGGTTTCGAAGTTGTGGTTGGCCGGGCAAAACTCGCCATGGCTTCAGGCGAGAACTCACGCGAGAATCTGGAGCAGGCGGCCAGGAAAGCACGTTACGACTTCCTCTTTCGGATAGCGACGAAAAAGCATGCATCCTATGTCCTCACTGCACATACTCTGGACGATCAGGCTGAGACGGTGTTGTTGCGGTTGATTCGTGGCAGTGCTGCGGAGGGACTCAGCGGCACGCCCACTGTGCGCACACTTAGGCCCGGTTCGAAGATCCTGCTGGTGCGCCCTTTGATTGCCTGGGCGCAACGGTCAGACACGGAGGAGTACTGCCGTTTTCGCAAAATAGATTTCCGCGCTGACGAAATGAATGACGACGAAAATTTCTCCCGGGTCAAAGTCCGCAAGCAGTTATTGCCGTTGATGCAGTCCTTCAATAATCGGATAGTTGCGACGCTTAATCGAACTGCCGGTCTGCTGAACGAGGATGCGGCTGTGCTTGGCGGGCTGGCGACCAGCCTGCTCGAATTGGCGGCCCAGGCGCCCGCGAAGATTGGTGAAACCGGGCCGCCTCGTTTGAGCGTAAGTGTTCTGTTGCAAAGTCCGGTCGCAGTCAGGCGGCGCGCCTTGAGAGAGTGGATTTTCCGAGCGCGCGGAGATCTGAAACGCGTTGAAATGGTGCATCTAAACGCTGTTGACGGGCTGCTAAGTGGCGCACGGGGTGGCCGCACGGCAGAGTTACCAGGTGGTATGACAGTCACAAGAAAGCGCGGAATGCTGGAGTTAGCTGGCAAAAAGGGGTTGAAAAAGCGAGTCACGACCTCTAGAATTTCACGGGGTTGACACCGCCAGGCACCAGCCGGCGGTTTTCGCTTTTTGCATGCAAGTGACCTTTTAGGAACTCCCCAGCGGAAAATGTTTCTAATAAGGTGTGCGAGCGCAACCGGTGCCGGGCCGGCCGGCATCCTAAAATTTCCTTTTCGCTGCTGTTTCGGGGCGTTGAAATCGTTTTCTCGCGCAGCGACAAGGAAGTCAGGATAGGGTATGATCGCGGTCGGAGGCGTTAATGACTTTGAGTTCTACAGCTAGACAAATAATTTTTTGGTTATTGATTGTCGCGGGGGCTTTGCTGCTTTATAAGCTCGTCAATCCCTCGGGGAGAAACACGCAGGCGATCGACTTAACATCGCTCTACGCGAAAATTGATGCCGGCGACATCAAGCAGTTGACCATCAAGCAGAACGAGACGACTGCCATCGATGTCCGAGGCCAGGAATACCGCATTCAGCTCACTAACGAGCAGATCAAGAATGAGGTCTTCAAGAAGGCCAACGAAAAAACCTCGGAAGGCAAAACCAAAGTAGATAAGTTTGAAGACGATTCGGGGTCCAGCAGTTATATCTGGCCCATGCTGATCACCTGGGCGCCGCTACTGTTTATTATCGGCATCTGGGTTTTCATGTTGCGGCAAATGCAGTCGGGCGGAAACAAGGCCCTTTCGTTTGGTAAGTCCCGCGCCAAACTTCTAAACAATCAACAAAAGCGCGTGACGTTCAAAGACGTCGCCGGCGTCGAAGAAGCCAAGGAAGAGCTGCAGGAAATAATCGAGTTTCTCAAGGAGCCGCAGAAGTTTCAAAAACTCGGCGGCCGTATTCCCAAGGGCGTGCTCATGATGGGCCCGCCGGGAACCGGCAAGACATTGCTGGCGCGCGCGATTGCCGGCGAAGCGAACGTTCCCTTCTTTTCTATTTCCGGATCAGACTTTGTCGAGATGTTTGTGGGCGTGGGCGCCTCGCGCGTGCGCGACTTGTTTGAGCAGGGCAAGAAGAATGCCCCCTGCATCATCTTTATCGACGAGATCGATGCCGTCGGCCGTCATCGCGGCGCAGGCCTTGGCGGCGGACACGATGAACGCGAACAAACTCTGAACCAGTTGCTGGTGGAGATGGATGGCTTTGAGTCAAACGATGGCGTAATACTGATCGCCTCGACCAACCGTCCGGACGTACTCGATCCAGCGTTGCTGCGGCCGGGACGATTCGATCGACGTGTCGTCGTATCCCGTCCCGACGTGCGCGGGCGCGAAGGCATTCTGAAAGTTCACACGCGCAAGATTCCGCTCGGCGAGGATGTCGACATCAGCGTGATTGCGCGCGGCACGCCGGGCTTCACGGGCGCCGACCTTGCCAATCTTGTTAACGAAGCAGCATTGAACGCCGCCCGCTACAACAAGAAACTGGTTGCGATGGGCGACTTTGAGTTGGCGAAGGACAAGGTTTTGATGGGCGCGGAACGCAAGAGCATGGTCATCTCAAACGAGGAGAAACGCGTCACCGCCTATCATGAAGCGGGTCATACCCTGGTCGGTTTGAAAGTGCCGAACGCGGATCCGGTCCACAAGGTCACCATCATTCCGCGTGGGATGGCGCTTGGCGTTACACAGCAACTGCCCGAAGGCGATCGTCATAACTACAGCGAAGAGTATCTGCTGGGCCAGATTGCGATCCTGATGGGCGGGCGAATTGCGGAAGACACTTTCCTCGGCAGCATCACGACCGGCGCTTCCAACGACATCGAACGCGCAACCGAACTCGCGCGCGCGATGGTTTGTGAATATGGCATGTCAGAGATGGGGCCATTAACGTTTGGTAAGAAGGAAGAGCAGATTTTCCTGGGACGCGAGATTGCTCAGCATCGCGACTTCTCGGAAGAGACCGCGATCAAGATCGACGAGCAAGTGAAAAAGATCGTCACCGCTCAATTCGAACGGGCCAAGAAAATCATCGAGGAGAATCGCGACACGATGGTTCGACTGGCGGAATGTCTGCTTGAGCGCGAGTCGCTTGACGGGGTGGAGATTCGTCGCATCGTTGCGGGACTGACGCTTGACGACGCGCAGCCGGTAACTGATGGCAACGATGAAGATCGACCTCAGCTCAAGGAACCGTCGGCCAAACCACTTAAGCCGATACTGCCACCGATTACGGGCGGCAATCCGGCGCCGGCGTAAAACCGGGAGGCTGAAGCACGGGGCAGTAGCCCAACCATTAGGGAGGGCACGGGGCAGT
>DATGYM010000152.1:0-18256 GCA_035297925.1 Pyrinomonadaceae bacterium | reverse complement strand
CGCCGGCTCCTATCGTGAGCTACGTTTCAGCCGGAGGCGCCGCGCAGTTGGCCGGTTTGCTTCCCGGCGACCACATAGTTTCCTTTAATGGCACCGATCACCCGAGGTGGGAGAGCATCAGTGGAGACGCTTTACTCTCGCCGGGTCAGCCGCTGCCTGTGGTGGTCGATCGCGGGGGCCAGCGGGTATCGCTGACTATTAAGCCAACCACCATTGTCGACGAAGGCGAAACCATCGGCTCGCTCGATTTCGTTCCCGACAATGGCGGGTATCCGGTGGTCTTGCGTGACGTCAGCAGGAATTCACCAGCGGCGAAGGTGGGACTGCAGCCTGGCGATCACATCGTTGCCATCGGCGGCGAAAAAGTGAGGAGCGCGGAGCACATCACCTGGTTTGTTCGCGAACACAAATCACAACCAGTTCCACTAACGATCGAGCGCAACGGCGAACGGAAAGACGTTACCGCCACCGCGGCAAAGCTAGACGACGGCTCTGAGCGATTAGGAATAGCGCCCGCTGACGAGTTTCCTTTGGAAAAACCCGGCCTCGGGGCAGCGGCCGGTTTTGCCGTCCGTTCCAATGTCGAGATTCTTTCGTTGACAGCCAAAGCGCTCGGCCAGGTTTTCTCCGGCAAACGCTCAGTAAGAAATACTTTGTCGGGTCCAATCGGAATATATGAAGCATCCTCGAAATCTGTCGAACGGCTGGGTTGGGACGGTCTATTTCGGATGCTCGGGTTTTTGAGTTTAAACCTGGGTATCTTTAATTTGCTGCCTATTCCCGTATTGGATGGTGGGGCTATCTTTTTACTGTTGATCGAAGGCGCACTGGCCTTAATTGGTTTGAGTCTTTCCCTACGCGTCCGCGAAAGAATTCAACAGGTCGGCTTTGTTATGGTAATCCTGCTGATGGTGTTTGTGATTACCAACGATGTGTTGAAGAAAATTTCACGCGGCTCGGACGCGCAACCACCGGCAGCCACGTCGCCGGCGAAATAGATTTCGAGTTGCCGGTACTGGCAGTACGTTCTCATTGAAACTCGAAACTAATTCCATATGCGAAAGTCGAAAGCAGTAAAAGTTAAGAACGTTCAGATAGGCGGCGGCGCCCCGGTTGTAGTGCAGTCAATGACTAAGACCGACACCGCCGATGTTGGCGGTACGGTTGCGCAGATTGAAGAGATGGTGCGGGCAGGTTGTGAGATTGTTCGCCTGGCTGTGCCGGACAACGACGCCGCGATTGCGCTGAAAGAGATTCGCAGGCGCGTGCCTGATGTGCCGCTGGTTGCCGACATCCACTTTCATTACAAGCTGGCGTTGATGGCGCTCGAGGCTGGTATTGACAAGCTGCGGCTTAATCCGGGCAACATCGGCAAGCACGAACGCATCGTTGAAGTGGTGCGCGCGGCGCAAGCGCAGAACGTACCGATTCGTATTGGCGTTAACGGCGGCTCGCTGGAAAAAGATCTGTTAAAGAAATATGGTACGGCGACACCGGAAGCGATGGTTGAGTCTGCAATGCGTCACATTCAGATTCTTGAAGACCTCGGATTCACTGAAACCATAATCTCGCTCAAAGCGTCCGATGTGCATCGAACCGTCGCTGCTTACCGGCTGCTGGCTGAGAAAGTGGACTATCCCTTTCACCTGGGCGTAACCGAAGCGGGTACGGCCTTTGGCGGCACAATAAAATCGTCAATCGGGTTGGGCATTCTGTTGCACGAAGGGATTGGCGACACCATTCGCGTTTCACTTGCGGCCGAGCCGCAGGAGGAGGTGCGGGTCGCCTGGGAGATTGTCAAATCGCTCGGCTTGCGTACGCGCGGAGTGACGGTGGTTGCCTGTCCAACCTGTGGCCGGCTCGATGTTGACAACTTTGTAGAGATTGTCACTGAGATTGAGCGTCGCCTGGCTCACGTTGAAGAGCCATTACATCTTTCGATCATGGGTTGTGCCGTAAATGGGCCGGGTGAGGCCCACGATTCACAGCTCGGGGTCACTTTCGGCCGTGGCGTCGGCATGATTTTTAAAGACGGCGTGCCCATGCGTAAAGTCGCCGGCGAAGACATCGTCGAAGCGTTCGTTATGGAAACTGAAAAGCTGCTTGCCGAAATCGAGAATAAAAAATCTCTCACCAGCCTCGCTTCAGAACCGCAACTCGTCTCTATTACTTAAACCACCTTCAACACGAGGGAAATGGGTGACCTTACCCCTCTTGCTTCGCCGTGCGCTTGTGGTAAGCGCACAGGGGCTTTGCACAAAAGTCAATAAACGGCGGCGTGGCCGATAAGGTGAGGCACTTTTTGTGCAAAGCAAAGCACCGGGGAATTGTCTTGTGACACCACGCCCAACTGCCGTCCAATCTGGCGGTAAGAGTTCACAGGAGACATTCCCAGATTAAACGCTCTGGCTGAAGTGAACGCTATTGCCTTGCAACGAAACGGCGTCGCTCTAAGGGCGGAGCGGCGGCGGCCATTGTGAGAAATAAGGCGTCGGTGGCTGGCTTGCGATTGATGTTTACGAGTAATTGCTCGCGCATCTCTTCGATCTGTGAGATCCAATCGGCCGGGCGTCGACTATCCAGACGCGCGCTTATTTGTTTTAGTTCAGGCAGCAGATCTTCATTAACTACGCTGTCCTGCGGCCCTTTAAGAGTGAGAATCCAGGCATCCCGAATGAGGGCTTCAAGTATATCGAGCCGCGATTCGTATTCATCCTTGTGACGGGCGTCGTTGAATTCCTCGGCGGATCGCAGCAGTTGAATGCGATCATCACCTAGTGCAAGCGCCTTCAAAACCTGGAGCATCGCTTTTCGCTGCTCGAGATAATCGTCAAAGTCGGCAGCGATAGCTCGACCCAGACTACCCCGGGCAACCCTGGCGCGTATGCGGGCTTCGGCGGCGCCGGCAATCTTGTTTTTGAGTAAATGCGCTTCTATCTCGGTGGGCGAGACGGGCGAAAACCGGATCATCTGACAGCGGGAAAGGACAGTCGGCAGTAACATAGCCGGCCGCGCAGTCAGCAGTATTATGTGGGAGGTGGGCGGCGGCTCCTCCAGCACTTTCAGCAGCGCGTTTGCCGACGCATCGTTTAGCTTGTCTGCATCCTCAACCAGGAAGAAACGCGCCTTGCCCTCGAAGGGATGATAATTGGCCTCGCGTTCAATAAGGCGCATCTGGTCTACGAGCAGCAGCCGTTTGGGAGCTGCAACCATGCCCACGTCAGGATGGTCAGTCCAAATAATCTCCTTCAGATCGTCGAGGTCAGACGACCCTGGCGGATAATTAAACTTTGCGATCCGGACACACGCCGGGCAAGTACCGCAACCTTCAAAACCGACTGGCGCACGGCAGTTGAGAGCTCGTGCAAGCTCGAGCGCGAACAGTTTCTTACCGACTCCGTCTTCACCGGAAAAGAGCATGGCGCCAGGAAGACGACCCGCCTGCAGCATGCTCTTTAGCAAACCTTTGACGCGCTCGTTTCCAATAAGTTCAGCGAACATTAGCGAAGGGTCCTTGTCTGAGTTGATCCGACCAGGTCAACTTGTCCGGCGCGCAAATGGCCCCTTCTTTCCAAAAAGGGGATCACAATCTCCTTCACGCGCTCGTGAGTCGCCTCGAGCGGCTGATCGGTTTTGACGATCTTGATGCGTTCAGGCTCGGCCTCAGCCAGCGCTAAATAAGCCTTGCGCACGCGTGCATGAAACTGGTCATCCTCGGCATCAAGTCGATCTCCCCGCTGCGCGTCATTGCCACGGCGACGAGTGCGCGTCGTCGAGTCATCAACTGACAGATCGAAGAGCAGGGTCAAATCAGGTCGCAGCCCTTCGGTAGCGAGCTGGATGATCTCCGAAATCAGCTCCGGGGAGAAACCGCGCCCGGCGCCCTGATAGGCCGCGGTGGCATCGGCGTAGCGATCGGAGAAAACAACCTGGCCCGCTGCAAGCGCGGGTCGCAGGACGCGACGAACATGCTGGGCGCGATCGGCTGCGAAGACCAATAGTTCGGTAAGCGGATCTACCTCTTCGTGCGCGTCAAGCAATGCGGCGCGAAGGCGATTGCCGACGGGTGTGCCGCCCGGTTCACGAGTCAACAAAACCTCGCAGCCTCTTTGTTTCAAAAAATTAGCCAGCATCCGCAATTGCGTGGATTTGCCGCTGCCGTCAATGCCTTCAAAGGTAATGAAAGTTCCTGCCACTCGTTCCTCGTCTTCTTATTCGCCAGGAGTTCCAATCTGTGCTGTCAGAACCGCGACTGTAGAACCGGGAACTCGTTGAGCGGGTGAATAAAACTGCCGAGCCGTTGCTTACCGTCTCTAGCGCCGCGGTCCTTGGTGGGCAGAGTTTAAAGGAATGTCAGGCTTCGGGCGAGCCACCAGCTTGATCCGAAGCCGGACTTGCGGGTGAATTAATAATCTGCGGGTCGTTTCCAGGTACTTCCGGGCTGACTTGCGGGCGCAGGTCGCCGCTGGTGCGTCGCGATTGAGAGATAGTTGAGATGGCATGCTTGAAGACTAACTGCTCGTGGGCGCCGGACTCCAGCAATATGGAAAACTTGTCGAAACTTCGGATGCGACCGGTAAGCTTCGCGCCATTGATCAGATAGATAATGACGGTCGTCTTTTCTCGACGTACGGTATTCAGAAATGCGTCCTGAATATTCTGGGGCGCGGGCTTTCCGTCAGACATGATCACACCTTGAAGCAGTTACGGGGCGGGGGCAGGGACAGTTGTCAGCTTACAGCAGCCATCGAGTAGGCACAAGGAGATTACGGGCCAACCATATGTCATATTTTTATCTCTACGGCGGGCTGCTAGTATGGCAGGATAATGAGGCTAAGTCTGATTCTCGAGTTTGTCGAGGACGGCTTTTTGCACCGCTTCATCGTCGCCAAATCCTTCGATCCACTCCGCGCCGGGCTCCCGCCGAAACCAGGTCAACTGCCGTTTGCCATAATGCCGCACGTCCAGTTTCGTTTGTTCGATAGCGCTGGGCAGGTCGCGCTTTCCCTCCAAATATTCGACAACTCGCCGGTAACCGTGCGCTCCGAGCGCGTTTGAGCGGGCAGGAACTCCCTGGGCCAGCAACAGTTTGACTTCTTCAACCAGTCCGGCGGCGAAGTGCTTTTCCGTCCGTTCATTGATGCGCTGGTAAAGGGCGGCGCGCGGTGGATTTAAGACAATCAGGCGGAGATCGACGGCACTTTGGTGCGGAGCAGGGCGAGCGGCCTTCTGGCGTGACATGGCTTTGCCCGTTTGCAGATAGACTTCGAGCGCCCGTTGTACGCGGGGCCAATCGCGTGGATAGATTTCCGCCGCGCTGTCCGGATCCAGGCGGCGAAGCAAGCGGTGAAGGTGTTCAACCCCACGACGCTGCCGCAGATTATTCAAACGATGTCGAAGTTGTTCGTCAGTCTGTGGACTGGCAAAAAAAGGTTTGCGAAAGGCGCGCAGGTACAAACCGGTGCCGCCCACCAAAATTGGTACTCGATGTCGACTTTGAATGTCTTCAATTGCCGCTGCCGCATCGCGGGCCCAATCGCCGGCGGTGTAATTAATATGAGGCGGAACGAAATCGATCAGGTGATG
The DNA here is from genome assembly GCA_035297925.1 of Pyrinomonadaceae bacterium. Taxonomy (GTDB): domain Bacteria; phylum Acidobacteriota; class Blastocatellia; order Pyrinomonadales; family Pyrinomonadaceae; genus PSRF01. Next base: position 12,670 of record DATGYM010000152.1, on the reverse strand, counting down.
AGGAACCCCACGACGCTCATTGAGCGGCACTTTCGCCGTAGCGATTTCAATCCCCTGATAGACCTGAACCGAATCGCAGTTAATAACCTCGCCATCCAGCCGTAGCGCAACCTCGATTCCCAGCGCGCTTTTTCCGGACGCGGTTGGGCCAACGATAGCAATCACACCGGGAGCCCGTTCGCTTGGTTGAGATTTGTCTGCGCTCACGCGCCTGAGAATAACACGCGGTAAATAATTACCGCCCAGAGGAGTGCGAGCACGATGAGGGAGCCTATTATTTGATTACGTGAGAATCGCATTTGTCAGCTCATCGCAGGAATTCAATCAATTGATCTTCACGCGGACGTACCAGGGCTTTTCCTTCGACTTCGAAAACCGGAACGAGTCGCTGTTGGGTTAATTCATACATTGCGCGAAACGCACCAAAGCTCTTGGCAACATCACGCTCAACGTAAATGATCTGGTGTTTGGTAAGCCAGTCGCGTGCCCGCTCGCACAATGGACAATCAGGCACGACGTAAAGAGTTACCACAGTGGTTGTTTTGTAAGTCATCCAGTTTACTTTGACGCCATGCCAGATCCAATTGGCGCAAGTAAAGATTGAGGTTCCGAACGATCAACGTAAAGCAATTCTAGCAAGCAGTGCGATGATCCACCCGACGATATCGATGATGCTAAGGACCTTCGCCGTCATCGCGATTCCGCGCTTCTCCTCCGCTACCTGATAAATCGCTATTGTTTCGAGAGCTTCATTTGCTCTGCGATACGCGAGAAAGCCAAAGATAAAGCCAAAACAAAATAACCCCACAATACTGAGAATCAATGCGGTCCTGGCGTCGCTGGCTACAGCGGCAGTTTTTGCGGCCAGCACGTTCGGAGGATACATCGGATTACCCGGCGTGGGCGGCGGCGGTGGGACAAAAGGATCTTTGTTCGGTGGTGGCTGAGCAGACACTATTGAGGTCTCCTTTTTCGTTGGTGAGGTAAGATAACTGAAACGAAATACTGTCAGAGGTCAGACTCAATACATCCGCGTCAAGTCAATTCCGGTGTAGTAGGCCTTCAAGATCTGGTCGTAGGTGAAGCCTTGTTTCGCCAGGCCGTAGGCGCCAACCTGGCACATGCCGACACCATGTCCCCAACCGCGGCCAAGAAAAGCGAACCCGGTGACGCGGCCCGCTTCGTCATACTTCCGCTCGATAACGAAAAGTTGTTCACGTAGTCCCAGGGCCGACCGAATCCTGCCGCCAAGCACCTGACGCCTGCCGCTGGCGCCGATAACTTCCAGATCAGTTGCTCGTTTCGAACGACCGCGCACGATGACGCGCAGGTCGATCAGCGCACCGATACCTATGGCAAAGCGTCCCAACCGCGCCTGTGCCTGGCCGAGCGACAACTCTGTGGTCCAGTTGGAGAATGGCGAGAAACGATCGGCAGCGGCGCCGTTTGGCGCCGGCCGCACTTCGAGGTAATCGACTTCACCAGCCGCGTTGACATGGAATAAGACCGGTTCGCCGCCGACTAACGCGACGGAACGGACGGGATAGACAGTTTCTCCAATCTGTCGAAACAGAAATGCGTCGGCAGCAACCTTAATCGGCTGGTCCTTACCGCGAGTGCTGCGCAAAATCAAGGTGCCTGAGGCAGCCGGCCGAGCCGTGGCTTTCTGCAGTTGCAGCAGGCCGCGTGCTTCCAGCAGCCGCGCAATTGAATGCAGGGCGCGGTTACGCGAGAGTGGCTGGCGTGGATGCAGCGTTGCATCGGGAAGAACCGAAAGATACCCGTCGCGAATCAACATCGCCACGTCGGCGCGGTTGCTGTTGGGAATTTCAGCGGCGTCGCGAACGGCCAGAAAGTATTCAACGTCGGCGTTGTTCAGCAAAGTGCCGGCGCGACTCTCGCCAAAAGCAGCCATGCTGAGAGCAGTTGCAAAGGCGGCTGGCTGGTTCACCTCTTCCGTGACCGTGGGTGCCGCCTGGTGTGCAAGACGCGCCACGGCGGCCAACCAACTGCGGACCTCGGAAACTTCGGCCGCGTCCTTAAGCCAGGAATCAGAAACTTTCGGACGGATTGAAGTGAAATTTTGAATCATCAGCAACGCGACGTCGCGCGCCAATGGCACGTTGTTCTCTTCTTTAAGCTCTGCCGGATCGCGGTTAGTTCTTATGGTGAAGGTTGCGAAAGCGGCTCGGCCTTCCGCGGCACATTCTCGCGCTTTTAGATAAGGAACCGCATCATTGAAAATGTTTTCCGCGTCTTCCGTGCGGCCGCCGCAGGTAGAAGTGTAAAGAGCGTTGATGGGTTCACCTTTATAAGTCGCCACGATGCCACGCGTTTCGTCCACCGCGCGCGATGAGAGAGGGTTTTCCGAAGCCAGACCGCGATACACCTGCGAACGCGTAGTCGGCAGCAGGTCGTAACCCTGCGACATAAACTGACCGCGATTCCTAAGTGCATAAGTACGTGCGGCAATTGCCTGCGCTTTGTGGGCTTCAAGCAGTGGAAAACCACCCGCCGAAAGTTCGTTCGGCACCACACCCTTAACGTAATCTTCGAGGCCCAGCACATTCACGACTGTGAGCGCACCCCGCGTGTTGGTGAAAATTTCAATGCGGCCACGATAGGGTCGCTCATCAAAACGCACCGGCGTTGATTCGCTATCAGAGGCGAAAGTAACGGGAGCGCTGGAGCTGAACAGGCGGCCGGCTCCTGCGGCGGACGCCACTACTTCGCGGGTGGGGACGCTGAAACGGGCGGTTGCTTTTACATTTCGCGACGTTGCTGCGGACGTTTGTTGGTCGTCGCCATCCAGCAGGGGATATCGAGCTATGTCTGTCTGCGAAGGACTGCCGGAAGCCGCCTGGATAGTGGCGACGGTATCTGGGGCCGTCGACGCGTTTGCGGGAGCAATGTCAGCATCTATACCGGCGCTTTCGAGCTGTGCCCGTATCTCTTCCGCTTCAATTTGGGGACGTCGCTCGCCCACGAGGACTCCCCAGGTCTTTGTTTGGACGTCATAAGTGATTTTGGAACTGTCGCCTATAGCTTCCTTAACTTCTTTCGACTTTTGCTCGGCATCGCTACGAGACGACAAAGCCGCAATTTGAATGCGAAAGTCGTCGCTCGTATCAAGCGCCGCCGGCGGCGAAAGCAAACGCGGCTCAAGGCGCACGCGCGCTACGTCCAGGGCAACCAGCGTTGACGAATCGTCACTGACATTCATCAGGTGGCCGGCGGTGGAAACTGTAGCCGTGCGCGCGTCGGTAGCAAGAGCGACACGAATAGTAGGCTCTGCCTGGGAAGAGGGGTTACCTGAATCGGCGGTGACAGTTTTGGGTGTCGGTGGTCGCCACTCGTCAGCAGCCGCGCGCGAGGAAGTCACTTGCGACTCGACTGCGGTTTGCGTTCGCCGCTGCCGAGTCTCCTGGTGGCTGAAAACGAGGGTGGGAGTTATGAGTGTTTGCGCGAGCAGTAGTGCTGTAACGGTCCGCGCGAAAGAACTATGCATTACCGGCAAATCCTTGGCGGTTTAGTCTTGGGGGCTCGACCGCGCCGCCATAGTACTACATCTCAAGCCGGCAGCGGTGACAAAGGTCACAACCCGGTAGTCTCTGAACTTTCCCGTCCCTTTTCTGCGTGACCTTAGCGTTCTCCGGCGGTTAATTCCCGTCTAAACAAATTCACCGCCGAGCCGCAGAGCACGCAGAGGTAGCGCAGAGTTCGATTACCAGGGACCAGGCCAATCCGGAACGGGGTTCGGTCTTAACTCGCGTATCTCTCTTCGACCGTCAAAGTAAAAACGATTGTACCTATCAGCCCGATCACGCCGGCAACAACAAATGGAACTGCTGGCGAGATTTTCCAAAGTAGACCGCCAATGGCTGCGGCCGGTGTGATGGAAAGACTGCGCACGAGGTAGTACAGTCCAACCGAACGCGCACGCAAGTCCTCGCGCGCGAAGTCAACGATCATGGCCTTGCGTGAGGGTTCTCCGATTTCTCTCAAGCCGCCAACCACAAACGCGAGTATCAGGAACGCAAAGTTCGCCGCGAGCACAACCGCCAAAGGAAAAAGGGCGAAACTCACGAAGGTCGCGATCACAAATGGCTTGCGTCCGATACGATCGGCGATCTTGCCAGCCGGAATATAGACCAGAATCGAAACGATCATTTGCACAGCGATTAAGGTTCCGTAACGAGCGGCGCTGAATCCCTGGACGTTGGTGACATACAGAATCGTCAGCACTCCCGTCATGCCCTCGCACATCCTGATGATCACGTCAGAAATTAGCAGGCGCTTAAGCGCAGCGTGAAATGAGCGCCACACACCGCTGATACTCGTTGCCGCGGATCGTTTGACGATTACGTTTACTTTCAACATGAGCAGGAGAGTGACGACTGCAAGTGCGATTGTGATCAGGAGTCCCGCATGCACTCCTTTAATTACACCTGCTGAGGCAATCAGTGCCCCTCCGACTACGGGCGCAATGACGATCGGTACGCGTTTCAAGATTGACTGTAACGTAAATCCCATCGCGCGCCGCTCCGGCGGAAGGGAATCACCGATGACGGCAAATATAGCGGGCGAGGCCATGCTTTGCCACGCCATTGCGAACGCCAGCCCGACAAAGACAAGTGGCCAGGAAGTCGCGAAGTAATAAACAAAATAGCCGGCCGAGGCCAGCGCGACGAAGATCAGGAAGGCGCGACGGCGACCAAGACGGTCGGCAATCCAACCACCGGGATATTGGTAGATAGCGTCAAAAAAATCTTCTGCAGTTCCGAACAGACCGATAATCGGCGTGCTGGCCCCCAGCGCTTCAAGGTATTTGGGCAGGAACTTTTTCCAAAGTTCCTCGCCCAAACCGAGCAGAAAGACTGCGGCCGAGGCAATTGAGACATTTCGTTCGAGGCTGAGATAGTCAGCGACCTTCGCCTGGATGGTTAACTGCCCGTCGGTTGGAGTTCTTGGCACGTAATCTGAGAAAAAATCAAGGCTACAGCGATTAGTCCGCGAGTCGAGCGCCTGATTATTCTACGTTGATTCTAAGAGTAGGTGAAGGTGGATAGGAAACGTAGTCTCTGCGTATTCTGCGACTCCGCGTTAATCGCTCATTCGAAGCGCGGAGAGCGCCAACCTTAACGCAGAGTCCCGATTTGAACAAAACGTCTGGTTACGGCATTAGGCCGCCTTCTGTTCGTTCATCACTGTAGCCGGCTCTTTGTTGACCTGCGTCCGGTTCTTTCGATGGGACCGCCACATGCCCAACGCCTCGCGTGTAAGGCTGAAAATTGGGCCTCGGTTTTGAAAGATGAGCTTGAGCCAGGCGCGTCTGTTCATTTGCGGAAAATAGATGCCGCGGAAGAAGAGACGTGAAACCAAATGGCTTAGTCGATACCTGAAAGCCGCATCGTGGATCGAATTAATCGCTTCGGCGTTTCTTTCCGGACTATAAGACATTCTCCAGGCGTGATCGGTTTCTTCTCGAGCCTCTTGGATCGTCATCTTGAGCGGGGTATGCGCCATCCAGAAGGGAGCGAAGTCCATCCAATGGGTGGGGCGCGCAAGCCGGCCGGCTTTTGCAAGGCGCTCGTAAAGCGGTGTTGCCGGAAAGGGAGTCAGTTGGCCAAAAACCGGTAAGCCCGGAGGCCAGGAGTTTATTTCTTTGAGCGTGCGATCGGCGACGCCTACCGTATCGTTATCCATACCAAAGATGAACGAAGTGATCGCGTAGACGTTGCGCTGGGCCAGGCGCTGCAGCACCGCGCCGTATTCGCTGGGTTTGCTGAAGTTTTTATTGACGTCGGCCATATTTGCCGGGTCGATGGATTCCATCCCGATGAAAACCCATTGGCCTCCTGATGCCGCAATCAGATCGACGAGTTCCTCATCGCGCAGCAGATTGGCGCTAATCTGGGCCACCCAGGGCAACTGCGCATCCGCGGCGATGATGTCACGCAACAGTGACTTAGTGCGTTTGATGTTGATCGCAAGATTGTCATCAATGAAAAAGACTGCGATTTGGCCACGCTCTTTACGCGCACGCGCTTTGAGCCGCAAGAGCTCCTCTACCACGCTTTCATTCGTGCGAAAGCGAATTGAGTCGCCAAAAAATCCAGTTACGGTGCAAAACTCACATCCATAAGGACAGCCCCGTCCCGTCTCCAAAGGCACAACGTGAAATGTTCCCCACCCGGCTCCGAGACCCGACATAAATGAACGGAACATCTTCGGCACCAGGCTGAATTGATCGAGGTCTAGTTTTTCCCAGGGGATTGATGGATAGGGCTGCAAACTTGGTTTGCGATCAATGCCCTTTTCGTCGCGTTGCGGCTGGTAGACTTCTTTAAGCTCACCGCGAGCAGCGTCTTCGACAATCAAGGGCCACGTTTCGTCTGCTTCACCCAATGCCACAGCATCGGCATATCGCGGCCCGCCGCCGCGCCCGACAGCTTCGTCAGGACACTCCGTGACGTGAGGTCCGCCCATCACGACGGGCACACCAGCGGCGCGAATCGCAGTGGCGACGCGGTAAGCCTTCGCCACCATCCTCGTCATCGCCCCAATGCCGACAAGCCCGATATTTTCCTTTTGTACGAAGCGCACGATCTCGTCGTCAGTCATCGCCTTCGCATTCCCGTCAATCAGGATCACCTCGTGCCCCGGAGGAGTCAGCTCCTGAAGCAGAAACATCCACAGGTGAGGCATGAAGTTTCGGGTCACACCGTTGTCAGGGTTATATAGCAGGATTTTCATAAACTTCTTCCCATCAATTGGTTATTGCAAAAGTCAAAGCAAAATAACCCATAGTGCGATCTTGATTTGAGAAAGGTGCGGGTGAAAGAACGGGGATAAACCGCTCGTAAAAAATTCCTGGGGGACAAAAGTTCGGCAGCAGCATACCAGTTATGTGCGCTGGCGTACATAGCCGGACACGAGAAATCAGCTCGAAGGGCGGGGGAGCATAACACGCTTCTTTTCGTAACGACTAAAGCAGTCTCACCTCGGTAGACTTTGTGCTCAATTCCTAATGCAACGGCGGCGGGTCATAGCCTTTTTGCGCCATGAGCTCTCGCCCTTCCGTGCTCAACAAGAATTCCACGAAGCGCCTGGCCTCAGCTTGCTTAGTTGACTCTTTCACAATCCCCAAAGCTTGATCGATTGGTTGGTGCAGATTATCAGCGACATCGACGTAGCTTCCTTCGCCCGTTTTCACAAGCGCCGCAGGAATAAAGGCGACCTCCGCATTACCCGTCGCTACATATTGCTTCGCCTGGGAAACATTTTGCGCGTAAATCACTTTCCTTTCGACGGCATTCCAGATCCCCAGGGCACGCAGGCTTTCTACCGCCGCGCGCCCGTAAGGGGCGACCTCGGGTTTCGCGATTGCGATGCGCTCAAATTCAGGTGCAGTAATGTCCTGAATGCGCGTTGCCTTGACCCAGCTGTTAGCGGGCCACCACATTACCAATCGCCCACGGGCATAAAGCGCGCGCGTTCCCGGTGTAAGCAATCCTTGCTCTTCAAGCTGCTCTACATGCTCGGAATCGGCGGCGGCGAAAATATCAAAGGGCGCGCCGTTCTCGATCTGTTTTGCTAAGTCAGCAGTGGCGCCGAAACTGAAAACGACCTGGATGCCAGTCCTGCTCGTAAAGCGCGGACCGATTTCCGCGAAGGCGTCAGTCAGATTCGCCGCCGCAGCGATTGTCAGTCCAGACGAAGAATTCTCATGAATGTTTGTACTCCTGGATTTGCAGCCGGCACTGATCAGCAATGCAACGAGGAGAATGCAAAAAATCGAGGCTGCGATGTTACGGCGGAGGAGTTTGTCAATAGCGTCGGACATTTCAGGAATCATAGACATGAACTGCTGCATCTTTCCAGAACGGGCGAAGGTATGGTATAGACCACTAAACCCCTGCAAAGAGATTTTGCCGCGACAGGCCGGCTCGCGAGAAGACGAAAGGGCTTGAGCTCTTGTGTAAACGTACATTCAAGAGAATGTTTGGTTTTTATGCCATGGTGATCCTGCTAATCCTTGGCGGCAGTAGTTGTTTGCCAAAACCAGCTGAAACCGGCGGCCTCAATATCACCGTCTATGCGTTCTCGATTATGAAGGAGTCGCTCGAGAAAGCAATCTACCCCGCCTTCGTCGCCAAACGGAAGCAGGAGCACGGCGAGGACGTGCGCTTCACCTCTTCATTCGCAGGCTCCGAAACTGTCACAAATCAAATCCTGCAGGGCGTGCCTGCAGACGTGGCAATATTCGCGATAGATCGCGATGCGCAAAAACTCAAGGAGAACGGGTTTGTTACTTCTGACTGGCACAACCTCCCATATAAAGGAATTATCAACAAGACACCGTTCGTAATTTTAGTGAAGGGCGCAAATCCGAAGGGCATCCACGATTTTCCGGATTTGGCCAAACCTGGCGTTAAATTAATTCATCCCGATCCGGTAAGCTCGGGCGGAGCGCAATGGTCGATTCTGGCGATGTATGGAGCGGAGTTGATCAAGTCTGAAAAGGAAACCGGCGAGCCGGATCAGGCCCGCGCCTTGCAAACATTGCAGGGGATCTGGAAAAACGTTTTCGTAACGCCGGCATCCGCACGCGAGGCGCGCACGACGTTTGAACTTGGCAACGGCGATGCGCTTGTAACTTATGAGCTCGAAGGTTTGCTGATGAAAGAGAGCGGCAAGCCGGTGGAGATCATTGTTCCCAAGGCTACGATCTTCAGTGAGCATCCGGTGGTCGCAATTGATCGCAACATCTCGCCGGCAAAACGCGCCGTGGTGGATGCCTTTATTCAATATCTTTGGAGCGACGAGGCGCAGCAGGCGTTCGTGAAATATCACTTCTATTCGGTTACCAACAATGCCCTGAACGAAGCCAACAAAGAGTTTGGACATATCGAAATGCCGTTTACGATCGAATATTTCGGCGGCTGGGATAAAGCGTACCCGGAAGTGATCGAACAAATATTTAAAGGCAAGGTTCAGAACAGGAAGTAGTGAAAAGTGAAGAGTGAAGAGTGAAAAGGTGAAAAGTGAAAAGTGAAGAGTGAAGGGTGAAGAGCAAAAAAGTTAATCGATTTGAGTCGACCCAAACCGCGGCACTAAAGCATCGCCGGATTCCCTGCGCTTGCAGGGCAGCATTCAACCCGTCTTGCTTTTCACCATTCACTTTTCACTCTTCACGGGAGTTCCGATGAGTTCACTTATACCCACAATGCGTCATGTCCGCGGCTTTGATGTAGCGCGGCCGTTGAGCATAGGCATGCTCGTATTCATGATGCTGCCGCTGGTGTTTCTGCCGCTGCTATCGATTTTCATTTTTGGCACCAGCAAAGGACTAGCAAGCTTCTGGGCGGCCCTCACTGCGGCCGACGCGATCTTCGCACTTAAGCTGTCGATGGCCACAAGTTTCTGGGCAACAGTCTTCAATGTTGTGTTCGGCTTGTTCGCTTCCTACGTTTTGTCGCGTTACAACTTTTGGGGACGCAACGCGCTAATCGTTACAATCTCGTTGCCGACTGCAATTCCTACGGCAGTCGCCGGCGTGGCGCTCCTGATGTTATGGGGGCCTTACGGAATACTGGGCAGGTTGCTGCGGCCGCAGGGAATCGAGGTGATGTTCACGGCCGGAGCCATCATTCTGGCCAACATCTTCGTGACCTTTCCTCTCGCATTTGGTGTCATCAAACCGGTGTTTGACACAATGAGCCGTTCGTTGGAAGAGGCCTCGGCGACCATTGGCGCGACGCGTTGGCAAACATTCTGGCACGTCACGCTGCCGTCGCTCCGGGGGGCGATTGTTTCGGGGGCGCTGCTGACGTTTGCACGTGCAGTCGGTGAATTTGGATCGACAATTATGGTTTCGGGTAACCTGGCCGGCCGTACTCAGACGGCGCCGCTTTACATCTTTGCTAAATTCAATGAAGGACAAATTGAGGCGGCGAACGCCATTGCCATTGTTTTGGCCTTGTTTTCTTTCCTGATTTTTAGCGTATTGTTCTTTGCGCGGGATTGGCTGGATGTTGATTAATCTGGTTGCTCGCTGCGGAGCACAGCCGGCGGCAAACAAATTTTCAAGGACAGGGTAAAATGGTTGATGTCGATTGAGGTGCCCATGGCAAAGGCCCAACAAGCCAGGTCAAAAGAACACTCGTATCCAGGCCCGGTGAAGGACAGCGGGTCCGCTTATGCTGCCAGCATACTGGGTTTGAGCAAATCCTTCGGTAAGGCGAGTGTGCTCGAAAACATCACTTTCCACGTTGCTGAAGGAGAGGCCCTGGTTCTGCTTGGGGCGTCCGGGAGTGGAAAGACTACAATCCTGCGCATCATCGCCGGCTTGGAACAACCCTACACAGGGCAAATCATTCTCCACAACAAGGACGTCACCGAACTTCCGGCACGCGAACGCGGCGTAGGAGTAATCTTCCAATCATATGCTCTTTTTCCGAAGATGACGGTTGAGAAGAATATCGGTTACGGTCTCCGCATACGTCACCGCCCGCGCAAGGAGGTTAAGAAGACAGTTAACGAATTGCTCCAGCTCGTGCAACTGGAAGAGCACCGCAAAAAATATCCGTCCCAACTTTCTGGTGGACAACAACAGCGTGTGGCCATCGCTCGCACGCTAGCTTATAAACCCGAAGTCTTACTTTTCGACGAGCCTTTCGGCGCTCTGGACGCGCAAACCCGCAGTCACCTCAGACGCGAGATTCGGGCGCTGCTGAAGAAAGTGAACGTCCCGGCCATCTTCATCACACATGATCAGGAAGAGGCGCTTGAACTAGGCGATCGTATCGCCGTTATTAATTCCGGTCATATCGAACAGATCGGAACTCCGGCTGAGGTTTACAACAGTCCTGCGAGCGAATATGTAGCGACGTTTTTGGGCGCCGCCAACATGCTCGAAGGCGTCGTGCGTCGTGATCATGTCGAGGTCGGCTCAGCCCTTATTCCCGCACACATCGATAGTGAAAAGTTTAAAGAGGGCGAACCGGTAAAAATAATTTTCCGGCCGGAAGACATTGCTTTGAGCGTGACACAGCCGTTGCCGTCCGGTCGTGCTTGTCTGGCAGGCGGGATCGTGGAGGAGACGAGTTTTGTTGGCGCTTATGAGCGTTTGCGCATAAGACTCGAGACGGCCGGATGCGCTCCTGGGCAAACGAGCGAGACACCTTACTATCTGACAACCGAAACCCCCGAAAACCAGAGCGCCAAGCCGATCATTGCCACCCGACCAAAACCTGAAACACTTGAGGTCAAACTGCAGCGAGGCGATCGCGTGTTTGTCGGCCTCAAGTTTTTCACCCTGCTCCCGAAAACCACGCGCAACAAGTAGTCCAGTCTCAAAAGAATCCTTAGCCCGCGGAGCGGGCGGCAGAAGGCATGCTGTGATGTGAATTCAACGTTAAGCATGCAGCCGGTCGCTAGTGCTCCCGGTTCTGATTGGGACCGCGGGCGCCCCCGCCCGCCCCCGCGCCAACAAGGGCACGGCATGCCGTGCCCCTACCTTAGGTTGTTGGTGAGAAGAGAGTTGACTTAATGAGCCGGTCGCTACCCGCTCGCGGTTCTGATTCTTCCCCGCGCTTGCCTGACACGACCTCACCGCCGATCACGCAGGATTGAGAGATAGGCGATCCATGGCCCAACGTTGGTGGTGTAGCGCTTGGCAATCGTTCGCGCCACCTGTCCCAGATGATCGAGGTCGTGCGCGACCCACGTGGCCAACAACTGGCCCAACGTCACGACCCCGAGTTCCGGATGCATCCCGGTACGTGCGAAGTCGGACGCGCCAAGTTGCCACTCTTCGAGCGTCGCCAGATTTTGCCGACGCAAGTTCGCGAACTCTTCGAGCAGATCAGCCAGGGTGCGACCCGCGCTCGCCGTGAATTGCGCAGTGCGGTCGAATGTGTCAAAGGGCCGGCTCTCGCCGGTCAGAATGTGTCGCGCGCGCGGAATCCAGTCGGTCCGTTCGCCGTGGATTAAGTGCCCGACCACGTCGTAGGGCGACCACGTGCCCTCGCCTTCGGTGGCGCGTATGAGTGTATTTGGCAGTCCATGGAGCATCGCGGAAAGCACCACGGGCGTTCGCGCAAGCACGGCGACCGCCTCGTCGAGAGAGAACCTCTGAGAATCCGATTCATTGGACATTGCTGTCGTCTCCCGTTAACGAGTGCAAGAACCAACGTCCTGCAATGAATTCAATGTTGAGGCCTTGGCCGGTCGCTACCGCTCCCTGTTCTGACTTTTTCCATCGCCTGTCGTTCCAGGAGAGCCTTTTGAACTAAGCCTAGCTCATTCAGTGCACCTTCGCGTCATCCTGTGAACCTCACAGCCTATAATGCCTTTGGAATGATTGAGTACACCGCGTTTCGTAGCGCGAGATCCCGCGGGTCCCCTGTGAGCGCAGTCCCCATTTGGTTGGTGATGTATGCGTAGCCGATGCCTGCCTTCGGATCGGCGAAGCCAAGCGAACCGCCTGATCCCGGATGTCCGAACGAGCCCTCGCTTCCAAAACTCCACACAGGGCAGTGCTTCATGAAGCCCAGCGAAAACTGCACCCCGTCGGCCATCATGCACTCATCGTAGAAGCCGTGCGTCGGCGGGATCGCCGGTGCCGACAGCGCCTGCAAGGTCTCCTGGCGCAGCTGCAGTTCCC
>DATGYM010000151.1:0-3059 GCA_035297925.1 Pyrinomonadaceae bacterium | reverse complement strand
AAAATACGCGTCAGCTGCAAGGACTGGGTGGTGACCCTCGAGGGTTTAGTTCCTACGGAAACAATGAGGGAGATGGCCGAACAAGACACGTGGTATGTACTGGGTGTTAAAACCGTCATCAATAAAATCGTCGTCAAGTGGTAAGAACAGTAGGTCGCCACAGGTAATGGGGACGCATCCCGTCGGCTGATGACGGCGGAATCCAGGTCATCTACCTGATAAATCCTGGCCCCGTCAAATATCCTGTTTACACAGCGATCGGGCGCTCTCAAGTCAAAGTTAGTGCAAAGCGGTCTAACTGCGTTTAAGCGGGGGTTGGAGTTATGAACGTTCTACTGATAGAGGCAATTCTCGATCGATATGTGGCCAAGGCACAGAAGCGAGCAAAAGCTTGGAGCCCAACTGAAGTGGAGACACTATTGTTAAAACTGAGAGAGGAAGTTCTGGATTGCCTGAAATAACAAGCAAAAAAACGTAGCTCACTTCGTTTCAATTCCGTTCAGGGCTTGAAGCGCCATGACGCCGCGAGCAACGCCTTCGCAAACTTTCACCATGAATTCAGTATTTAAGGTTTCAATCGTATCCGTCTGAGCGTGGTAGTTTGGATTGCGGTAAAAGGATGTGTCCGTGACCATTACCGCCGGATAACCCAGGTCCCAAAACGGCGCATGGTCGCTCAGACGCACCGCGGGTATCACCCAACCGTTGCCGGGCACAGACAGAGTTTCCACGGGCAGATCCTGCACTTCACGCATCGCTGAGGAAAGTGTTTGCAGGAGCGATTTAGATTTCCAGTTACCGATGACACCGATGAAGTCGCCTCGATCGGGATAGAAACGGCTGAGCCCAACTGGCAGCTTTTGACTGCCAGGTCGCAAATCAGTATAGCCGACCATTTCCAACGAGATCATCGCCTCGACCGTTGCCCCCGCTGCTTTGAGTTTCTTGGCAAAGGCCGTGCTGCCAATCATGTTAAGCTCCTCGAGATTGAAAGCGCACATCAATACTTGTGAGTTCAAATGGGCCTGAGAGAGAAGGCGTGCCGTTTCAAGAAGAACGGCCACGCCGCTGCCATTGTCATCGGCGCCTGGGGTATCGACCACCGAATCAAAGTGTGCGCCGACAATAACACACCGATCTCTTGCCGAGCCGGGGAACCGGGCAATGATATTGTGGAAGATCTCACCTCGCCAGGAAAAGAAGTCGCGCTCGACTTCCATGCCATAGCTTGCAAATTCCGCTTGAATAAAGTTTCCGACCGTTGCGAGGTGCCTGCGATTTCCGAGAGGACTTCTCTCGCCGATAATTGTCTGCAGATGGCGGCTGAGCCGCTCGCGGTCAACGCTGAAGTTCACGTCTTTATTTCAGTACAAATGCTGGCTTGTGCGCAATTTTGCGAGAACAGTTACGATGAGAGCTCTATTCAGGGTGTTGTGCGAGTTGCTGCAGCGCCTTCTGCAGGTTAGTTAATTCATTTGCAGCCTCAGCGAAACGACCTTCCCCGTGCAAGCGGAGGTAATTGCTAAACGCTGCGTTGGCACGGGCGATCAGATCCTTAGAAGCAGATTTTTCCCCTTTAATCCCGAGCGCCGGCACTCGCGGCATCTTCTCAGCTGGTTCCGTCAACAATCCCTGGAGAGCTTTGTCGAAGGTTTCAGCGTAGCTCAAATTGTCGCCATGCATCAGCGCCACGATGCGTAGCTCAGGATAAGCCGCCGCCTCAGCTTGCAGATAAATCGGTTCCACATACAGAAGCGAATTGTCGATCGGGATCACCAACGTGTTGCCGCGGATTACGCGCGACCCTTGCTGGTTCCAAAGACTCAGTTGCGCCGAAAGGACCGCATCCTGATCAACTTTGGTTTCCACCTGTTGCGGGCCGAGAACGCGCTCCTCCTTGGGAAATTTGTAAGCGAGCAATCGCCCATAATTCGCTGGATCGGACATGGCGGCGATCCAACCGATCATGACCTGACGGTTTTTAGGCGTAAACGGCAGCATTAAAATGAACTCTGGATTATTCGACCCGGGCGGCTGCCACATGACGTAATAGGGTTCCACCGGCTGCACCGCTTCGTAATATTTTTCAGTGGCGCGCATCCATAAATCTTCTTGGTTATAGAACACTGCCGGATCGGTCATGTGGTATTTGGCGTAAACCAGCGCCTGAGCCAAAAGCAGGTCTCGCGGATAACGCACGTGCGCACGTAAGCCATCCGGCATCTTTTCCCGCGCGCTGAACAGTCCCGGAAAAATGCGCTGCCATACCTGAATGATCGGATCTTCCGGCTCGAAAACATAAAACGATACTGACCCGTTGAACGCGTCCACCACTGCTTTGACGGAGTTACGCACATAATTCGCGCCCGCCAGCGATGCCGTCGATCCATGCGCCATTTTCCGTTCACGTATAGGTTGATTCTTTCCGTTCGGCTCGAAACCGGCAAAGGGCTCGCTGTACGGATAATAATTCGATGTCGTATAGGCATCGAGAATCCAGTAGAGCTTGCCGTCCACCAGGACGACGTAAGGATCTGCGTCGAAGGTGAGAAAGGGCGCCAAATTCTTGACGCGCTCCCGAATCTCACGGTGAAAAAGCACGCGGCTGTCCGAAGTCGGGTAGGTCGAGAGCAAAAATCGCGTACCGTCAAATTTCCATCCAAGGAGAAACTTGCGCCATAGATTGGTAATCCGCACGCCGCCGGTTCCAGAATAACGGCCGTACGCGTTGTCGTCGCCGCGGGGATAATCGAATTCCGGCTCCTTGGTGTTCACGAAGACATGGGAGTGCGTCAGCTCGCCGTAATAAATCTGTGGCTGCATCACCCGGAGCTTTTCATCATCGGTCCGTGGAGGAATGTCTTTGATCAAAAAATTCGGCAAGCCGTCAGTGGTAAAGTCGCTGACCGGAGCCATGACGAGTCCGTACCCGTGCGTATATTTGAAGCGGAGGTTCACAAACGTCTGGCTCTCTCCCGGCAGGTTGCCGAGTTCCATTTCGCGCGCCGCTACCATCACTTGGCGGTATCCCTGTGTCGTTTGGTACCGGTCCACATCGA
>DATGYM010000150.1:0-2747 GCA_035297925.1 Pyrinomonadaceae bacterium | reverse complement strand
CCCCGCCTGCCACTACGATGAGATCGACCTTGAGACGGACCAGCTCGGCGGCAAGTTGGGGCGCTCGATCGGGCTTCCCTTCCGAATAGCGGTACTCCATGGAAATGTCCGGACCTTCCGCGTAACCAAGCTCCCGCAAAGCCGAACGAATGGTTTCCAGACGCGTAGACTCTGAGATACGTGAGAGCGCCGACAAATACCCGATCCGCTGCATTCTTTTCGGCTGCTGTGCCTCGGCAAACGAACTCATTGACAGCAGCACGCTTGCCAGCAGACCGACGATTGTTTTTATTTTTCTGGTTTGCCTTTTTATTTTTGTCTTCACCGAATCACCCGGTCCGCCCTCGCCAGCACATTCGGCGGAATCATGAGGCCGATCTGCTTGGCAGTTCTGAGATTGATCACCAGCTCAAACTTCGTTGCTTGTTCGACGGGCAAATCAGCGGGCTTTGCCCCTTTGAGAATCTTGTCAACGTAGATTGCAGCGCGCTTCAGCAACTCGTCGTTGTTAGCATGGTACGAGACAAGGCCGCCAACTTCGACCGCCGCTACACTTTCCGACATTAACGGAAGTCGATTCTGCACGGCGAGATCGACGATTTGCCTTCGGTAACCCGAAAGGCCCGGAACGCTAACTACGATCATAGCCCTAACGTGATCTTTTACAGCAGCTTGGAAAGCATTGCGCAGGTCGGGAGTTGGCCCATGGACTTCGAGGATTTGAAGCGGCACCTTGAGGCGCTGTGCTGCATCCTCATAATCTCTAATGGCCGTGAAGCCAGCCGACGACAAAATCCCTACGCGTGAGAGCTTCGGGATCATTTCCATCAGCAGTTCCAGCCGCTTTCCGGTCAATCGGCGGGCAAGCGACGTGATCCCGGTGATATTTCCACCTGGGCGCGCCAGGCTATCGACCAGCCCGCCTGCGACTGGATCCGCAGTAATGGCCATGACGATCGGGATATTCTTGGTCGATTTCTTGGCTGCACTAATGACAATGGCCTGTGTAGAGAAAAGAATATCGATCTTAAGGTTTGCAAGTTCGCTCACGATTGCGGGTATGCTCGCCCTGTCTCCTTCGGTATAGCGATAGTCATATCGGATGTTTTTCTCCTCAAAGTAACCGAGATCTTGCAGCGCCTGTTTGAAGATTCTGACATTTTGATTGTCCGGCTCGGGGATGCCTACTACAATTCCTATCCGTGGGAGCATCGTCGCCTGCTGCGCCTCTGCTGACATGCAAAGTGCAATAAGTAATGCGCAAACCGACGAGCCAAAAATGCCTTTCGTTCGTTTCTGTCCCACGGCTTCCCGTCCGAGCTTCGTGCTTTACTGGATCACTTTATCCGCTCGCGCCAGCATATTGGGCGGAATCGTTAGGCCGATCTGCTTGGCTGTTTTCATCCGGGAGAGTGTAACTGAGCACCGTTTTGATGATTTAATCTCACTAACGCTTGTGGCTCTTATATAGATCATCAATAAAACCACTGTCGTCGAGCTCTTTAATGAACCGCACATCGACAAAGTCCTCGGGCTTGGCGGCCTTTGCCTTGGGGTCCGTTTGCGCTAGCGGCTCTAAAATATTTTTGATTCCCTCCGGGTTCGGATATTGTTTTGGGGGAATCTCCTCATCGCTAGTGATGCCATCGTAGGTTCTTTCCAGGATCTCCTTATCTTGGAGAGCGAGGTATTTTGCCAGCACCTTTATTGCCGCCTCCCGGTCGGTTTTGATGCGGTGGACAGCCTCGATCTGTGATCTGATATATCTCCTGACGATGTCGGGATTCTCACGAATGAATGTTCGGGTCGTGGCCACTCCTGTGCTTTGATAGGGCAAGCGCACAGTCATTAAATTGTAAAATCCCTTTTTCAGGGCGACAAAGTTGTCTGGTCTCGGAAGCATGGCGCCCTGGACCTTGCCTGCCTCCAAGGCACTCCGCTGCTCTGGGACGCCGCTCATCTGGATCATTGCCACATCCTTCACTGGAGTTAGCCCAAGCCTTTGTAAGGCGATGCGGGTCAAAAAGTCAGCCAACCCACCAAAGATGCTGATGGCAACTGAGCCGCCTTTGAGCTTCTCAGCGGTTTTGATATCCGGCCGAGTCATTAACCACCATTCGGTCAATACAAGCCCGCCAGCGATCAGCACGGCATCGGATCCCCTGAGACTAGCACTCACGATCGCAGGGCCGCCAAGCTGACTGATTGGGGTCTCCCGCGAAAGCAAGGCCATCATCGCTGGGGTTCCTCCTCTGAAATAAACGAGCTGTACGTCCAAACCGTTTTTGCTAAAAATCCCGGCTTCTTTAGCCATCCAGGCGGGAAAATGGCCGGCGGCGATGGCACTGTAGCCCACAGTCACTTTTGTGAGCTGAGCAGATGCGACGGAGAAGGAGAGTGGCAACAACAGGCTGAGTGCCAAAAATAGTGCCTTCATTGGATTCTCTCTTTCTAATCAAAAACTAAAATCTGTTTCCTGACCTTCACTCCTCTCTACTGACCGTCTGCGTCCTATACCGATCCTCTTCGATTAGGCTTTACCGAATCACCTTATCCGCCCTCGCCAGCACGTTCGGCGGAATCGTGAGACCGATCTGCTTGGCGGTTTTGAGATTGATGAAGAACTCAAATTTCGTAGGCTGCTCAATCGGTAAATCTGCCGGCTTGGTGCCTTTCAAGATTTTATCGACATAGGTCGCGGCCCGCCGAAATGCCTCAATGTCATTCGATGAGTATGACATGAGCCC
>DATGYM010000149.1:0-10482 GCA_035297925.1 Pyrinomonadaceae bacterium | reverse complement strand
GGAACAGCAGGATAGTGACCCGTTATTGATTCGGGTTGGTCTGCAATAATGGCAGCGAGCGTTTGCGAAGCCGTGTTCCGATCAAACGGATGCTTTCCAGTGGCCATCTCATAAAGGATTAGACCCAAAGAGAATTGATCTGATCGATGATCAATTACATCTCCGCACGCTTGTTCAGGGGACATATAAGCGATCGTTCCTACCACCGTCCCCTGGCGTGTAACCTTCGTTAAGGTGGCTGCTTCTGAGGCCCCGTCAAAACTCTGAGCCACCAATTTTGCTAGACCAAAGTCCAGGATCTTTATGAACCCGTCTTCGGATATCATTAGATTCTCCGGTTTGAGATCACGATGGACAATTCCTGCTGCATGGGCCTTGGCAAGACCTTCGGCAATCTGAGTTGCCAACTGAAGCATTCTTTTGGTTGAGATCTGTCCCTCACGCATGAGATGGCGCAGAGTCTTCCCTTCCACAAATTCCATTGCAATGTACCGTGTAGAGCCAAACTCTCCAATGTCATAGATCGTGATGATATTCGGATGGTTCAGAGCGGAAGCCGAGCGCGCTTCTTGCTCGAAACGGCGCAACCGATCCGGATCGGATGCGAATTCCTCACGAAGTATCTTGATTGCGACTTTGCGCCCGAGCCTGAGATCTTTTGCAAGGTACACTTCACCCATACCTCCGGGACCAATCAGACTGTCTATTTCGTATGAGGCGAGTCGCGTGCCGGAATTCAGCGCCATGGCTCTTGATCCTTCAGTACCATTCCGCAAGAAAGATGCTGAAGTATGCAGAGATTACTGTTTCAGTGTATTCCTATTTTGTCTACATTCAATAACAAAGTAAGAGTTCTTTCAGCCGTTGCTGCTCAGGTCGGATCAGAATGTGCATTTTAGAAAGAACCTGAAATGAACGAGGGTAGTGATATTGTATCGGCTTCAAAAAGTCATGGCCAGGGGCCGGGGTGTAGGTCCGGTTGCCGATCTCTTAAGATTCGTTGACCGATTATTCTCAACAGAAGGGTCTGGAGGGTCTGCAGCGCCGGGAAGTCTTCCCAGTCCTCAATTTTTTACTGAGAAAGGCATCGCTGAGCTTCGGGTTCAGACCGCAAGCGCGAGACAAATGCACTTGGCTCAGGCCGATCTGATAGAACTCGCTGACCGTCCCATCTGCGTATTTATGGTCGCGAGACCCGTATCCGATATCCGGATTAGAAACGACCTTACCTTCGCTGTTTTTGCCGTCGAGAAACCACAATTTACATCCTGGACTTACTCCCAAAATGAGGTCATGCAACTGCTGCATCTCACTGCGTTTTGGCTCAGGTTGGCTCGTAATATACTCTTCGATTTGGTCTGGTACGTCCATAAATACGTTTATTGCTTTGACGACTTAGCATCGAGAAACTCGTTGATCATCGGGATGATCGTCTGTCCACGGAACATCAGCGCAACATGAGTCGTTCCGGGCAGAATGGCAAGTCTCGATTCTGAGCGCGGCCCCAGGTCGCCGGAGACGTCGCCCCCTTTGAGGCGGAACATTTCCGACATGTGTTCGAGCCGTACGCCGTCGGCGTCGCCGAAGATGAAGAACATCGGCGCTTTGGTGGCCTTGAACTTGTCGGCGCCGAAGTCGTACGGTTTCACGGCTGACGCCTTCAGGTGATTTACAAAATCGGCGAATTTGTCGGGCGTCGGGCTCAGTTTTTTGTACTCGGTTTCGATGGGCGACCCTTTGAAAGCTTCCGCGGTGATCTTGGGCATTGCGTCGTTCTTTTCCTTGACCCAACCGTCGCTGCGAAAGGCGAAAGAAATGATGACGACCTTACGTACTTTTTCCGGATGCCGGATCGCACATTGCATTGCCGCGCCGCCGCCGAGGCTGTAACCGATGATGTCCGCACTCGGGATCTTGAGATGATCGAGCAACGCGGAAACATCGTCGGCGAGGTTTTCAGGACTGATGTCACGATCGATGTCCGCGGTGCGCCCGTGACCCTGCATTTCGACCGCGATCACTTTCCGCGTTTTTGAAAGTTCGGCGATCCAGTTCGTCGTTCCATTACCCCATGGAGCCGTCCAGTTGCTGGTGATCGTCATGAACGCCCCGTGCAGCAACACCACGGGCTCGCCGCTCCCGTGAATTTCGTAATACACCTTAAGCCCATTAACCGGCGCGTAGCCCGTCGTCGGTTTCTGCTGCCCCGACACGCCCCCCGACGCGAGCATTGTCATAAGCATCGAAACGAAAAAAGCTGTCGTCTTCATGTTTGGATTCCAATTCATAGTTTTTCTCATTGTTTTGTCTCCTTTGCCCGCAATAACTTCGCGAGCAGTTCTTCCAGATTTTTCAACTGCATCTTGGTTCCTTCGACGAAGCCGCCTTCGATCATTCTCTCCAGGCGTTCCAGCGACTCGTTGTAGATAGAGATGCTGACCTTTGTCGTTCCGTCTTGCTCGCTGAAATTCAGGTCCCAATCGGAGCCCGGCAATTCGGGCGTTCTTGTTTTACGAGTTCGCATTCGGTCAGTATTCTCAGATGTTTGGATACTGCCTGCCGCGTCGTGTCAAAATGCTCGGCAAGTGCGTCTCGCCGCTCACTCGCGGGACGGCTAAGCAGCCGGTGGAGCTTTGGGGAATGTCGTAAGCCGTGCAACGCGAGGAAGAGTATCAGCTCAGGGGAGCATGAACAGGAAGACTTGGGCAAGAGCGGATTTCTTGGTGACGCTGTGGTGACGAACGGAGCTAATAAGTGATACTAACCCGTACCAAGCCCACCTAAACCAACAGGCCACTAAGCCTCCTTCTGACTAGAGATTACGTTATACTGAAGTTGTATGCACTAGCATTCGCCAGTATGTGAAATTCGCCCTTTCACGGCGGCGACACGGGTTCGACTCCCGTACGGGACGCCAATTGCTTACAACCTTCCATCATGCGCACGTCCATAGATTCTTTTAACCAGATCACTCTTCGCATATCTGAAAGACGCGCCTCACATATTCTATTCTGCCTCTTCGGTAATTAAGTATTGACAGAACCGGAAAGGCATTCCTAGAATCCCAGCCGTTCTCACCCGACATTGATAAACGGCTTTGAATTTGCCGACCCAAGCAGGAACGACGCTAGTCAAGTCGCCTCGTTTCCGCTAAGCATATGCAACAAACTTGTCCCTCTCTCCGCCACGACATGATTGAGGCCTCACATGAAAAATACGTCTCAAAAACCTCCATCGCTTGTCCGCATCATTACGCGCCCGAAAACCCGCAACCTCCTACAGATCTCGTGCTTGATATTTTGGATGTTTCTCGCCGCTGGTTTGCCACGAATTGCAGCGGCGCAGGGCTGCCCTACAATTCCGAATGACGGCGGCAGCAGTATCTCGGGACAACTGAAAGATAATTCCACGGGCGTGGTCATTGGCGATGGCGCCGTCTTGCCTCGCTATACCGTGCTGCGTCTTGATTCCATTGCCACGGTCGCAGGGTATTGTCTTACTTGTACGCAATACGACCGCACTATCAATCACATCGACATCTGGATGGAAGTTTCCACAACCTTTTGGGAAGGCACCTACAGCGTCGGATACGTGACTGGAAGAAACCCTGATGGCACCACTGCTTATTTCAGTACGCTGGATACGCAAGCCTCGAATTCCACGGGCCCGGCAAGCAGTACGCTGATGTTTCCAGGTACTTACCATTTCAAATTTCAGGGCGTCATCAATAATGGCGTCTGCTCCACCTTGCCACAGTTCACCGATATTCAGACCATCACCGTTTACGTTGGCGACGTTGGCGATGATCCAAACAATGGCCAGACTGAATGCAACAGCAGCGTGGCAAAGCCAATCAACGTCACCAATGGCAACGTCTACCTGGATCAGAGCGATTACCGTTTACCCGGTTTCGGCCCCGGCTTTGAGATCAAGCGCACCTACAACAGCAAGCTTCTGCGCGATGCGTTATTCGGATTTGGCTGGTCGTCGATTCTCGATGAATCCATCGAGGCCTATGGAAATACTTTCCTGCGTCTGAACTGGAACGACGGCCGCGCCGTTTACTTTTCTCGGCCCACGACGACGGGAGTATTTACACCGCAACCGCAACTCGGTTTTCGCGGGCAGATTGTCAAGAACGGTGACGGCACTTACACGCTGACACTGAAAGACGGAAGCGTTCATCAGTTCAGCTCAGCCGGCAAGGTCCTTTCGCTCGCTGATGCCAACAACAACCAGATTGTTTTCACTTACAACGGCAGTGGCAAGATATCTGCGATAAATGATCCCGCCGGTCGAGTTATCACTCCGACGTACGCTGCCAACGGCAGAGTTGCCACGCTAAGTGACAGCGTCGGCACTTTTGCCACTTACACCTACGACTGGTATTGGTCGATCACCTCCGTTACTTACGCCGACGGCTCGAAATACAATTTCGGCTACGACTCGCAACACCGCTTGACCAGCGTCACCGATGCCCTGGCGAACGTGCTCGAGTCGCATACCTACGATTCTCAAGGGCGGGCGCTAACATCCGAAATTGCCGGCAACGGCACCGAGAGATACACCCTCAACTATGTTAGCGCGACAGAGACGGACGTCACCGATGCGTTGAACCACGTCACCAAGTATTTTTTCGACAAGAGTAAGTTGCGGAATGTGGTGACGCGCGTGGAAGGCAGTTGCGGTTGCGGCAACGCGCAGATTCAGACCTGGACTTACGACAACCAGTTGAACTTCACTTCAAAGACGGATGCGCTGACGCACACCACCAGCTACACCTACGATACCAGCGGCAACATGTTGACGCAGACCGACGCCACGGGCACGGTTACTTATACCTACAATTCGCTGGGCGAGGTGCTGACGCGTACGGATCAGATGAACGGGGTGACGACAAACACCTACAACGCGCAGGGCAACTTGCTCACGACAAATGATGCGCTGAACCACACGACCAGCTTCACTTATGATTCGCATGGCCAACTATTGACGGTCACTGATCCACGCAACAACGTCACTACCTTCGGTTACGACACGAGCGGCAATCTCACCCGCCGCACCGACGCGCTGAACAATCAAACCAACATCGCATACGATGCGCGCGGGCGGGTCACCAGCGTCACGAATGCGCTCACGCAAACGACGAGCTACGAATACGACCTCGCCGGACGATTGAAGAAAATCACTTATCCGGACACAACCTTCGTGCTGTTTACTTATGACCTGGCGGGACGCAGAACGAAGATCAAGGATCCGCGCGGTTACGAAACCACGTTTGCTTACGACGCGGCTTACCGCTTAACCAGCGAAACGAATGCTGATGCAAAGGTGACGAGCTATGCCTACGATCTGATGTCCAATCTCACGGGTGTAACCGATGCGCTCAACCGCACCACCAACTACATCTACGACGATTTCAATCACTTGACGACGGTCACCTATCCCGAGGCCTCAACCGGCGCCGGGCACCTGCACGAAGATTTTACCTATGATTTGACCGGCAATCTGCTTACCAAAACCGATCAGGCGGGACGAGTAACCAGCTTTTGCTACGACAGCGCCAATCGCCTGACCACAACGACAGACCCTGCGCTGAAGGTCACAAGTTACGAATACAACGCCCGCTCGCAACAAACAGCAGTCGTTGACGCCATCAATCAGCGTTACGAGTTTGTCTATGACGCGCTCGGCCGCCGTACGCAGGAAAAGAAGGGCACGGCGACGATGTCGTTCGTTTACGACGCGGCAGGAAACAGAAGCCAGCGCACTGACTACAACAGCGCCGTCACCAACTACACGTCTGACGCGCTAAACCGGATGACGACCATCAGCTATCCCGACACTACGTCTGCGACCTATGGCTACGACGTCGTGTCGCGACTGACGACGGCCACGAATCCGGCCGGTACAGTAACGATTGCCTATGACAACCGCAGCCGAGTGAGTTCGGTGACTGATGTTTTCGGCCAGGTGGTTAGCTACGCCTACGACGCCAATTCCAATCGCACACAGTTGAGCCTGAATGGGGCAACGAGCGCTACTTATCAATACGATGTTCTCAATCGTTTGACTCAACTAACCGACAACGCCAGCTTGAATACGACTTTCGCTTACGACGCAGTTAACAGGCTAACTTCGCGCACGCTGCCGAATGGTGTCGTCACCACCTCTCAATACGACGGCCTCAATCGCGTCACCCGTCTAACGCACGCGAAAGGCGCCAACACGCTGGCTGATTTCCAGTATCAATTCAACGCGGTCAACAACATCACGCAAATGACTGACGGTGCAGGATCCCATAATTACAGTTACGACTCTCTTGATCGCTTGACTGCGGCAACGCATCCGAACCAGGCAAATGAGAGCTATACCTACGACGACGTGGGTAACCGCACGGCTTCGCATCAGGGATCGAGCTACTCTTATCAGGCCTTCAATCGGCTGGTGACAGCTAATTCCAACACTTACGCCTACAACGCCAACGGCAATCTGACCTCGA
This sequence comes from Pyrinomonadaceae bacterium, assembly GCA_035297925.1. Taxonomy (GTDB): domain Bacteria; phylum Acidobacteriota; class Blastocatellia; order Pyrinomonadales; family Pyrinomonadaceae; genus PSRF01. The sequence continues at coordinate 3,980 of DATGYM010000149.1, read as the reverse complement.
AGACGGATGCGAGCGGAAGCTGGACTTACACGTGGGATTACGAGAACCGGCTGAGGCAGGCGAGCAAAGCAGGCGGAGTCGTTGTCACCTATGCCTATGACGCCCTGGGCCGGCGCGTGCAGAGCACGAGCAGCACTGGCTCGACAACAAAATTCGTTTACGACGGCGCTGATGTGATTCGAGATCTAGATGCCAGCGGCAGTACGATCGCCGACTACCTCAATGGCCCTGGTCTTGACAACAAGCTAAGGCAAACGAGCGGAGGAGTGGCTTCCTACTTCATCACCGATCATCTCGGCACAACCCGGGGACTCACCGATGCTAGCGGCAATCTTGCAGCTAGTATTGGTTATGACTCGTTCGGCAATCCAACCAGCGGGTCAGCGTCGACGCGCTATACCTACACCGGTCGCGAAGCTGATTCGGACACTGGACTGATGTTCTACCGCGCCCGCTGGTACGATTCGCATGTGGGCAGGTTCCTCTTGGAAGATCCGATCGGATTGAGAGGAGGATTAAATCTGTTTACTTACGTGCACAACTCTCCTATCAAGAAGATCGACCCAATGGGACTTGATGACGCCGACAAGCCGTGGTATCCCGAAGAAGATGGTAAACCTCTGTTCCCAAACACAAGCCCGAGACCGTTTGGCGATGGGGGAATTTTTAGCGCCGGCACGCTTGTCGAGTTCATTGCTGGAAATGAGAGAGCCAGGCAACCCTGCAAGAAGTTTGGAGAAAGATTTTGGGATAACTTCATTGAGACGAATCAAACGATTCCGGGGACAGCCGCACCGATTGGCACCACCTTAATTACTGGTCCGGGGGCAGCGCAAATCACCGGTGAGCCCGGCCTTCTAGGTTGGGCATGGAGAGGTGGCGGGCCCGGGTTGGGAGGCTCAATTGTTCAATCTGGCGCCACCTCGCTAGCCACGCACGCTGCGTTCGAGGCTGGTGTTGCTATCGGCTCGTACATTAACGCAATTGGTTGCCCATGTGGCTATTAAGCGATTGCCGGAGATTGGACCTTTAGGGTAGTGTTCTGAAGGTCGCTCGCCTAGTAGATCAGCGGCTGACAGTAAGAGTTGAGGAGAAAGAAACCGGTGAGTCCCAAACGAAGCAACGGGCAGACGCAAGATCTGGACAAACACTCAACTCTTAAAGTAATCATTACTGTCTTGGTTCTGATTGCATGCTGGGGGCTGTGGTTCTTATTGGAAAGAAGTTGGATCACTATCCTAGTGTTGTCCATTGTAGGTTGCTTGGCTGCCGAATACCTGGGTTTTAAGCTCGTCAGCAGGAACAAGTGGTTCGAACAACTAAGTGTCGAGCATTCCGGCTTTTCAATCTGGAGAATAATTTTGGGGGTAATAGTCGTGGTGCTGATCACTGTTGTGATTATCCTAGCGCGACTTCTGATCTTGCGAGTTTTTTATTAAATCGGTTTCAGAGTTTAATCTTATGAGATCTTTTCCGCGCGCCGCAGCAATCCAGACGATCTAGTTGACCGCTTGGCCTCGGCGACAAATAGCGCTGGGCCGAATGAGAATTATGCTTACGATGGTGTCGGAAATCGCACGGCTTCTCATCTCAGCGCAAGCTACAGCTATCAGGCCTTCAATGAGCTTACGAGCACGGCCCCATCAACCTACACTTACGATAACAACGGCAATCTAATTTCGAGGACTGATGGTTCAGGCACGACCACGTTTGGTTACGATGAAGAAAACCGCTTGAAGCAGGTCACACTGCCAACCGGCTTGACGGTTAATACAAGTATGATGCCCTCGGCCGTCGCATTCAACGCAGTGCGACCACCGGCGCAAACGATAGCCGCCAACACGCTGGCCGATTTTCAATACCAATTCAACGCGGTCAACAACATCACCCAGATGATCGACGAAGGGGGCTCGCATAGTTACACTTACGATCCTCTTGACCGCCTGACTGCGGCAACGCATCCCAACCAGACGAACGAGAGCTACTCCTATGACGACGTAGGAAACCGAACGGCTTCACATCAGGGGCCGAACTACACCTATCAAGCATTCAATCGTCTCGTGGCCGCAAATGGTGCGTCGTTTGGATACGATGCCAACGGCAATTTAATCTCCAAGGCGGACTCAAGCGGCAGTTGGACTTACGCTTGGGATTACGAAAACCGCCTCAAGCAGGCAAGTAGATCCGGCGGAGTGACAGTCACCTATGCCTATGACGCCCTCGGTCGCCGGATTCAACGCACGAGCAGTGCCGGCACCGATGAAAAGTTTGTCCATGACGGTCAGGATGTGCTGCTCGATCTCAACTCCAGCCTCGATGTGACCACCAGCTATCTAAATGGCCTCGGCATTGACGATCATCTCCGCCAAACCAACGCGACCACAGGCGTTTCTTACTATCTCACCGATTATCTCGGCTCAACGTCGGCATTGACGGACGCCAGTGGCACCGTTGTCGAACAACTCAGCTACGACTCGTTCGGCAACAATTCGGGCAGCATCCGTACCCGCTACACTTACACAGGTCGCGAGTTCGATTCCGATGCAGCTCTCTACTATTACCGTGCTCGATCGTACGATCCACAGACCGGACGGTTTGTTTCTGAGGATTCCATTGGATTGAAGAGTGGCTTCAATCTATATGCCTATACCGAAAATGATCCGGTCAATGGATTTGATCCCTTTGGCGAAGATGTCATAGCTATTTTTGATAGGCGTAAAGGCACACTCACCGTCACTGACCGGCAGACTGGGAAAAAAATAGTCATTAAAAGGGTTTTTTCTGGTTACCGCGGGTGTAGTAACAATCCGTCCTGTGATGCCATAAAAGATACTGGCCCGGTTCCGGCAGGAGATTACCTGATTGGCAATAGCTATGTTCCCGAAAAGCATCAAGGCCAGGCCGGTGATTACAATTGGTATCGTCTATACGGCCCCAATGGTAGAGGCGGATATTCGTACACCGACGTTCCCGTCAGAAGTGCGAATGGTAAGACAGTCATTCGCGGGGGTTTCAATCTTCACACTGGTTCATACAGCGAAGGCTGTGTCACAGTCGAATCGGACACATCGTGGTGGAATCCTTTTTCGACCTATCCACAACGTGATGCCTACAGCCAACTCAGGCAAATGTTGGACAACACTGCGCCCTTAGCCTACAAGGGCTCCAATTATAGAGGTAAGTTAAGCGTAAAATGAAAATCATCGAGTACAAGCTTTTTCTGTTTTCGCTTCTTATGATGGAGGTGGCTTTCCTTGGCGTTGCCGGGTGTCATTCCATTTCTCCGATTACCCCAAGCTCGAGCCAACCGAACGCTTCACTCAATCAAGGCAACTCTTTGTCTCGGGTTCAAACGAATCAAGACTCAAGGACAGTCACTCAGAAGAGCAACCAGATCGAAAAGATACTAGACATCGTTCAGACGCTGTCATCGATGGCAAAAACAAACGCTGATAAGAGCGATGCCGACCCGGATGAACAAACTAAACGCAAAATTTATGGTGAAGTTGAGAGAATCAACAAGCCTGACGACCTTGTCATCCTAGGTCGGATATGCCGTTCAATCTTAGCGCGGCAAGATGCTGGCGATGTAGCGTACGATAAGGTGTTCAATACAGCCTTCTGGCATTGTGTTGCGCTTCTGGCTCAAGACACGAGTGATGATGCTGTTCGGGACTTAAATGAGCTTTGGATTTACTCTAATACCGATGCGGGTGATAGCGTGCTGTTTAAAGAGGCGATAGCTGATCAGAAGTCGAAGAGAGAGCACAAGTGAGTTGTTGAGAATTGAGGAAGGTGACTGTCGGGGGCAGCGAACTAGCAGCCGGCGGCACCACGAAGTTTGTCTATGATGGCTCTGATGTGATCCGCGATCTCGACGGCACTGGTAGCACAATCGCTACTACCTCAATGGCCCTGGTCTTGACAACAAGCTAAGGCAAACGAGCGGAGGAGTGGCTTCCTACTTCATCACCGATCAT
>DATGYM010000148.1:0-13595 GCA_035297925.1 Pyrinomonadaceae bacterium | reverse complement strand
CCCGTTCAACTCGCGGCGGGCTGCAACCGACCGTGTTCAGCGCGTGCGCTTCGCGCAACGCTAATTCCAGCGCACGGCGCGCGTTCACCATTCCAAACCCCTGGCGGATCGCAGCTGCTGAACCAATGCGATCGGCTGTCGAGATAAGAATGTTTTTGATGGCTCCGGGAGTTAATTGAGGATTCGCTTCGATCATCTGGGTGATAATTGAGGTAACAATGGGAGCCGCAAAGGAAGTCCCATCGACATGCTGGTAATGGGAAGCGACGATTTTGTGGTTCTCGAGGGCAGATTCGATATGAGTACGAATCGCATTTACGTCTGCAACAGCGACGGACTCCGGCAGCTCAGCTTTCTCTTCCAGTTCACGCGCCAGACTGGGAAGGCGGTAATCCGGCGCCGCAGCCAGTTGCGATAAGGCTTCAGCTCGATGATAAGCAGCCGTGCCGGGAAGAATCGGCGCCGCGACCCACATCGCCGGCGCAACAACTTCGGGCTTCACAGTGCCGTCAGCAGTGATGCCAAAGTTTGAGTGATACAAGTCATCCTTGCCGCCGCCCAATTGATTATTGTCGTTATAACCGCCAACGGTGATTACGGAAGGCGAGTTGGCAGGCGGAATCGAGTGACCGCCGTCGACCCCGGAATTTCCGGCGGCTGCAACGACAGCGATCCCTTGCCTGATGGCCTCTTCGGCTGCTTGATCGATAATGCTTTTCGAGCAGGGAACATCCTGGTCGCCACCCAGCGAGATGTTCAAGACGCGGATGTGGTAGCGCTCGTGGTTCTCGACTACCCAGCGGATTCCCCTGGCAATATTTTCTTCGGTGATCCGGCCTTGTTCGCTGACCTTCACAAAAACCAGTTCTGCCTCGGGCGCCAGTCCTCGATAAATACCATCAGATAATCGTCCGTTACCTGCGGCGACCACCGAAGTTTGCGTCCCATGCCATTGCCATGATTCTGTCGGATCACCGGGATGAAACCGGGTTCGCTCATTCGTCAGATCTCGATAAGCAAGCACACGATTTATTGGCTCTACAATGTCAGGATGCGGATAAAAACCTGAGTCAAGAAACGCGATTGTCACGCCTTTGCCCGTGAAGCGCTCGTAAGCATCCAGGCGCACGGGCGTCGGAATAACCGCAAAACGGTTCGGATTGTGTTGATGATCGTGTTCGCGGGCGTCCATGTCAGCGTCAGCTCTGATTTTTACGACAACCAGGCTCGTCTCGTACTTTGCGACGCGCAAAGAGTCAGAACAAGCCCCAGGGCAAACTGCTGCCCAGTTAATAGTCGAATACCGAGCTATAACCTTACAGAAACTGCTTTTCAGTTGGTGTCTGTGAGTTTGCGCTTGATTCGTTCACGCGCTTCATCGGAAAGGGAAGGAGCGGTCTCAAGCTCTGGAAGTTCAGACGATCTGGCTCTGGCGGTCTCACGAATCATCAACAGATGTTCGAGATACCATTGGCACCAGGCACAGATCCACAAGTGCAACTTGAGTTGCACACGTTCGCGAAGTTTGAGCGATCGTTCCATCGATTGCGAAATTGTGGCGACTGTTTGCTGGCAGTTGGGCAGCCGGCGCAGGAGCCAGAAACGAACGTCATGCTTTAGTTTGTCATAGAGAGCCATTTGCTATTGCCTGTATTTGAACCAATTGATCTCGAGGCAGTTCCGAAGGTGCAGTCGTGCCCGATGAAGCATGACCCAAAGATTATTCACGGTAATGTTCAGCATCTCGCAGATTTCCTCGCTCGAATGACCGTCAATCTCTCTTAAGGTAAATGCACTCGCCGTGCGCTGCGGCAACGGCGAGACACAATCACTGAACACCTTCCAAAAATCGTCTCGTTCAAGAAGATCAGCGGGTGTTGCCTGCCAGTCAGTCGGCGCGTGATTGTTGTTCCAGTGACCCTGCCACTCGTCAGTTCTTTCAAAAAATTCGCGATGATCATGGAACTCATCAGGCTCTTCCCCAACGGTAACTTCACGACTGGCATGTCGGAAATGATCAATGATCTTGTGCTTCAAAATTCCAACCAGCCAGGTTCGTTCCGACCCTCGTCCCTCAAATTTTGTATAGGCCTTCAACGCTGCGAGAAAGGTCTCTTGCACGGCGTCTTCGGCCGCTGTTGCGTCGCGCAAGCGGAAGACGGCGTACTTAAAGAGATAATCTCCGTGCTGGTCCAGCCAAACACCAGCATCGGGTTTGTTGGGGGACTTGCCTTGAGCTTCGCTCATACGGACTCGGCGTTTCAGCTTACTCTGGGATGCCTCCGCCTTGACGCGTTATAGCAGACTCATTCACTTGCCAGCGTGATTGCCTGGGCGTTAAATAAGCGCTGAATGGGGCCGCCGCCCGGTTAGATTAATTGAAGCCCAAAGCGGCGGCAAATCAATTCGCTTTCGTCGCGTTATTAAATGTGCATTAAATACCCGGGAGGTACGAAAATATGACTGCCGTACAATGTCGGGATTGCGGTTACATGCTTCAACCCGCCGACCGTGGTTGTCCCCAATGTGCTTTGAATGTGGAAGCCGAAAACATGATCGACCGCTTTGTCCGGCGTCGTTTTGTGCCCGGAGTGATCCTGCTTGGCATTTTGGCCGCCGGCACTTTGCTTTATCTGCTTCGCTAAATTCAGGTCCGACCCAATGTTGGCAGCGCTTTAACCATTCCAAAACGCCACTTGAAACAGAATATGGAAGACTATAAGCGCCCCTGCAATACTCATTTTCCTGAACCCTTAACCGCCTCCTGACTCATTTGTCGCGGCAACGGGTAAAAACTTACAGTAGGCACCTCAGCTAAATTGAAGATATGCTCTCGTAAATTTTTATGAAGCAATCGATTTGCCATCTTACACTCGTCGTTCGAGATTATGACGAAGCCATCGCATTCTACGTGGGTACGCTTGGCTTTAAGTTAATCGAAGATACCTACGTTGAAGCACAGAAGAAGCGGTGGGTGACAGTAGCGCCGCCGGGCTCAAGCGGGACGAAGTTGCTTCTGGGACGCGCGGTCGGTGAGGATCAGTCTTCCCGCGTCGGCAACCAAACCGGAGGCCGAGTTTTTCTTTTCCTCCAAACTGATGACTTCTGGCGCGATTTCAACCAGTACAAAAGCAAAGGGGTTGTGTTTGTCCGAGAGCCTAAAGAAGAGAGCTATGGCACAGTGGCAGTTTTCAAAGACCTATACGGCAACCTCTGGGACCTGGTGGAGTTCAGGCAATTGGAGCCGCGTGCTGCCGATAGCGCTTGATGCGGCATCGAAGTTCACGCGATAGGTCAGTTGCAGCAAGGCTCATTTGCCAGAGGTGCGTTGGGACTGCCATACCCAAAAGGTCATGGGCCCTATGAGCAGAGCCGAAAGGCGGAGCACATTAGCCCTAGAACGTGAAGTCACGAGTCAGTTTGAATTGAAGACTGTTAGAGGATCTTTCCAAACCATTGCCGGTTGTCTGGTTATAGATGACGAAGAAATCGCTGTTCGGTCGATAGATGTAACGGAGTCGCACATTGACGGTCGAGAGACGGGCTGCCGAATTCAGTTGAATCAACGCGGACGTGAGAAGTTTACGGGAAAAATTGTAGTTAATTCTTCCGGCGAAGAGACTGGTGTTGAAGTTTCCTTCACGTAAGCGCACTTTGTTGTAACTCTCTGACAGATCGACTAACAAATGGGGGTTAGGCCGCCAGGTTACACCGCCTGAAGTCTCGTATCTCTTACCCGAATAGAAATTTCCCCACTTCTCACCTGCGGTGAACACGATGGTCCTGCTTTGATCACTCGTGAACGACATCTGCGGACGGTTGAAGTGGTAGGTGCCTGCGGGAATGACGATTCCTCGTCGAATCTGAAAGGGCTCGGTTAAAACATCGTTCACATCTTCGATTGGTCGAAAGAAAAATTCTGACGAGTTCTTGAATACCGTATCCCACGAGAGTTCGGTCTGCCGGGTAGCGAGTTTCCCCTTCCGGTCCGTGTAGTATTCAATCTGCGTCTCAAACTCCATCTGCTGCACATAAGGAATGAACTTTGGTCGTGGTTTGTAAGCCAATTGGCCGAAGTATTGATGAATGGCGTTGCGTTCTATGAAGCCGACTTCGGGGTTGAATTTTGCGCCGACGTCCTCATAAACAGTTATGAAGCGATAGAGGTCGTTCTCAAAGATTGATTCAAGACGCGATGAGCCGGCGCTTGAACGAACGCCCGGCGTCGCTGATCCCATCCAAAACGCTTTCAGTTTGTAATGGTCAGTTACATTAAACTCCGCGTCTGCGCCGCCAACTCGATTGTAGCTGTTCCCGCCTACGGCAGTGGCGCCTTGACGATTGACAAGGATTGCTCCGATATACGAGCGCTTAAGAACGTCGCGTTTCACGCGAAGGACGGTAAACTGTTGACGCGGAATACCGAAACCCGTTGAGGTTTGGCCCAACTTGCGCGTCTGTACCTGAAGGAAGCCGATATTGTACGGACCAATCTTGCCAGTAAGCTTGGCGCCATAATCAATCGGCACAGGCGCGTCATTATCAGTCAGGCCGATATGGCGCGTGAAGAAGGCCTGGTTTTCTCCCTCTCTGCCAAATAGAAAAATTCCTGAGTTCTCAAGAAAGAAGTCGCGCTTCTCAGGAAAGAAAACGGAGAAGCGCGACAGATTCACGATCTGATCGTCTACCTCCGCTTGACCAAAGTCAGGGTTGACCGTGAACTCTGCGGTCAGCGACGGCGTGATACCAAGCTTTGCGACCTCGATTCCAATGTGACCACGTACTCCAGCGTCAAATCCGTTTGCGCCAATCAGCGGAACTCCCTCGCGCCACTCGCCAGATGCGTAAGGCTTGATCTCACGCAGGCGATGGCGCCGAATGTCTTCAACGCCCTTTAGTTCGCCTGCCTGGGAAACGCGTTCAAGTCCAAAAGAACGCTGCCAGCTGGTCCACAAGTCTTCTTCGTTCTTACGCCTAATGATACGTGCACAGTTAAGGCCCCAGGTATCTTCTCCTTCTTTGAACCGTAAGGTTGTTAGCGGAATTGCGATCTCCACAGTCCATCCCGCCTGATCGATCTTCCCGGAAGAAATCCAAGGTGCATCCCACGAAAGATTTACGTCGCGACCTTCGTCAGTGATCAGGGCATCCTGTTGTGTGCCTAGTGGGTTCACGGCGAACCGAAAGGCATTGCGCTTATCATGATAGGTGTCCAGGAGAATCTCGATCTTATCGTCGTTGGAAAAATCCGCATCGCGCACGAGTTCGCGTGCGTTGATATGCGCGGCGTCCGAGTCAAACGCGCGGATGCCGACGTACAGGTTTTTATCGTCAAAGAGAAAGCGCACCTCAGTTTTCTCCGAAGCAGCCTCACCCTCGTTGGGTTGTTCCTGGAGAAAACCAGTCGCTGGTTGCGCGAGCGACCATGCGGATTCATTTAGCAGGCCGTCAAGCTTGATCGCATCAGTAACACGTACTGCCTGAATTCGCCGTGGACCGGCTCTGTCCTGAGGCGACGTGGTGGTGGTTGGTGTGGCGGAGGTTGGCGAACCGGCCGGTTGGGGACTCTGTGTAGTTGAAGGCTGCTGTCCCTGAACCACAGTACCCAAAAGAGCGATACTGAACGCGACAGCTATTCGCGCCCTGACGTATTCGAATCCGAGCTCGAAACGCCTCGATGCTCTTGTCATAACTGTTTATCAGAGGGTCGGGCGATTCTCAGAACGGGTTTCCCGCCAACGTTTTGTAATGGGAAATAAACGCGATGGGTGCGACTGTCAACGGCAACGCTATGGGCATTCGGAGCAAAGAATCCTTCACCAACTCGTTCCAGATTACGACCGCGCTCGTCGAAGATGGTAATGATTCCGCTCTCAGCCGAAACGTAAAGACGACCAAAGCCGCTGTCAAAAGCAAGCACGTCCGGATCAGCTCCAACAGCGTGAATAGCCGTCATTTTCTTTGCTTTAAGATCAAAGACTGCCAGCTTTGCATTTTCCTCGCAGGCAACAAATGCCAACGCGTGTTCACTGTCAATCAATAGTCCGTGTGGTTCGCTGCACCCCGCCAGTGCGTAGTGGGACACTAGCTGGTCCGTCGTCGGATTAATTTCCGCGAGCTGGTTTAGCCCATGCACCGTTACAAAGATGTGTTCTGAAACTGAATCATACTGCGTATTGCCTGCGCCGCCGCCCAGCGCGATTGTCGTCAGCCGTTGATTGGTATTTGCATCGATAACCGTATCTGTCTTGCCGCGCAAATCAGACACATAAAGCTTCTTCGCTTTAGTCGCATAAGCGACGCCATCAGGATAATCTCCCGCAGCCACGCGCGCTACAATCCGTAAAGTGCTGTCATCTATGACTGCCAATTCATGAGACCCTGTAGCTGAAGCATAAATCCGGTGAAGCTCTGGAACTGCAATGACGCCGTGGATGCGCGATAGATCCTTAACATTGCCGATCAATGTTTCTTTGTTTGCGTCAAGTACCGTTAGAACGCCATCGCCGAGATGTGCAATGTATAGTCGTCCGCTGCTCGGATCGAAGCTTTGGTAGTCAAAGCGAGACGCGCCGCCGGTCAAAGGAATGTCGTGCAGAGTGCGAAGTGGAAGATTGCCCGGCGCTGCGGAGATGGGAGGCGCTTTTCCTGTGCCGGTTATCGCAAATATTGTGAAGAGAATCGACAGGACAACGCCGCCTATGATCGCAAGAGACTTCATAAACCAACCCGTCAATTGAACGTTAGATGCGTGTATAGCTCATAAATGGCATTTTCAAAAGTCCCCGCAGAGTTTGACGTTCCGTTGCATCAAACCCATCAAGTCCATAGCGCAGTCTCTGAAAGTTTACTTCTGACGTGTAGGTTCCGAAGATCCTATCCCAGGAAGAAAAGATGTTTGAATAGTTCGAATCGGTCTCCTTCTGGTCACGCGAGTGATGCGCCTTGTGCATGTGAGGCGTGACAATCACCAGCCTTAAAAGCCGATCAAGATTCGTATTCATGGTGATATTGGCGTGTTCCATCTGCGCGTTCAAGCCGGAAAGAATCAGGTAGACGATGACGATCCAGAGCGGGATACCGAAAACAAGGACTGCCGCTAGCTGCCAAAGTATTCGCCAAACGGTTTCGCCCGGATGTTGGCGAAAAGCAGTTGTCACATCAACGGTGCTTTCCGAATGATGCACCCGATGAAATTGCCATCCGAGCCAGGACTTGCGCAGCAAAACGTGCGCAAAATAAGCGAAGAGGTCCAATGCTACAACACCAAACACTGCCTGAATCCAAACTGGGAGGCCAAACAGGAAGAATAGCCCGACTCCATGACGAACAGTGAAGTCGGCCAGGTAAGCTGAGGAAAACGACAGCGCCAGATTTGTTAGAACCAATATCAGCGTAAGCGCGACATTCGGCAGCGCATGTCGCACTCGACTGTTCTGATATCGATAGAGTGGAACGATAGATTCCAGCGACCATAAGAAAGTGCATAGACCGACCAAGGCCATCAATCGGCCCTGATCAGATAACCAAAACTGCATCGCCGCTTACCTCCAAATAGTAGAACTATTTCCCTTGAGCCTTAACAATGTTCATCTTGTCGAGCGCAGCACGAAGTCCCCGCGCTAGTTTCTGAGCATCATTGTTGGCCCAGAAGTGCATGAAGAAGAGACGCGGGGTTTCAGTGAGCATGTGGCTATGTAGAGCCGTCACCTCGATGTCGTTATCTCGTAACGCCTTGATCACCGGATTAACTTCACTCGCAATGAGCACAAAGTCGCCAGTGATCGCTGCCTTACCCGATCCTGTCGGCTGAAAGTTGATTGCTGTGGCCAAACCCATCGAAGGAGGGACTTCCATGCCGGCGTCCATGACCTTTTCAGCGCGTGGAATACTGAACTGGTAAACGACGCCATTCAATTTACCGCTTTGGGCAAGCGTCTGATCTAGTTGCGTGGTATCAATTCCCAACTCGGGAGTAGGACTGGTGCTGGGTGCAGAAGCCGCGAAAGGTGTCTTGCTCAACGCGAGCGCATCGTGAATTGCTTGCGCAACCTTAACTGCGTCGCCCATCGCATGAATATGCATGTACATCACGCGCGGTGATTCATGGAGAACATGGTTATGCAGCGCCGTCTGTTCAACACCACCTTCCTGGAGCTTGGTTAAGACCGGCATCACTTCGTCTTCAGTCAGTACGAGATCGCCCATCACCATAGTCATGTCGCCGGTCTTCTTGAACGCGACCCATGAACCCAGGGCGAGCGCTGGTTTGAGTTCTAACCCGCTCACTGTGACCTTTAAATCGCTCCGAGGCAGACTGACTTTATAGACGTCGCCAGGCTGCATTGATCCGGCTTTTCCCAGCGCTTGCTCAACCGCCTTCCAGTCCGTCGGCGCCGGTTGCTGCGTGGTGTTTGCTTGATTGTTAGGAGCTTGCGGCGCGGAGCGCGCCATCAGCACGAATACTGCCGCCAGCACAAGCCAAGTCGCCGTAAGTATCAATTGTCTCGCTCCCCTAGTTACGAAGCGATGGTCTGTATGGCGCTTTAGAATGATTTCCTGTTCCTTCATATATTCCTGCCTTCTGTATTCTCGAAATGATGATTCATTTTCTTCGGCCGCCTGAGCCTTCTTGATTGGTTCGATCTTCCGCAATGCTCGCGTAAAGCGCGTCATATAAAAATGCGGCACGTTTCGCAGTCTCCTGATCGTTCTTCGTTACGCGAGGAAAACCGCGGCTGATCAATTCCAAGCCTCGAGCCGCCTGGTGTGTGTCCAACTGGTCCTTAAAGTCAGCGGCCTGGACTATCCGAGCCATTTCCATTAGCACAGGATCAGCCGAAAGTCGCTCGTGAACAAGCGCCGCAAACGAACATAAGCCTTCAATATCCTTGTGCGGGTAAGTGGCGTTAGGGGCGTCAAAACTGATCGCGCCTTGTACCGCCTGTTCTGTAGCTACTTCTTCTGCCGGCACAAAGAGAAGCTCAGCTTCAGAATCCAGAAAACGTTGGATGAGCCAACAGGTCGCAGTGCGGTTGACTCGAATCCTTTCGCGTGTGATCCACTTCATCGCGCCATATCTCCAGCAGTAGCTTTACTGACGTTCAATATCTAACCGCCTATGTCGGTAACGTGGCCTATTGAGCGAAATTTATCTGCGTGCCTGCTCCCTCACTGACTGCTTTCTCGTACACTGCTGCCGCAGTCACAACGTCCTGCAAGGCCATTCCTGTTGAATCGAACACTATGATCTCTTCGGCAGAGGTGCGACCAGGTTTGAGTCCTGCTATCACTTCACCTAGTTCACCGTGCACATCATTGGCTGTAACTACCCCGGCATCAAGACCGTGGTGGAGCTCTCCGATACTGGCGCATTGTTCGAACACATCAACAACGATCTTGTTCCGCTTAAGCAGGGACGATTCCAGTTCCTGCTTCTCTGGACTGTCCGCTCCTACAGCCGCAATGAATGTGCCCGGCGCGATGAAATTCGCTTTTAGGAAAGGTTGCTTCGATGGCGTGCAAGTAACGCATACATCACTTTGTTTGACGGCTGTTTGAAGATCGGTAGCGGCCTCTATGTCAATTCCCAATTCCTCCGAAAGCTCAGTGGCGAACCTTTGAGTCTGCTTCTGATCACGGTCGTGGGCCCAGACCTTTTCAATAGGAAGAACTTTTGTAAGTGCACGAAGCGATATGCGTCCTTGGTTACCGCACCCACAAATGGCCACAGTCTTCGAGTCTGGTCGGGCGAGGTATTTGGCCGCTATACCTGTGGCGGCCCCTGTGCGTTGGATCGTGATCTCGATTGAATCCACCAGAGCCAATGGATAACCATTCTCCCCGTCACATAGGACCACGACTCCCTGAATCATGGGCAGGCCAAAGCGTTTTGCGTTTTCCGGAAAGTTTGCATTGACCTTCGCCGCAAAGTACGGCCGATTCAGTTCGAGCAAGCCGGCCTTGATATGGAAACCGCCGGCTCGAGCGTGGACGCCTAAAATTCCGGGTGGTTGAGTTCTGCCTTCACCATACAGCTTGAAAGCATGCTCGACCGCCGCCATGCATTCTTCAATCGTCAGCAGTGCCGCAACCTCACGACCAGTAACCAACAATGTTCCGTCACGGTTCATCAAGGCACCTTCTATCCGAACAGATGATCTAGTTTCTCTCCCGACTTGGTTTCGACCGGCTCGTGCCCTTTGCGGAAAATCCGCGCGCCCGAAGATCCTTTCAGAACGTGCGAACCGTTTTCTGCTCTAACGATGGCCCCTTCTCGAAGACCAGCAACGGGCGTGTCGTTCTCTTCGAGGAATTGCAGAATCCTCTCTTCCTGCGTTTCTCCCATGTGGGTTGAATTTGGATCGGGATCTAGAAAATGCGGACTGATTTGAAAGGGAACCAAATCAAGCGCATCGAATGACGGCGGCTGAACGATCGGCATATCTTTGGTCGTCTTGATAGTTGGGCCGGCGACATTCGACCCTGCGCTTGATCCGATGTAGGGCATTCCCTGGGCGACGCGCCGCCGGATCGCGTGCAGAACATCCGCGTCGTAAAGCGCCTTCAAGAGTCGAAACGTGTTACCGCCGCCGATGAAGATTGCCTCTGCTTCAGTCACGGCTTGCTGGGCATTAGCAGTTGAATGGATCGACTGCAGACGGTAGCCCATTTTCTCGAAACGTTCGCGTGCTGTAGCGGCATAAGCGTCGCGGTCATAGAGAGCGTACGGAATGAAGAGCACTTGGCTGAGCCTGCCCAGGAAGTCTCGGATTTCACTTTCGGCATGATCAAGGTAACCGCTCCCGAAAAGCGTAGAATTGCTGATTAGTAAGACACGTTTGCGATTAGTCTGACTCATTCCCGCCTCCGTCGAATCTCTAGAGAAATGCTCGCGCGGCGGCATGCAATATCCCGCCAGCCATTGCCCCGAGCGCCACCTTTGCTACATCAGCCTTCAATAGAACAATCACCAGAAAAGCCGCCAGTGCTATGGCGATGGTCGCAAGATCAACGAGCGCCGAAGGAATGAGATCCAGCGTCACTACTACGATCACCCCAACGACAGCAGCACTAGCGCCCGCGAGAAATGCTTGTATCAAACGATTGTGCCGCACCATTTCAATGTAAGGAGCGCCAGCCAGAACGAATACAAACGAGGGTAGAAAGACGAAGAACGTCGCAATGATTGCTCCTCGTAATCCGCCGACGAGAAAACCTGCAAAAGTGGTGAACAGCATGAACGGCCCTGGTGTCGCTACACTCAGAGCTACGCCATCAAGCAACTGGCTGCTCGTTAGCCAGTGATGCTGCTGAACCGCACCACGTTCCAGAAACACGATTGATGCATACGCGCCGCCAAAACTGAAAAACCCGGTTTTGAAGAACAACCACGCCATTTGAAACCACCGTGAGTCTGCGAACGGCAGCACGATGAGTCCAACGATCGTTACCGGCAGTGTCGCTCGCGTGCGCCAGATGATGGGCCAACCTTGCGAGATTAATAGATTGATGAGGCCGGCTAAGAGCAGGATCAACAGAAAGTTGATGCCCGCGAACCGCATTGCAACAAATGCGCCGATCAACAGCGCCCCGAGAAAGAGGTTTCGAATCGAGGCCCGACCAAGTTTGAGGATAGCTGCGCCGATGATGCCCAGCACCGCGGGTTTCAAAACGTAAAGAACGTTGTTCACTTGCGGAAGGCTGCCGTAAGTAACATAGAGCCAGCTCAAAATGACTATCACTACCGCGCCCGGCAGAATGAAAGTGAGGCCGGCGAGTATTCCGCCCACCATTTTACGTTTCAAGTACCCGACATAGATGGCTAATTGCAGCGCTTCCGGCCCCGGCAGCATGTGACAGAAGGCCATGATTTTTACGAACCGATCTTCCGAGAGCCACTGACGCCGCTCAACCATGTGGTTGTACATCATCGTGATCTGCGCGACAGGTCCTCCAATATTGACGAAACCGAGCATAAGAAAATAGAGGAACACTTCCCTCCAGGAAGGCATCTGATCAGCTTCGCGTATTGCCGTGTGCTCGTCTGTGGCTTTCCGGCCCATTCAGTTGCCTTTACTCGCCCGGCGCCATTCCTTAATCATTTTGTTCTAGAGCGTTTCCGGCTAAGCGTAGGCGCGCGGCTCTTTTTCTCAGCCTCCTTGCTCAGCAATGCGTAAAGCCCATCAAAGATAATTCGGGTCTGTTGCAACAGCTTCCGATCGTCTCTCAAGACTTTGCCTAACCCGTCAATCACTGCATTTAACCCCGCCGCCTCCAGGCGATGAAACTTGTCGTCTTTCAAATCGATGTCGTGGACTATCTCCGCAATCTCGCGCAAGCCTTGGCTCTCCGCCAGACCGAATTGCTTCAGCATCGTCTCGAAGGTGCAGTCTTCTCCGTGGTGTGTGAACTCGGCTCCGAACATGTCGAATGGAATCGCCCCTTCGACCGTTTCTCCGTCAGCAACGAAATAGAAGCGGGGATGCTTGTCGATGAACTGCTTGATCAACCAGGCAGAAGCCAGTCTGTCAATGTGCAGATTGCGGCGCGTGACCCAGCGCTGACCCTGGTACTTCGCAGCGTTGAGAGTTCCACCCTCTGTCTGTGACAGCGCAGCTTTCGCTTTGGGACCTTGAGCGGCGCGGATAGCGTTCTGGCACCGTTCATAGGCACTGAAAGCGGCGGCTCGCCCTGCGGCATCGAAAAAGTCATTAGCGGCAATGCGCTCAAGCTCGGCGTGCAACTTGTCGATCTCAGTCTCATGAGCAGTCAGCCTTCCGGCAGAGAGGTGCTTTCCACGAGACTGCTCCCGAATTGCTCCCGTCAAGCCATCAAATTCCGCCGAGATGCCTGCGAACTCTTCATCGCGCAACTTGCGAAAGGCAGCAATGATTTCTTCATCCGTAGCGCCTTCCACCGAATCTGCGCGGAAAACCGCAGCCTCGCCGCCTGCCGAATCGATCTCCTGCTTCAACCACTGGAAATCTTCATGCGCCTTTTCCGTTGCGGGCAAAACGTAGACAGAGTTCTTGATTGCGACCGCGCCGAGCTTCTGTAACTTGCGCCAAATTCGTACGCGCAGATTGGTAGGCCTGGGGGGTAGCTGATGAATCAGGAGAACCCAGTCCTGCCTTGGTTTCTGAGTAGTTCTTGTCATAAATCGGTAACGGCGGACCGATTGTAACGAGTGTTACTATTAAAGACAAGGATGAAGAGGAACTGCTAATGAGGAATTACGTCCACCCCTGGGACGCCAATGCCTATGGGCTCTATCGTATGGTTCATACTCGGCATGCGCATGCTTCACCTGATAACGCTTACCAGCCGGTCCAGATCCGCGCGTATTCGCGGCGCTTCCTCTCTGGAACTGGAGATCAAGAAGCCAACAGTTGCTGATAATTCGTCAATTCGGCGATGAGCCTCAGTCAGGAGTTCTGCCATCGCGCCGTGAATGCTCTCGTCCCACTGCGTTGTTAGCCGCGACAGATTCTTCTCAATCATATACGGCAGCTTCCGTTTGAAATGACTCAGAACCATTGGGCCCAAGAGCGACATCGGCAGGACTGGTGACAGCAGTTCCCAGCTACGATCAA
>DATGYM010000147.1:0-21484 GCA_035297925.1 Pyrinomonadaceae bacterium | reverse complement strand
CCGATGTTTACGTGCGGTTTGCTTCGGTCGAATTTTTCCTTTGACATTCTCTGTTGCCTCTTTTAATAAGCGTCTTAATAAACGTGAATCGTTGCCCTGCTACTCTGCGACAATGGAGCCCGCGATGAGATTTGAACTCATGACCTCCTCCTTACCAAGGAGGCGCTCTACCCCTGAGCTACGCGGGCGCAGCCAAAGGATGATGGATGAAGGCGGAAGTATGAATCAAAAACCTTGCGTCGCTTCATCCTTCATCCTTCCTTCTTCATCCTTTCAATCTGGAGCGGGCGACGAGATTCGAACTCGCGACCCTCAGCTTGGAAGGCTGATGCTC
This sequence comes from Pyrinomonadaceae bacterium, assembly GCA_035297925.1. GTDB lineage: Bacteria > Acidobacteriota > Blastocatellia > Pyrinomonadales > Pyrinomonadaceae > PSRF01. The sequence goes on along the minus strand of DATGYM010000147.1, from coordinate 21,150 downwards.
TACCAACTGAGCTACACCCGCCCATTCAAACGATAAAGGAGGAAGGCGGAAGGATGAAAACCGTTCGCGTCCGAATCCTTAATCATCCTTCATCCTTCCTACTTCATCCTTGCCTCTGGTGCAGGGGGTAGGATTCGAACCTACGTAAGGCGTTAGCCTGCCGGGTTTACAGCCCGGTGCCATTAACCACTCGACCACCCCTGCGTATCCTGTCAAGTGCTTAGTGGAGCCGGCGAAGGGACTTGAACCCCCGACCCTCTGATTACAAATCAGATGCTCTACCAACTGAGCTACGCCGGCCCGCTATAGAGTGCAAATAGCGCATTCCGACAAAATGCGGATACTACCAACCCGCATACGAAAACGCAAGTCGCACTCAGAATTACAGATATCTTAACACCTCGCACACAAAAAGAATGAAGGCGGTTATCACTTCTGGCGTCTTCCACATTGCAGAAAACGATGAGCCGTCAGGCAACAGGGAAACAAAATTCAGGTGGGAAGGTGCTAATCGCGCACGGCGGGGACGATAGGTTTTACTTGGCGGTTCGCAACGTAATCAGATTTGTCGCTCGACAGCACGGATCGATAGAACGCTTTGAAGTAGCCATACATCGAGAGACAGGAAGAGACAACCACTAACCAAAGCATCGCTCGGCCTGCGGTATAGAGCAGAACCTGCCAGTCACTGGAACTCGTCGGCTCAGGATTGAAGAGATGCTGCAACGCTGAGCGTAATTCCGGCACTGACCAAAATGCGATCGCGGGGAACGGCTTGCCAAAGTTTCCCACCGGCGGCTTGCCGGCAACGCTGGAAACAATCAGCAGCGCTACCGTCAACACCTGAATCAGCATCTTGAATTTACCCATTCGTGACGCTGCAATGACGACACCGTCGGCAGCGGCAATTGATCGCAGTCCGGTCACCGCAAACTCCCGGCCGATAATGATTACCACTGCCCACGCCGGTGCCAATTGGTTCTCAACCAGAGATATCAACGCGGCAGAAATTAATAATTTGTCGGCGATCGGATCGAGCAGCTGGCCCAAACGCGTAACCTGATTTCGGCGGCGCGCAAAATGCCCGTCGAGATAATCAGTCAAGGCCGCGCCGAGAAAAAGCGCGACGCCGAGAGTGTGGCGTGGCAAACCAAACCAACTTTCAGAAAACGGGGTAAGCAGAACGACAACGAGAAGCGGCACGATGAAGATACGCAGGAGTGTCAGTGCATTTGGGAGATTCACACCGTTAAGCCTCGCAAGGGATGCAGTTGGAATTCCAGCTGAAGCTTGCGTCGCCGAGTCGGCGCACCCTGAAAGCTGAACTCCCAACTGGAGGCCCCAACTCTACCAATACCTTAAAGTTTTGGCTACTTGCCGCTGATCAAGTCGTCGGCTAGAATGACTGGTTCACTACTCTCCAATATTCTTAACCGTAGTGAGCCGCGTAGTTTTAGATAGCCCTTTTTCGTCCCATGGGAATAGATCGCATCACAGTAAGAGGCGCGCGCCAGCATAACCTCAAAAATATCAACGTAGAAATACCTCGCGATCAATTCACGGTAATTACCGGCCTCTCTGGATCAGGCAAATCTTCACTCGCTTTCGACACGATTTATGCGGAAGGCCAACGCCGTTACGTCGAATCTCTGTCCGCATATGCCCGGCAATTTTTGGATCAACTGGAAAAGCCGGACGTTGATTCCGTCGACGGACTCTCGCCGGCGATCTCAATCGAGCAAAAGACTGTTTCGCGCAGTCCCCGCTCGACGGTCGGCACAGTTACAGAGATTTACGATTATATGCGTCTGCTGTTTTCTTCGATTGGACAGCCGCATTGTCATAAGTGCGGCGCGGCAATCACCCGCCAAAGCGTCGAGCAAATTGTGCAGAACGTTTTAGGTCTGACCGAAGGTGAACGCGTCATGATCCTGGCGCCGATCGTTCGTGGTCGCAAGGGTGAGTTTAAAAAGGAACTTGAGAAACTAGCGAAAGATGGCTTCCTGCGGGCGCGCGTAGACGGTGAACTGTTATCGCTGGACGAACAAATCAAATTAGACAAACGCCGCAATCACACCATCGAAGTGGTGGTCGATAGACTCTTAATCAAGCCCGGCATCAAGGAACGTCTTTCAGAATCAGTGCGGACTGCGTTGAAACTAACCGGGGGCGCTGTGCTGGTTTCCATTGTCGATGGTGAAGAGAAGCTGTATTCAGAGCGAATGGCCTGTGTAATTTGCGGCATTAATGTACCGCCGCTCGAGCCTCGTTCCTTTTCGTTCAATTCTGCCTACGGCGCCTGCAAGCGTTGTCATGGATTGGGCACCGTCCTGGAAATTGATGCAGCCAAACTAATTCCGGACCCCACCATCGCCGCCGACAAATTGCCGTTCATGGGTGCCGTTGATCGTCAAGGCTCAGCATACTTAAAGAGCGCTTTGCTGGCGGTGGCAAAACACTTAAAGGCCGACGTCAGGACGTCGTTCTCTCAATTGCCAAAAGAGGTCTGCGATGGCTTTCTAAATGGAGTGAGCGGGCAGTTAACTTTCCGCCAGGGGCTTTATTCGTATCAGAGTCCCTGGAAAGGAGCGCTACGCTGGCTTCGCGACCGACTTAATGAAGCTCCGTCTGAAAAAGTGCGCACTACGCTGGAAGAGCTCGTGTCGCCCTCTGTCTGTCCTGACTGCAAAGGCAGGCGCCTCCGGTCTGATTCCCTCGCGGTGCGTTTGGGCAGCCGAGGCATCGCTGATTACACAGCCCTTCCGATCGCCAATGCAGTTTCCGCTTTTGAGGCGATCAAGCTGAATTCGCGCGAGGACCAGATTGCGGGTCAGATTCTTCGCGAGATAATAAATCGGCTGCGTTTCCTGGAAAGCGTGGGCCTCGGCTATCTCACGCTCGACCGTTCTTCGGCGACCCTTTCCGGGGGCGAAGGGCAACGCATTCGTTTGGCCACACAGATTGGCTCCCAATTGCGCGGCGTTCTTTATGTTCTCGACGAACCTTCGATCGGTTTGCATCCGCGTGACAACCAAAAACTGCTGGATACCCTGTCGGCTTTGCGCGACCTCGGTAATACGGTTCTGGTAGTCGAACATGATGAAGAAACAATTCGACGCGCCGACTATGTGATCGACCTCGGACCCGGCGCCGGCGCTCATGGCGGCGAGCTCGTCGCGTTCGGCACAGCGGAAGACGTTGCCACTAACCCTCGTTCCATCACGGGTCTTTACATTAGCGGCTTAAAAAAAATTGAAGTGCCGCTGCAGCGACGTGCCGCAAACGGAAAATATCTAACTGTGCGTGGGGCACGCGCCAATAACCTTAAAGAGATCGATGTTACTTTTCCGCTGGGCTTGTTAACAGTAATTACAGGAGTTTCCGGTTCGGGCAAGTCCACGCTGGTTGCCGACATCCTTTATCCTTCTCTTGCCCGACATCTTTATGGCTCGCTGGCCGAGCCTGGCGCCTGTACTTCTGTCGAAGGACTGGAACACGTCGATAAGGTTATCGAGATCGATCAGTCGCCAATCGGCCGCACACCCCGCTCTAATCCCGCCACGTACACCGGGTTGTTCACCCCGCTGCGAGAGCTTTATTCAATGTTGCCTGAATCGCGCGAGCGCGGTTATAAGCCGGGCCGATTCTCGTTCAACGTAAAGGGCGGACGCTGCGAAGGCTGCGAAGGCGACGGGATGAAACGAATCGAGATGAACTTTCTGCCTGATGTGTATGTGCTGTGCGACGTTTGCCGCGGGGCTCGTTACAACCGCGAAACGCTTTCAGTCAAATATAAAGGCAAGTCGATTGCCGAGTTGCTCGACACAACAGTTGAAGAAGCGTTGCCGCTGCTCGAAAACGTGCCGCAGATTCAGCAGAAACTTCAGACGCTGCTCGATGTCGGACTGGGCTATCTCAAACTGGGCCAGTCGGCGACAACGCTTTCGGGCGGCGAGGCGCAGCGCATCAAGTTGGCCAAGGAGCTCTCAAAACGCGCGACCGGCCGCACCGTCTACATGCTTGACGAGCCCACCACCGGGCTTCATTTTGCAGACGTTCACAAACTGCTGGACGTACTGCAGCGTCTCGTCTCGATGGGCAACACGATCATAGTGATCGAGCACAATCTCGACGTCATCAAATCGGCTGACTACATCATTGATCTGGGTCCCGAGGGTGGCGAAGATGGCGGCCGCGTGGTCGCTGCCGGCACCCCGGAAGAGGTCGCGCGCTCGCGACGCTCGCACACAGGCCATGTCCTGCGACCCTTGCTCAACGGCCGGCTGGCGAAAAACGGTAACGGCAATTCCCGCCGTGAAGACAAGAAGATTGCGTGAAGGTCAGCGGAGTACGAAGGGCACGGCATGCCTTGCTCACGGGGCTTGTGACATTACAAGAGCAGCGACTCTTGATAAGATGACCACGGATGGAAGTCATCACCTGCGAACTCAAATGATGCGCATAGGAATAGCTTGACCTCGTTCTTCTTAAGAAAAGGAATCAGACTAAGTTGCCGTCCATCTTTGACCCCGACATCAAACCGCTGAGTCTTGATCAAGTAACTACCTATCCCCTCGCATCCCGACCCAGCAAAGTCTCACTCAAGGACTTTGCCAGCCCGATCAAAGACGACTCCTCGCTGAAAGATTTTCTCGCCGGTCTGCCAAACATACTTGCCAGCCAAAGTCTCCGTGAGCTTGCCACGCGCATGGTCCGCGCGCGCGAGTTACAGAAACCGATTATCTGGGGCGTAGGCGGACATGTGATCAAGACTGGCCTGGCGCCATTGATAATCGACCTGATGAAGCGGGGTTTTGTAAACGCAATTGCCGCCAATGGATCTGTACTGGTGCATGACGCGGAGATTGCCATGGTTGGCTCCACTTCCGAGGATGTGGATGCCACGCTTGGGGAAGGGGCTTTCGGAGGCGCGCAAGAGACGGGCGAGCTGCTAAATCAGGCCGCCCAACAAGGCGCGCAGGAAATGATCGGATTAGGTGAAGCAACCGGCCGGGCTCTGATCGCCCTGCCTCCCAAACACGCTGATTACTCACTGCTCTGCATGGCTTATCAAGAGCGCATCCCGTTTACAGCTCATCTGACGATCGGTGGCGACATCGGACACTTCCATCCGCAATGCGACGGCGCAGCACTCGGAGCAACAGCGCACACAGATTTTCGTTTGCTGGCTGAACTCGTACGTCGAATGGATGGTGGTGGCGTCTATTTAAATATAGGCTCAGCAGTTACGCTGCCTGAAGTTTTTCTCAAAGCCGTTACCCTTGTACGCAACCTCGGAAATCAGTTAGCTGACATCACCACTGCAAACTTCGACTTCATACAATCCTACCGTCCATTAACAAACGTTGTCCGCCGGCCAACCGCAAATGGTGCAGGTCGGGGTTACTCGATAACGGGCCATCACGAGCTGACGATTCCTCTGTTAGCTGCTGCATTAATTGCCGGGACTGAAGCTTAATAGCCAACAAAGTCCACCCTGCCTCCGGCTCTCCTGTCTAAATAGAACCATGTAAAACCTGATTGACAGATCTGCACTCTACCGCTATTCTAGCTTCCTGAAATTGAAAATCGTTTTCAACTAGGCTCAAACGAAACGGGTGAAAGCTCAAATCATGTCGACCCAAGTCAATAGTCGAGTCCTTATTAGAATCCTCTGCCTGCTTTTAATGGTGATCGCATTCCACCCCAGCGTCAGAAGCAGCGAGTTGGTAATGCCGTCGGAATTTCGTGGCCGGGTGTTGGATCCTGACCGCGCGGCCATTGCTGGTGTCAAAGTAATCGCGGCTCGCAACGGCCACATTGACTCTTCAACAGTCACAGATGCCGCAGGTGAGTTCTCCCTTCTGCTTGAGCCGGGCGAATATCAACTGAGTTTTTCGGCGCCCGGATTTGCTGAAGCCTCGCTGCTTATTCGCTCCAGGCCCACAACTTTTGAACCGTTGGAGATTGTTCTCCAGCTCGCCGAATACAGCGCGACGGTGACTGTGACAGACATGGCGGGCTATGACACGTTCACAGTCAGCAGCGCCACCAAGACGCTCACACCTTTGCGCGACATTCCACAGGCGATAAGTGTCGTCTCGCGAGAATCAATTAAGGACCAGGGAATGCAGAGCATAGCCGACGTAGTCCGCTATGTCCCCGGCGTTACGGCGATTCAGGGAGAGAACAATCGCGACCAACTGGTCATTCGCGGCAACAGCTCATCGGCAGATTTTTTTCTCGACGGCGTCCGTGACGATGTCCAATATTATCGCGACCTTTACAATCTTGAGCGCGTTGAGGCTTTGAAAGGACCCAACGCAATGATCTTCGGCCGCGGCGGCGGCGGCGGCGTAGTAAATCGCGTTACAAAGCAGGCGGCCTTCTCATCGTTGGGCGAGCTGACTTTCCGGGGTGGATCTTACGGCAACAAGCGTGTGCTGATGGACTACGACCGTGCTTTAAGCAATCGGGTCGCCTTTCGTTTCAACGGCATGTTTGAAAACTCCGGGAGCTTCCGCGAACAAGTGACACTGAATCGTTTCGGCCTAAATCCCACTCTGACCATCATCGCGGGTAAGGACACGCAAATAAGGTTCGGCTACGAACGCTTCAGCGACAATCGCGTTGCCGATCGCGGTGTCCCGTCTTTTCGCGGTCGACCTTCCAACTCCGATATTGCAACCTTCTTTGGCAATCCGGACGAGAGCCGAGTTCGAGCGCATGTCGATCTTATTTCGGGCGTTATCGACCACCAGGTCGGTAATCTTAATGTACACAATAGAACTCTGTTGGGATTTTATCGACGCTTCTATCAAAACTTCGTTCCCGGTGCTGTAAACGCGGATCAGACCAGGGTCAATCTTTCTGCTTACAATAACGCGACGCAGCGGCGCAATGTTTTCAATCAAACCGATCTTACTTATGGTGTAAAGACGGGCTCTCTGCGCCATACCTTTTTGGCGGGCGCGGAATTCGGGCGCCAGGTGTCCGACAACTTCCGCAATACTGGTTTCTTCAATAATACGGCGACAGCAATTTCGGTCCCGTTCGCCCATCCCACGATCAGCACGCCGGTTACTTTTCGCCAAAATGCTACCGACGCCGACAATCACGTCGAGGCAAATGTGGCGGCCTCTTACGCTCAGGATCAGATTGAGTTGTCTTCAAAAGTGCAACTGTTGGCAGGTTTGCGCTTCGACCACTTTAATTTGAATTTTCACAACAATCGGAACGGCGACAACTTAAGTCGCACCGACGATCTCTGGTCACCGCGCCTGGGCATTGTTTTCAAACCGATCGTGCCTTTATCGCTCTACGCCAGCTACAGCGTTTCGTTTCTTCCGAGCTCGGGCGATCAGTTCTCTTCCCTGACCGCCGTCACTGAGATGCTGAAACCGGAGAGGTTCACTAACTATGAATTCGGCGCAAAATGGGACGTGCTTCAGTCGCTTTCCCTCACCACCGCGGTTTATAGGCTAACCCGCACGAATACAAGAGCAGCGGATCCAAACGATCCCACCAGGATCGTGCAAACCGGCAGCCAGCGTAACAATGGTATGGAGTTGGGAGTAAGCGGTCGCGCAACGCAGAATTGGCAGCTAGTGGGCGGTTATGCCTACCAGCGTGCAGAGATTACCAGTGCGACAACTGCGGCCCCCAGAGGAGCGATCGTGGCTCAGGTTCCCAGGCACACGTTCTCGCTGTGGAATAATTATCGCTTTGCAAACAGGGTTGGCGTGGGCTTGGGCCTGATCCATCGCTCGAATATGTTTGCAGCAATCGATAACCGAGTTGTGTTGCCGGCTTATGTGCGGGCCGACGCAGCGCTGTACTACACGATCACTGAAAAAGTGGGCATACAGGCTAACGTTGAGAACGTCGCCAACACAAAGTATTTCATCAATGCCGACGGCAACGACAATATATCGCCAGGCAGCCCACGATCGCTGCGCCTTTCCCTCACCTGGAAGTTGTAACCTGCGCTGAGGCTTGTGAAAACTTCGCTACACAACTCGGTTACACGCGTTACACTAATCAAAGCACGTAAGCTATAATCCGATTCCCTCAATTGGAGATAAGAATTCTGGAAGGTAACCAGGGGAACCGATGCAGCCCGAGAAACTAGCCCATTTCAAACAAATACTTCTCTCTGAACTGCAAAAGCACACCGATCATGTGCGCGATGATCAGGCGGCTGCCATTGAACTCTCAGACGATGGTGTGAAAGACACTGTCGATTTGTCTTTGATGGACGTAAATAAGGAACTCGTCCTCAGGATGGGTGAGCGGGAATCGCAAATGCTTGCAGACATCGATCAAGCCTTGTTAAGAATCAACGAAGGTTCCTACGGCCTTTGCGCACGCTGTGGAAAACTCATCGAGGAACGCCGGCTGGAAGCCTTGCCCACCGCCCGCTTCGACGCGGCTTGTCAGGCCGCCATCGAAAGTGCGAATGGCGACGACGAGCACGCTACGCTCTAAGACGGTTAATAGTAAATCGTAAATAGTAAATAGATTTTGTGTCCCCGTTTGAAGCTTCCTTATGGTAAGAACACCTCGGGAGCGCCGGCGAAAGCTATTTACGATTTACGATTCACTATTTACTCACGCTTTCGGGTGAGCATTGTCATAAACCTGAATCAATTTTTCCATCGAGACGTGCGTGTAGACCTGTGTGGTTGAGAGGCGCGCGTGCCCGAGCAGTTCCTGAATGTCCCGCAGATCAGCGCCGCTGTCGAGTAGATGCGTGGCAAACGAATGGCGCAACGCATGTGGGCTAATGTCGAATCTTCCCGAGCAAATGCGTATGTATTTCTCAACCATTCGGCCCACCGAACGGGTAGTAATGCGTGTTCCCTGATAGTTTAGAAACAAGGCCTCCGGCTCTCGTTGGGAAACAGGCGCGGCGTTTAAGAACGTTTCCCGCACGTCCAGATACATTTTCAAGGCCTCGAGCGCCGGCTCACCAAACGGCACGATGCGTTCCTTACGTCGCTTTCCGGTCACGCGCAACAAACGGTTTCTAAAATCAACGTGGCCCAGATTCAGTTTCGTCAACTCCGCCACGCGCACGCCCGTCGCGTACATTAATTCGAGCATAGCGCGGTCGCGTTTGCCCAAATCAGTTTCCAGGTTTGGCGTCTCCACAAATTTTATTGCCTCTTCCACCGACAGGTGTTTGGGAAGTTTCTTCTCGAGTCGCGGCGTAGATACGAGCTTGGCGGGATTCATTTCCAGAATGCCTTCGCGTACAAGGAACTGGAAGAATGTACGCAAGGCAGCGAGCTTGCGGGCTATCGAGGTTTTCTGCTTCCGGGCTGCATGCAGCGTGGCCAACCACTCGCGGATAGTTATGTGATCGATCGCAGCGAGCGCCGGATCGTTTCTCTTCCCTGTTTTGGCATGGGGTGGCGCAAGATAGTCGTAAAATTGCTGGAGGTCGCTCTCGTAATTGCGCAGCGTGTGTGCGCTGAGATTACGTTCATAGCGCAAGTGCTCGAGAAACTGGGTCAGCAGTTGCCTCATAAAAATCAGCCGCGGATCTGAGATCTAAGTCTCAGATTCGATCACCACTCATTCGCCGCGACGTTTGACGCGCGCGGTGAATAATATCCTCGACGCGCACGCACGCGCACGTCTTTCCGTGCACGCACTCGCAGCTCAATACTGTGGAATCGCCCGTCGCGCCGTTCATCTCCAGGGTAATAACTCAACACGTATTGGTGCGCGAGGTCGGCAGCGATTTGTTGAAACGCTTCATTGAGCTCACTGGTTGTCCTGGGAATGTAGACCGCGCCGCCGCTCTGGCCCGACAGCTGCTCCATTCGGCGCTCCGCTGCCAGCGCGCGAAGATTAGCGCCGTCGTACAGTCCGGTTTGCACAATGAAGATCTGACAGTCGGCTGCGAGTACTCGCTGCATCGTGGTTTCAAAATCGGCGCGACTTGTGGTTTCCACACCGTCCGAAACAATCACCAGCACGCGCCTGCCAGTAAAGGGATGCAGATAAGCTGATGCGTCGATGATTGCGTCGAAGAGCGACGTCGACCCTTCCGGCTTGCCAAAGCTGTCGATGGTTCGTTCCAGAAGTGACACATCACTGGTCAATGGTTGGGCCAGATAACTCTCAGATTCGACAGAATAGATAGCCGCCTCATCTGCCGGCCGCATAACCTGACGAAAAAAGTGCCTCGCTGCCTGCTTCTCGAAATCGCGAGCAAAATCCAGACTACCGCTATTATCAAAGAGCATTGCGAGCCGCACGTTAGTCTCAGTCCGCGTCATATCGCTAATCGTTCTGGGCTGGCCGTCCACGCGCAACTCGAAATCCTCCAGCTTAAGACCGGTGACGGCTATGCCCTTCTGGTCCACTACAGAAGCCGGGATGGGCACGAGGTTGGAAATGACTCGAACGGTATCTGATTCATCAATTTCGTCGTTGACAGGATTTTTTGTCGAGCCTGTTGGCCGCGATGGCGTGCCGGGATTCTGCGACGGTGAAGGCAATGGAGCTGAGGATCTGTTTGCCTCGCCGGAGGCAGTGCCCTGTCTGGTCTTAGTCGTTGAAGCCTTTGAGGCGCTTTCTTTATTACGTCCTGATTGCGCAAGGCCACTCGTGACAATACTCGTTACGAGCAGGAGTAAAACTACGAACTGCAGAAATTGCGGCGAGCGCGCCTGAGCGAGACTGCGGCCGCTCACGCCTGGAGCACCGGCAGTTCGTTCTGTACTTCCTGAAACCAATTGTCCCATTCCCTTAATGCGAGTTCGACCTGAAAATTGTGCCGGTCGCGTTTTTTACGTATACGTCTGCGGTCCGGTTCCGGCAAGGGCTCAAGCAAAGCAAAGGTTATGTTTACCGGCTGAAAGTTTTTCGTCTCTACATTCGAAACATATCGCGCCAACGCGCCCATGGCGCTCAATCGCGGCGCGCAAATAGTTTTACGACCGGAAGACAGTCGGGCGGCATTTTGGCCTGCAAGCCAACCCATGGCCACTGATTCAACATAACCTTCAACGCCGGTGATTTGTCCGGCAAAGAAAATGTTGCGCTGTTCGCGCATCTGCATAGTTTCGGCAAGAACGCGCGGCGAGCAGATGTAGGTGTTTCGGTGAATCTGACCAAACTGCAAAAATTCCGCCCGCTCCATACCGGGAATGAGCCTGAGCACCCTCGCCTGTTCGCCGTAACGTAGATGATTCTGAAAGCCTACGAGGCTGTATGCATCAGCCATTAAATTTTCCTGCCGCAACTGTACTGCGGCATAGGGCTCCCGACCTGTGCGCGGATCGACCAGCCCGACCGGCTTCATCGGACCGAACCGTAAGGTATCAACACCGCGGCGCGCGATTTCTTCAATGGGCAGACACGACTCGAACCAGTGTGTCTCCTCGAATCTTTGCAGCGGTACGCTTTGCGCTTCGATTAACGCGCTGTAAAAGTGTGCATACTGCTGCTCATCGAAGGGGCAGTTCAGATAATCGTCGCCGCCTTTGCCATACCGGGCCGCCGGAAAAGCAATTGAACGGTCGATGGAATCTGCAGCGACGATGGGTGCAATCGCATCGTAAAAGTAAAGCTGATCGCTGCCGGTCAATTTCATGATGGCAGCAGTCAATGCATCCGACGAAAGCGGGCCCGTGGCCACAATCGTTATCTCGTCGTCAGGAATGTCCCTTACTTCTTCACGAACGAGTTCGATATTGGAGTTGCTCTCGATCCGGCGGGTGATTAACTCCGCAAATTTCTGGCGATCTACTGCCAGCGCCGCTCCGGCAGGAACGCGCGTTTCCTTCGCGCATTCCATCACCAACGAAGCGGCACGACGTAACTCTTCCTTTAACAAATAGGGCGCGCTACCGGGTTCATCCGATTTCAATGAATTTGAACAGACTATTTCAGCCAGGTTGTCGGTGCGATGCGCCGGCGTTTGCATTACGGGTCGCATTTCGAAAAGGCGCACCTGAGCCCCAGCGCGTGCTGCCTGCCACGCTGCCTCGACGCCCGCAAGACCCCCACCGATTACATTTACTCTTTTCATTTCGCGGTTAAGTTGTTGGATTCTTTTAACGACCTTTGCGGCTGCGGCGCGCTAAAGCAAGTTTACGGCTTCTTATCCAACGGTGTTTCGCTCTTCGGCGCGTCTAATTTGTATTCGCTAACATCGCCGGAAAAGTGTTTGTAGTCGCTCCATTCGATAGTCTGGTTAAAGTCGCCGCCGCCAAAGAGCAGCACCTTAACGGAAAGGTTAATCTGCGCCATTCGCGGCAGCCAGACGCCCTCAGCCATACGCGTCTGCTCCATTACAAATGCGGCGCCAGGTCGCAGGTTGACCAGCAGACCGCCTGCCATCTTAAATCCTTCCGCCAGCCTCGCTTCAAGACGCATTACCTGTTTGTCAATTGGATCGATCCAGGCCACACCGACAAGTTTCGAAATCAAATCTTCCTGGCGATTGCCCGGCTTGAATCCTGCGCGCGGGCGAAAGTCGAAGACGACTGCTTCACGATCGCGGAAGCGTTCGCGGCGCGACGAAACAAATTCACAAACTCTTAAGAAGCTCGAAATGTCGACGTCATCACTCTCTTGATCATCCCCGGCGCGCGTGTTTTGTTTCTTTCTCCTCTCAGCGCGACGCTTTTGCGCCTTCTGCTGGTTCTTGTCCTTGTCCCGTTCCGCTCTCGCGAATTCTTCCTCCACTCGCTTTTGTTCTTTCTCAGCGCGTTCACCTGAAAGCGGCACGCCATTCTCGCTTATCAATTTCATGACCGGCTCGCGGTTCGCTATCGGGAAAACTTCGAAGACCTTGACCGTTTCCTTCTTCACTTCGCCTTTGCTGTTTATCTCACGGTCGGTTTGCTTCTGGACGAATGAATATTCGTTGAAGCGTTGCTCCAATTGATCCTGATTGCGCGACACGTCACGCAGCAACTCGGCAACATTCACGGCTTCCGCCGGATGTGGCGGATCAAACGCAGTCTCGGAAATGCCGCTGTTGTACGAAGCACGTTGCAACAGGAAGGTTAGTTCGCCCGTGCCTCCGTTATCGATGTTCACACGATGCGGCTCGAGAATACTTCCCTCGGCGCGATAATCCTCAAAATGGGTCGTAGTCCGGCGGGCGTCGTCTTCGATGCCGACGAGTAATTGTGTTCTGGAGCTGAATAGGTACCGCAAACGCGCGCCACTGCGCAGAGAAAATTCCACGACGTAGGAGGGTTCACTATCGTACAGCTTTAATGAAACAACGCGCGAAAGAACATTATTCTTTTTTATATCGAGCAAGTGGCCGGCATCCAGTAACGCCTGCAGCCGAGCGGCGGCGGCCTCAGCGTCAGTGAGCGTATGAAGTTTCCCATCAAGGCCATAAACCCAGGCCGATCTGGGATTGGCGGCCGAAACTATTTGACCGTTGCCAAAAGTCAGTTCAGAGCGCACCGACGATGGAGCCTTTATCGCCGTTTTTGCAATTCCCATCGGACGGTCTTTGATTCGAATCTCCCAGTCGTAAGTGGCATCGCGAATCGCGGCGATGCGTTTCCTGCCGCCAAGACTCTTTAGATAGGCTTCGATGATCTTCTGAGCCGACGGCAATTTTGCTGTCGACCCGCCTGTCTGTGCGTGCGCTGATGGCAAACTGCAAAACACAGCCCCGCAAATTGCCGCACTAAGCATGATGCGGCGGCAAGTGACCGCGATCCGGCCTCCGTGATCGGTCTCTGACGCCATAACAATCGCAAACAGCTTTCCGCAAAGGCGAAGCATCATTTTTTCTTTTTGGCTTTTTTGCCGGCTTTCGTCGAATCGGGTTTTGCCCGTTCTTTTTTACGTTTTTGCTCCACTTTCCGATGCGCGGCGGCCGTTACCTGGGCTACGCGTTCTGCTTGAGTTAGTCGCTTACCGCTTCGTTCCTGCTGACCAGCGTGTTCCTGCTCAGTCATTTCGCCCTGATGCTTGTGATACTCAAACTCGTTAACTTGCGTCGCCCCGATTTTCGATATCTCCAGATTTCGCATTTGCTCTCTGCCCATACCATGTCCTCCAGTTGTTTATTCGTCTGCTTGACACTGCAAACTTCGCATTCGTATAGTGCAATCACACGCACGCAGTCGCTATCAAGTGACTGCATTCGAAGCCGGCTTAGCTCAGTTGGTAGAGCGTCTGATTCGTAATTAGAAGGTCGCCGGTTCAACTCCGGCAGCCGGCTCCACAGAACAATCCTTACAAACAGTATAGGTATCAAATCAAAGCGCGGCAAAGCACGCTTTATGTGGCGGAGTCTGGCCGACACTCGGTCTTCAAGCGACGCTTCGCCTGGTGTGCTAATCTTTTGCGCCAATGACCTTAACAACCAGCCAGTTGGCCAGTTATCAAAGTAACGGCTTTCTCGTCATAAACGACTTCATCGATCCGGCCACTTGCGATGCTCTACGAAAGCACGCCGGCGAACTGGTTAACAAGTTTGACCCCGGTGACGTCGTCTCAGTTTTTTCTACACACGAACAGAGCCGCCGCACTGACGACTATTTTCTCAATTCCGGCGACAAGATTCGTTTCTTCTTCGAGGAAGATGCGTTTTTGCCTGACGGCACTCTAAAGCAAAGTAAGGATCAATCAATTAACAAGATCGGCCATGCGCTTCACGACCTCGATTCCGTATTCAGTGAATTCTCGCGCCAGCCTGAGATTGCTAATCTGATCGCCGACCTCGGCATCGACCGACCGTTGTTGCTGCAGGGGATGTACATTTTTAAGCAACCAAATATCGGCGGCGAGGTTACTTGTCATCAGGACAGCACATTCCTCTATACAGAACCACAGCAGCTCGCCGGCCTTTGGTTTGCCCTTGAAGATGCGACTATCGACAACGGTTGTCTGTGGGCAATTCCGGGGGGACACACTTTAGGTCTGAAGTCACGCTGGATGCGCAATGACGGCGGGATGAAATTTGAAGTTTTCGATCAGAGTCCCTGGCCGGAAGAACAACTGATTCCGCTGGAAGTCACGAAGGGTAGCTTGATAATTCTTAATGGACTGCTACCGCATAAGAGTCTCGCCAACCGTTCAACGAGATCACGCCACGCTTACACGCTCCATGTAATCCATGCGGGCTGCCATTATCC
The DNA here is from genome assembly GCA_035297925.1 of Pyrinomonadaceae bacterium. Taxonomy (GTDB): domain Bacteria; phylum Acidobacteriota; class Blastocatellia; order Pyrinomonadales; family Pyrinomonadaceae; genus PSRF01. The sequence goes on along the minus strand of DATGYM010000147.1, from coordinate 6,022 downwards.
CGAAACGAACTGGCTACAGCGTTCGCCGGCGATGCCGCTGCGTGGCTTCAACTAAGAACTCCTCCAGAGTTGGGAAGCCTTAAACTCAAATAAATTAAGGATTTACTGCAGGGCTTGCACACAGTTTGGGTTTAGCACCCACTCCGTCAAAAGCGCTGCGCGACAGATGTTTAGTTTCTGGTTTCGCGGAGGAGGCCGCGGAAGATGCCCTGAATCCTGACGTTACGCGCAGGCACCCGGATCGACTCAACCTGAGGATTGGAGGCACGCAGTTCCACTTCCGCACCGTGTCGATAGAGGCGTTTCAAAGTAGCGTAGGCTTCGTCAACCAGGGCCACTACGATCTCGCCGTCGTGAGCTTCCGGACGATTCTCGATCAAAGCGATATCTCCATCGCAGATGTGTTCATCGATCATTGAATCGCCCTGAATGCGCGCCGCATAAACTCGCTCGGGCCTCACTCTGCCAAGCATGAAGCGGGGTACTGAAATCATCTCGCCGTCAGGCACGAGTTCTATTGGCTTGCCGGCAGCGATGAACCCTGCCATGGGAATCTCACAGAGCGAATCGGACGGCCCCATCACTTCCTGATTGATCACAATTTGAGAAGAGTTACCTTTGCGGATGATCGTAACCAGACCCAAACGCACCAGCGCCTGAATGTGTTTCGCAACAGTGGCGCGAGACTTCACTCCCAGATGCTTGGCGATTTGAGTGTAGGTAGGTATGTAACCACGCCGCTCGAGAAAGCTCACGAGATAATCAAAAACTTCTTTTTGTCGCTGGGTGCGTGGGAGTCTCGAAAGCATCACGGTCAACCAATCGGGAGCGTTTATTCTGAAGCGAATGCCAGATAACCGCTTGAAGTTAGGTGGCATTCTATGGCGCGCAAACAAAGGCGTCAAGTGTTTCCTTGCGCGCCATAGATCAGGTCACCAATGTCTAGTCGTGTGTTCGTGGGGAATAGCGCGCCAGTGTGCGCGGGAAGATGCGAACACCCGCAGGCATCTGCGTCAGAGTCATCGCATTGTCAGTCAAAACTTCTCCGGCTTTCATTCTGTAGACGGCTTCATTGAGATCATTGTCAGGACTGATCACTGCACCCTTCAAAGCTGCACCGATGAAAGCGCCCTTGCTACGAGAATAAGAAAGGATGCCGGCATCAAGTCGAGGATTGGTCGAAGCAGCGGCTTCGCGGCCGACTGGCCCAGCCGCAACACCCACCTCGCCACCGATCTCAAACTTATCCTTCAGCAATCCTTTTATGCCATCGTCATTCATTATCAACAGCACGTAATCTGTTTTCGAAGCGCCAATTTGCGCGCCAAAGCTGCCGCCGCTCAAATTGAAAAAGACAGGCGCCGACCAGCCCTTTGGCGTGCGCCGGCTGATCAGGCCCTGGCCGCCTTTGCCGCCAATAATGAAAGCCGCTTTTATAACGCCCGGAAAAACTGCAATAGCTTCGGCTTTGTCGAGCAATTCCTGCGGAATGGCCTTGTCACGCACGTTCATAATCTCCGTAAAAACCTTGGCCGCCGAGCTGGCGTGACGCGTCGCGTCCTGCATTCGCGATTTCTGCGCAGGAGTGGCGACCGCAAACGTCAGTAACAGTAAAGAAATACTTATTGAGCAGGAGAGAGTACGTATGAAACTCCTCATTGCTTGCCTCCTAATTTTCGATACAAATTCTGCGCTTGAACTAATACTAGAAAACTTAATCTACGGCAACGCAAGCTCGCGTTGTTTTCAAATTACCTGATCACAGCAATCCTATACGCGCGTTGGAAGCGCGGCCCTCTTCGACCACTCGATGTCGGCGCAGCCGTGGAGCGGCTCCGACCGTACCTTGAGCAGCCATGGGAATACTTTGCGAACCATTATCGTCCGGCGGCGCACTGTTCCCGTCCGAGAGATCCGACTCCTCAGTTGTAATAGCCGACGCTTCCTGAACATCAGGCGAAGTTTCAGTCGACTCCTGATGTTTCACGAGCATTGCTCCACTCACTGCCCCAATTGCCAGGGCCGCAATTATTGCGAGCGTGAGCGTTATCGCTCGCGCGCTAACACCTGGCCAGGCGTCACGTGCGCTTTGGGACGAGAGCGCAACCCTATTGGTAGGAAGTGGCTGCACAGGTCGAGCATTTGCGCTGGCGCTTTCGTCAAACACGACGGGCGGGGCAATGGAATTTGTGCTTGTTCAGTTAGTTTTGTGAATTCCCTTCGGTCATCAATCATTGCTGCTGCCCAAACGCCTTGTGAAATGGTTTCAAACGCTTTCGTTTCGGAAAAAGACTTCAAAGCAATTCTCTGTCCGCACTACCGCAGTTGACTGTCAGGGCAAGGAATTCGTCACAAACTGATCACCAAAAGAGTCCTGACAAATTAGCTTTGAGGTGAGCCTAGACCGAAGCGGTTCGCAAACGCAGTGAATTCGCGATAACGGAAACTGAGCTGAAGCTCATCGCCGCGGCGGCGATCATCGGACTCAGGAGGATGCCGAAGAACGGGTAAAGCAACCCGGCAGCGATTGGTATTCCCAGAGCGTTATAAAGGAAGGCGAAGAAAAGATTTTGTCGAATGTTTCCCATCGTGGCGCGGCTGAGACGTATCGCGCGCAGAATGCCGCGCAAGTCTCCTTTAACAAGCGTAACCGCCGCGCTTTCCATAGCCACGTCTGTGCCCGTTCCCATCGCTATGCCGACATCGGCCTGCGCGAGTGCGGGGGCATCGTTAATACCATCGCCGGCCATCGCCACCCGGTGGCCTTTAGCCTGGAGTTGTTTCACGATCTCGGCTTTCTGTTGCGGCAGGACTTCCGCGACGACTTCGTCAAGCCCCAACTTGCCGGCCACTTCACGTGCGGTCGTTTTGTTATCTCCCGTCAACATCACGATGCTTAAACCGTTGCGGTGAAGTTCTTTGACTGCTTCAGACGTAGTCGGTTTGATCGGATCGGCAACCGAGACTAGACCTACAACCTCACTGTCAATTACGACGAACATCACTGTCTGTCCGTCCTGCCGCAGCGCCTCAGCGCGTTCGCTGAGACCGTCAGAGCCGAGGCCGAACTCTTGCAGCAGTGCCTGGTTCCCCAGACTTACTTTATGGCCGTCAACTACTGCCGTGACGCCCTTGCCTGTCAACGATTCAAAAGCTGTTGCTTTAGTCAACTCAAGCCCACGTTCGTTTGCGCCCGACACGATTGCCGCCGCCAGCGGGTGTTCACTGGCGCGCTCGACACTCGCAACGAGACGCAACAAAGTGTCTTCATCAGTGCCGGGCACGGTAACGATTGAAGTCACTTTCGGCTTGCCTTCAGTCAAGGTACCCGTCTTATCAACGACCAGCGTATCTACCTCGCGCAGTAATTCAATGGCTTCGGCGTTCCTGAACAGCACACCATTCTGCGCGCCCTTGCCGGTGGCCACCATGATCGACATCGGCGTCGCGAGACCAAGCGCGCAGGGACACGCAATTATCAGAACTGCGACGGCATTCACCAGTCCATAAGCCATGCGCGGTTCGGGTCCCCAAATAGTCCAGGCAATAAAGGTCAGGCACGCTATCGCAACAACCGCCGGAACAAAATATGCGGAAACTCGATCAGCGAGCTTCTGTATGGGAGCGCGACTGCGTTGCGCTTCCGCTACCATTTGCACGATCTGCGAAAGCAGAGTTTCAGGACCAACACGCTCGGCTTCCATCACAAAGCTGCCGGTACTGTTCACCGTCGCACCGATTACGCGATCCCCGCTCTGTTTCGCAACCGGCATTGGTTCTCCGGTGACCATGGATTCGTCTACTGCGCTGGAGCCTTCAATCACAACGCCATCGACGGGCACTTTTTCACCCGGCCGGACGCGCAGTTTGTCCCCCCGGACGACAGTATCAAGTGAAACGTCTTCCTCACTGCCGTCGTCGCGAACGCGGCGCGCGGTTTTGGGCGCCAGACCAAGCAACGCTTTGATTGCTGCCCCGGTGCGACTGCGTGCACGCAGTTCAAGCACCTGGCCCAGCAATACCAGCGTGGTGATCACTGCGGCTGCTTCAAAATAAACCGGCACCTCGCCTGAGGGGTCGCGAAACGAAACGGGAAACAACCCCGGCAGTGCCGTGGCAACCACGCTGAAAAAATAGGCAACACCGATACCGAGCCCGATCAACGTAAACATGTTCAGGCTTCGATTTTTGATTGACTGCCAGCCGCGAATGAAGAAAGGCAACGCACCCCAAAGCACTACCGGAGTAGCCAGCGCCAGCTCGATCCAGCCCCAAGTCCGCATCGGCATCACGCGTTCAAGATTCGCACCCGGTATTAATTCGCTCATGCCGATCACAAGCAGCGGCAGAGTCAGCACGGCGCTCAACCAAAACCGTCGCGACATGTCCGCAAGTTCGGGATTCTCTTCCTGATCGAGCGACACTGTGCGTGGCTCGAGGGCCATGCCGCAGATGGGACAACTGCCCGGCGCGTCACGAACCACCTCGGGATGCATAGGACAGGTGTATTCCGTTTTCGTTGTCTTGTCGGAAGCAGGCTTGCTGGTCACTTCGCGCGCCGGCGGAGTTGATTTTGCGCGCTGGGTTCCAGCCGGCGTCACCATCATCGGTTGCGTTGCTTTGTCTAAATAGATCTGAGGATCGTTGCTAAACCGCTCGAGGCAATGACGGCTACAAAAGTAATATGTGTTGCCGTTGTACTCGAATGATCCGGCAGCGGCTTTCGGATTGACTGTCATACCGCAGACCGGATCGATGGCTGAGGCAGTCTGCCGCCCGTTTCCTTCGTAAGATTCGTTTGAAACAGACATCTTTTTTCGCTTTGCCCCCAATGGTTAGAGTCCCAGTTTAGACCAGGAAATGCTCACCGCTCATAGGTATAAGAACGGCGCGCCCGCACTGCTACATGAGCACGGTTAACTTTCACTCTAATTTTTCTTAAGCCGCTCTGCTGCGTCGGATGATAGCCAAGCACATATTGCCGTCGCAGTTCTTCAGCGACCTCAACAAACGATTGCCCGATTGCCTTCATGTCGCCGCCTTTGAAATAGCGTCCGCCTGTTTTCTCGGCTAACTGCTGCAGATATTTCTGTGGTACGAAGTCGCCGTATTGCAGTGTGTAGATTACCGTGTCTGACTCTTCAGCCTCCCGCAGCGTTCCTTTCCTGGTGGCTTTCCCCCAGGTATTTTCGCCATCAGTTATCAGGATGATTGCCTTGCGCGCGGAGACTGGATTTGGCGCGCGCAAGCCAAACTCCACCGCATCGTACAACCTCGTACCCATGTTGCTGGGTCCGGGCTTAATGCGATCGATGGCCGCTTCGAATATTTTAGGATCGTTGATGCCATCTGCTGTGAGAGGCTTTATCTCGCCATGAAAGTAGACTGGTCGGATCATATCGGCCGGCCGCAGTTGTTCAACAAAGGCTTTGGCTGCAGCTTTAATTTGCTCTATGAAGGGTTCCGTCGAACCACTCGTGTCGATCAAGAGCACGACAGAAAAGGGCTGGTCAACATTGCTGAAGTAAACAATCGGTTGCTCTTTTCCGTCTTCGAAAATCCTGAAATCTTCCTGCCGCAAGTCGACAACATATTGGCCCTTCCGATTGATGACAGTAACGGGCACAGAAACCAGATTCGCCGAAATGTGAATGACGTCACCTTCGCCTACTTCCTCCACCGCTCCGCCGGCGGCGGGCGATTGACGCGCAGTAACCGGGGCGGCGGGTGAAGGAGAAGGCGTCGGCGACTGCTGTGCCTGAACAAGCGCACTAAGACTGAGTAGCAAAACGGTCCCGTACAAATGAATCTGCATGACGGTCAAACTTGAGGGCTTATGCTTCGACTCTCGGCGTTATCCTAACGCGTGCCGCCCGCTCACGCAGGCGGTTCTGACAGACGCTGCCGCGGTGTTTCAGTGTCCGCCGTGCATGCTCGCCATGTCCATCTTGCCGGGCCGGAATCGCAGGAATAATTTCCAGGAGACGGGGTTGCTGCCATAAAACTGATCCAGTACGGCGGG
>DATGYM010000146.1:0-10706 GCA_035297925.1 Pyrinomonadaceae bacterium | reverse complement strand
ATGCCGCGCCCGGGCGGTGTGTGACGAGCGCGCCATAACTGGTATGGGCTCGTTGCGCTCACGTCGAATGCCGCGATCTCGGATTGTCCGCCTACGACGACCGCGCCGCTTTCGTTCAAGAGCCCGAAGGCGGCGCGTTCTATTCCGTGTTTGACGTGTGCTCGCCGTTTCCCGTTGTGTGAATCGATAACTATAAGGTCGTCACGATCGGCGACTACGATAGTGTCACGATTGGGCAGCAGCAGGTTTGTTATCCCCTTATCCGCCCCTTTGTAGCGCCACAAAACCTTGCCTTCGCGCGTGTCAATGGCGCTGACACCGTAAGGCCCGCGCTCCACAGTTTCGCCATCTTTCAGTCGCGTAAACTGGCCGCCGGTGCGCACGTATAGGATGTGATCGACGAGGATCATTTCCGGCGTCAAACCAAGGTCTTTCGCCTCCCATTCGGTGTCGCCGGTTTCCCGCGAGATGGCACGAACGCGTCCGTGACCTGAAACGTAGATCCTGGCCTCATCGAAAATCGGCGCTGCCTCGGTTAACGCCAGACCGTCTTCGTTTACCCGGTAACGTTCGCGCAGGCGAGACTTGCCAGTGAGCGCATCGAATGAAGTGAGTCCCTCGTAAAATGTGTAAAGCCGGCCATTGATAAAAACCGGCGGGTAATAATTATCAAGCGTGAATTCGACATCGTCATTTTTGTCGGCCCAGCGCGACGGCATCAGTTCGACTTCACTTGCTTCATACTTCCAAATCTCTTCGCCCGATCCGAGATCGAGAACGTGCAAAAGCGGATGACGCTTAAGGCTGTCGTCTGCATGTGCTTTTGCATCTTTGGCAAGAACCAGAGCGAGTAAGCCGGCAGTCGGATCTACCGCCATTTGCATTAAGGCGCCGCGGATCTTGTTGCTTTTCCAAATCGTATCGCCGGTCAGCAGATCCACCGCTTCGAGCCGTGTGCGCTCGCCCTTGTCAAAACTGAGCAACAGCAAATCAGAGCCAGGCACCGGCGCGACATGAGTCTCGTCGAGAGACGCATCCTTGCGGCGCCAGAGCGTTTCGCCGTTTTGGCCATCGATGGCATAAAGAGATTTTTCTGTGCCGACAAGCAACACACCCAGATCGGTGGTTTCGTAAAAGCGGACGTTCTTATCCAGTTTTGTTGACCAGGTCTGTCCTTTTATTCCGATTGCAGGGAAGAGAAACACAACCGCCAGTAAGGCGTTCGAGAATTTGCCGAGGGACAATTTCATAGGACTGAGGATAGCAGAAATCTGAATACCCTTCTTGTGGGGTTGCATCTTTGCACAAAATTACAAATCGACGCTTAGCGTCCAGATGAGTTTGGCCATTGCTTCGCGACGGATCGATCAAAAGCGAGTTACCCTGCACTCCCGTTAGCCGTTGCAAATCTGATATTCTAACGCCGCGAAAATGTTTCCCTGGCCGTCAAGTGTTTTTTGGTCGACTAACGTCTGTTTTGTTCGCCTGCATTCCAGTCATGATAACTTCCGGAGTAAAGGTCTTCGCACGGGTTTTGTTCTCCGTGATCGTGCTTACCGCTTCGCTGGCGAGTGTTGCGTTTGGCCAATCGACCGACGTAGCCTGGCCGTCACCCGTTCGCAGCAACGAGGTGCGGGGCACAATTCCAGCTCGAGACATTGGCGATCCGCGCGTAACCGATCACTTTTACGCTTTTACCGGCACTCCCGGTGACGTGCTGATAACGGTTGATAGCCGAAATCTCAACGGCGATATAGACGTCTTCACCTTTTCGAGTTTAAGGCCGCTTTTGAAGTTCACCGTTTACGCCGGCAGTTCCTCGCCGACAACCAGGAGTATTTATTTGCGGCAACAGCAGGATCTGATTCTGCGGGTGGAAGGCCGCACTCCAAACGATGATGATGCCGTATATCGCCTTCGCTTTGGTGGCGCTTTTGAGCCGATAACCTCCGGCCCGTTGGCGGAACATGAAGACGCGGCCGCCGCCGAGACAGTCACCGCGGCATCAGGCAGGGGTGGGAAGCGAGTGTCATCTGTGGGCGCCCGCATCGAAGAGCCGCCTGCCGAAGTCGCTGCTGCGCCCACTCCTGAGCCTACGCCTGAGCCTAAGCCTGAGGCTGCCGAGGCCGAACCTAAACCACCGGCGCCGAAGGTCGCTCCCAGAAGCACTCGTTCGCGCCGTCCGCCGGCGCGCAGAACGCGGCCCGGCGCGCCGAAGTCTGCAGAGGAGACCACGGCAGCAAACGCAGAGAAAAAGCCTGACGCTGCTGAAACCGAAACCGAAACCGCCGCCGCGCCCAAGCCGGCGACCAGGAGAACGAAGACCCCGCGCGCGCCGACTAAATCGACGGCCCCCTCGGAGACTGAGGAAACCGGTCCACGCCTGCTGATCGAAACGGCCGATGGCACCCTTGTAGATCGTTCAATGGGGAGCGTGCGGCGCGTTACGGTCGAAAATGGTCAGGTAGTGGTAGTGTGGAGGGACGGAAGAATTCAGAGAATTCCTTTGACCAGCGTGGTGCGAATGACGATCGCTCCTTAATAAAATTTGAACTTGGAACTTGGAACTTAGTTCTTGGTCTTTGGTCTTTGGTCTTTATGTTCCTCGGTCTAAATTCAAGGCACCAGATTCGAAGCACAAAGTACTAAGCACAAAGTACAAAATCTCCAAGTTCAAAGTACGTTACTTATTTTTAAGATCAGCCAATCGCTCCTTAAACTTCGGTAAGTCCTCACTGGTGGGATCGACTTTTTCCAGATTGGCGATCGCCTGCTCGGCGGCTTTGGAGTCGCCTTTGCCGAGTGTAGCAGCGGCAAGACCGGCAAGCGTCACTACGTCGTCGCTCTTCTTTAAAATCGCTGCCTTGTACCATTTCTCGGCTACGTCAAAGTGTCCCGCATCCAGATTCACCAGTCCCAGAGCAACCAGCGTTTGATAATCGTCAGGCCTCAGTTGATTCGCTTTCAGTAATAATTCGATCGCGGGATCGTATCGCTGAATCTGATAATAAAGCTCGGCAGCCTTTACCTGCGCATCAAAATTGTTGGGCTCGTTACGGGCTTTCTCTATTGAGGCCGTTACTTCAGCCTGCATGTTTCCAGAGGCTGGGCCGCCGGCGTCGCCGCCGACCGGTGGGTGATCAGCGGGTAGTTGCCCGCTTGCCACCGCGGCGGGCGCGCCGGGCCCGTAACGCTGATTCATGGTGCTGGCAAACAGGAAGCCGACGATGAACCCAAACAGCAGGCCGATAATTGCGAATAGCAGATTGTCTCTTGTCATATTTTCGTATTGCTGAGTTGGAGGACTCAGGCGGTGGCGTCCTTTAACAAAGTTCGCAACTGTTCGCGCAATTCGGGGCTGTTGGTATGTCCATGAGCGGTCACCGCATGTTGGGTGGCGGCCTCGATGACTTCCTCTTCCGTGCCTTCAATTCTCAACGTGCAGCCCTTCTCACTTGGATAGAGTCTGCAATCAAGCGCTTTTCTCTTTTCGTCGGTCATAGAGTTTCCTCCTTTTGACGTTTCCGCAGTGGGTAGTTATTTCGCGCCGGCAGCGGCTAACGATCGGGCCTCTTTCAGTCTTTCCGAAATTGATTGCGCCAGGTCCGGGTTGGACGAGCTCTTCGCCAGCAGTTGTTCCCAGTAAGCTATTGCCTGTTTGTAGTTCTTCGCTTGAAACTCAGCGCTGCCGGCAAGCTCCAGAGCTTTTGGATTTCCGGGAGCTATCTGCAGCGCTTTCTTTATCAGATCTGCCGGTTGACCTTTTAATTGTCGGTCATTCCTCATCGCCATAGCAAAAGCATATTCGACCAGCAGGTCGGCATCCTGGGGCTTTAACGCGCTCGCCTTTGCATAAGCGTTGGTGGCTTCGCTGTATTTCTCGAGGTTGATGTAGGAGCGGCCGAGCATTGTCCAGCCTTCAGTGTCATCAGGGTTTTGTTCCAAACGCTTTGCCAGTGTGGCGACGTTTGCCTCAATAGCCTGCTGCGGCATCTGGCCCTCAGCCGGCACGTTCGCAGGAACAACTTGCGAGCGCACGCCCAAGGCCGCGGAATTCCCGACCAGCAAATATAAAGCGACGGCAACTACCGGGATGCCGAGCGCGACGGCATAAACCGCTCCTCTGCCGCCTGCGGCAGGTTTTGCTTTGGCGTCTTCAGCCGTTTGTGCGACGTCGTCAAGCAAGCGCCGCTCGATCTCATCGCGGTCCTGACGATACTGCTCGGGGCTGACGATGCCGTTTGCGAGGTCGGCATCCAGCTCGGAAAGTTGGTCGCGATAGATCTCTATGTTCGCCTGTTCCTTATCGTCCTGGGCAGCGGGTGGAGCTCCCTGCAATAAGGTCGGCAGAATGAAGGCCAGGGCAATGGCAATAAGGCCGGCGCAAATGAGCCAGAAAAGTATCATGCAGTTTTCTTCCCTTGCTCAATTTTTAAGAGACTCTCCGCGCGGCTGCGGTCGTCTGCCGAGAGAGGTTGGTCGACGATCAACTCGCGGCGCTGTTTCAGGTATCGAAAGAGCATAAAAAGTCCGGCTAACAAAAGGATAAACGGTCCAAACCAGAGCAGGTAAGTGGTCGGATCAACCGGCGGATTGTAGAGAATAAACTTTCCATAACGTTCAGTTAGGTACGCAATGATCTCTTTATCGCTCTTGCCCGCTTTCATTTGCTCACGAATTTGACCGCGCAGATCTTCGGCCAAATCGGCGCGAGAGTCGGCCAGGGTTTCGTTTTGGCAAACGAGGCAACGGAGCTCTTTGGAGAGCTTCATGACGCGCTCTTCCAAAACCGGATCAGTCGCCATGGGCTGGGCTTCCTTTGCCTGCACCCCCAGCGACAAGCTGAACAACAGAAATAGAAAAAATACTTTCGACTTCATTTCTACGAAAATAGTAAGTGCTTTCTTAACTTCGAGCTTCTTCTCTGCGCAGACACTGCGTATTCTGCGACTCTGCGTTTAATCTGTGAAACGGGTCTCACCGCCGGGTCGCAGAGGGCAACGAGATAATGCAGAGAGTTGAAGCATTGCCGGTAATTTCACTTGTTGAGCTCTTTGGCTAAAGGCAGTATCTTCGACTCCCAAATGTCAGGCGTCACCGGACCAATTTGTTTGAAGCGAATCACGCCGTCGCGATCGATGAGATAGGTTTCGGGCGCGCCATAGACACCGTAATTAATTCCCACGCGGCCATCAGCATCAGACACACTCAAAACATACGGGTCACCCAGCTCGCCAAGCCACGCCAGAGCATCTTCGCGCTTGTCCTTATAATTCAGCCCATAAATCGGTATCGTCTTTGAACGCGCGTACTCAAGCAAGAGCGGATGCTCGTCACGACAGGTGACGCACCAGGAGGCCCAGACGTTCAGCAGCCAAACTTTGCCGCGCATTTCCTCGGCCCCAAAACGTTTCCCAGGATCGTCGAGCTGTGGCAGCTGAAACGCAGGAGCGGGCTTATTGATTAGTGGAGAAGGGACCTCGTGTGGATCATGTCTTAAGCCGACGGCAAGAAACACAACCAGCACGACGAAAAGAACAAGCGGTATTACAAATCTGCTCATACTTCCTTCGCTGCCATCGCTGTTACGGGAATTGGTTGTTGGGCTTTTTGCGCGAGTGCTTCGCGTTGCTTGCGTGCGGCCAGCGCGTAGCGGCGATCGCTAAGTGCAAGGCCACCGCCCATCGCCATTAGAATGGCGCCACCCCAAATCCAGGAGACGAATGGCTTGTAGTATACGCGCACACTCCACGCACCGCCGCTCACCGGCTCGCCCAGTGAGATATACAAATCGCGAAAGATGCCGCTGTCGATCGCGGTTTCCGTCATCACATTTCCGGATGCCGTATAAGAGCGTTTTTCGGGAAACATTCGGTTCATGACGACGCCATTCTTGCTGACCTCGATATCTGCGCGCGCCGCCTGGTAGTTAGGGCCCGCCACCCGGCTGACGCCGTTAAAGCGAAAAGTGTAACCGCCGGCATTGACCGTATCGCCGACATCCATGCGGACGTCCTGTTCTGATTGATAGCCGGTTACGAGCGTGACGCCGACAATAAACACGGCAACGCCGAGGTGAGCCAGTTGCATTCCATAATAGCTGCGCGTTTGCAGGCGCAGTTTTTGTAACACACTTGATTGTCCAGAGGCCGTCTTGACCCGTTGAAAAATATTGACGATTACCGTGGTCACAATCCAAAACGCCAGCAGCAAGCCGAGACTAACCAATGGCTTCCATTTACCAATCACGAAAGGAAGAATCACGGCGGTCGTGACGCTGACGAGAAAAGCCCAACGCAGGCGGACCGCCAGTTCGGGCAAGCTGGCTTTCTTCCAGCGGGCTATCGGACCTATCCCCATCAGAAACACTGCGGGCACCATCAACGGCACAAAGACGCTGTTGAAATAGGGCGGACCGACCGAAAGCTTGCCCATGCCGAGGGCGTCGATAAGCAGCGGATAGAGCGTGCCCAGCAAAACAGATCCGGCGGCCACTACCAGCAGCACGTTATTTGAAAGCAGCAACGACTCGCGCGAGATCAATTCAAATTTGCTACCGAGCCCTACCTGTTTTGCACGCCAGGCGTAAAGTAACAGCGAGCCGCCAATCACGAAAACGAGAAAACTCAAAATAAAAATTCCTCGCTTCGGATCCGTCGCGAAGGCGTGAACGGAGGTCAATACGCCGGACCGCACCAAAAACGTCCCGAGTAAGCTCAAAGAGAAAGCGCCGATTGCCAGCAACACGGTCCAACTCTTAAAACCACCACGCTTCTCGGTGACCGCGAGCGAATGAATCAACGCTGTGCCGACCAGCCATGGCATGAAGGAAGCGTTTTCCACCGGGTCCCAAAACCACCAACCGCCCCAGCCGAGTTCGTAGTAGGCCCACCAACTTCCCAGCGCGATGCCAACTGTCAGAAACATCCAGGCAACGGTAGTCCAGGGCCGTGACCAACGCGCCCAGGTTGCATCGAGCCGACCGCTAATGAGGGCGGAGAGGGCAAATGCAAATGCGACGGAAAAACCTACATATCCCATGTAGAGCATCGGTGGGTGTGCAACCATCGCGGGATCCTGAAGCAGCGGATTCAGATCGCGGCCATCGATCGGCGCCGGAATCTGACGCGCAAAAGGATTCGAAGTGAGCAACATAAAGAGCAAAAAGCCTATGCTGATCACACCCATAACACTTAAAACACGCGCCACCATATCGTCCGGCAGGTGACGGCTGAAAAGAGAAACTGCGACCGTCCACAGGCCGAGCATCAAAGTCCAAAGCAGGAGAGAACCTTCATGCGAGCCCCAGGTAGCTGCCAGCCGATAATGCAGCGGCAATTGTGAATTAGAGTTAACGGCGACGTTCAGAACGGAAAAATCGTTGGTGATGAAAGAGTAGGCAAGGCAGGAGAAGGCGATAGCGACAAAAATAAATTGCGCCTGGCCTGCGGGGGCGGCCACGGCTATCCACGCGCGATTGCCGCGCGCAGCGCCGATAAGCGGCAACGTTGCCTGTGTGAGCGCTAACATCAGCGCCAGAATCAATGCGAACTGTCCAATTTCAGGAACCATGACTGATTAGTGTTGCATTAGGTGCTGCTGCTGATGTTGAAACGCAGTGTAAGCAGCGCGGTGCCATTATCGTTTAGTAAACCACCGACTTCGCGGCTTCGCGTTCGTGCTTGGCGCTATCGATGGCCTTGCCGGCTTCGGGCGGCATATAGTTCTCGTCGTGTTTTGCGAGTACCTGATCCGCATAAAATACGCCGTCTGCACCGATACGACCTTGCGCGACACATCCCTTTCCTTCTTTGAAAAGGTCGGGCAGTATGCCCTTGTAGACAACTGGAATACTCTTGGCGGTATCGGTCACGGTAAACCGCACGGTTAAGCCGTCGTTGTCGCGTTGTAATGTCCCACTTTGCACCAGGCCCCCGACGCGAAAAGTTTTATTGATCGGTGCTTCCTTAGCAGCCACTTGTGAAGGGCTGAAAAAAAACACCAGGTTCTCCTGGAATGCACTCAGCACCAGAGCTGCGGCTATGCCCAGGCCGCATAGTCCGAGAACGATAAAACCAACTCGTTTATGACGACGTTTCATGATGTATTTCCACCTATTGTGAATTAGGGTTGATGCGCTTGCGCAGAGTGTTCTTACGCCTCATAAGTAACACAACTTCTCCGCCCATTACCAAGAGCGCCGTAATATACGACCCCCAAACATACAGACCGTAACCACCCATATGAAAGAAAGCTGACCAGTTCATAAAAGTTTACACCGCTCCTTCGGCGAGCCAGGCTGCATTTTGTTCTCTTTCAAGAATAATGCAACGCAAGCGGATTAAGACTACAGCAACTGAATAAAGCCAGCACGCGGCCAGCAGAATAAGCATGGCGGCCAGCATCGGCGGCGCGATCGAGGGCTTATTCAAAATCCTAATGGTGGCGCCCTGATGCAAAGTGTTCCACCACTGCACCGAGAAATAAATGATCGGAATGTTGATTGCCCCAACGAGCGCGAGCACCGCTCCGGCACGATCGGCACGGCGTGGATCGTCAATCGCCGACTGTAACGAAATGAACCCAACATAGAGAAAAAGCAGGATCAGGGTAGAAGTCATACGCGCATCCCAAACCCACCACGTACCCCAGGTGGGTTTACCCCAAAAGGCGCCGGTGACAAGCGAGATGAAAGTGAACAGAGCGCCCGTAATCGCCAGCGCCGACGCCATCATTGAGGAAAGCCGCGCATTGAAAGCCCAGCCCAACCCGGCATAGAAAGCCATCAGGATGTAAAGAAACATTCCCATCCAGGCGGCGGGAACATGAATGAACATTATCCGGTAGGCTTCGCCTTGCTGGAAATCCGTAGGGGCGACGAAAAAGCCGATGTAAAGGCCCACAATAAACAAAATCGTCGCTGGTATGGCGAACCAGGGAACCATTTTGCCGGCGAGCGGGTAGAAAGCAGAAGGTGATGCGTATTTGTAAAGTTTCATTTCGTTATGTTGAGAACATGGGCCGCGACAGCTAAAGAAATCGAAGCCCGAAGCCCAAAGTCCAAAGACCCATTCACTCCAAGGATATCCGCAACGCGGCAGAAGTTGCCCAGGGCGCAAAAACCAGCGATAAGACCAAAAACGCTCCCAGCAAGGAGAGATTCGCCTGCGAGCTCATGCCCGCAATGTTCGCATCTACCGCCCCGGCGCCAAAGATCAAAACGGGAACGTAAAGCGGGAGAATCAATAAAGCGATGAGAACGCCGCCGCCGCGTAATCCCAACGTCAAGCCCGCGCCAATAGATCCAATCAAACTCAAAATCGGTGTACCGATCAGTAGGGAAATAAAAAGTATCAAAAGAGTTTCCGGGGCCAAATCAAACTGTATGCCGACCAGCGGCGCAATCAATACCAGTGGAATTTCCGAAACCAGCCACTGCGCCAAAACTTTTCCCAGTACCACAAGATACAGCGGTTGGGGAGTGAGCAACATCTGTTCCAGCGTTCCATCCTGGTAGTCGTTTGCGAAAACCCGACCCAGCGAAAGCATCGAAGCGAGCAATGCAGCTACCCAAACCACGCCCGGTGCGATTGATCGCAGCAGTTGAGTTTCGGGTCCGATTCCCAGTGGGAAGAGACTGACCACGATTACAAAGAAGAATAATGTCGATAGGACGTCGGCGCGCCGTCTCCACGCGAGTGTAAGATCGCGCGCCACGATCCAGCGAAACATTGAAAAAGTCGAAGGCCCGCTTGCCATGTTCATCCCAACGACCCTGTGCCCCCGGCAATCGCGGGCTCAAGTTCAAGCCGCTGAAAAGAACTTGCGGAGATGTGGAGTTCCTGGTGCGTAGCAACAATCGCCAGCCCACCCTTGCTCAAATGCTTGTCGATTAAAGACTCGATTAGGGTTGCGGCTGCATGGTCAAGAGACGCAAGCACTTCATCGAGTACCCAAAGCGGGGTTTTGCAAGTGATGAGCCGCGCCACCGCCAACCTTCGGCGTTGCCCTTCAGACAGGAACCGCGCGGGCAGATTTTCGCGCCCGCCGAGGCCCACAAAAGCGAGTGCCTCCTGGGCCTGGTCGCGCGTTATTTCGCAGCCTGACAGTCCGCTCGAGATACGAAGATTCTCAAGTGAGCTTAATTCCTCTTTCACCGCATTGCGGTGGCCGAGATAGCTGATCGCGCGGGAATATTCCTCACCCAGTGAGCGAATGTGCGCACCCTGCCAGCGAATTTCTCCCCACTCCGGCGTCATCAAGCCGCAGACGATGCGCAGGAGACTTGTCTTCCCACTGCCGTTCGGTCCGGTGAGTTGCAGAAAGCCGCCGGGGGCCAGCGAAAAATTGACGTTTGTGAAAAGCAGGCGCTCACCGCGCACGCACCGCAGATTCTTGACCTCCAGGATAGTGGGCAATCCTCCTGTTTTTGAATAACCGGCTTACGCGAGTCATTGTATTGAACATTTCGAGGAAAAGCATTCACCAGGGGGCTGAGCGGCGTTACAAACTGAAATTTATTTTTTGCTGCAGACTTTGGGTATCTTGTCCTCCTGCGATTAACTGCGGAAAAAGCTCACCGCGAATACGTCGCAGGGCGGCATGTGTGAGGAGACGCGAACAAAATTTCCTGGCGACATTGCCTACAAGACGTGCGCCAATGGTTCAACCTGACCCTTTGATTTCTTCCAGTTTACCCAGCCGCC
>DATGYM010000145.1:0-16363 GCA_035297925.1 Pyrinomonadaceae bacterium | reverse complement strand
AAACTATGCTGCTCTTCGGTGGTGGCTTGACCGCTTTCTTAATTGCCTAGCTGGCGAAGGTCGATTTGCAGCTTCCGAAAGACTGCGTGATACACTCGTTTCGCCAACACGTTTTGATACGAGGTTCGGTAAAACTGGCACGAACGCGTTCACAATCAAGAAGGTTGCGAGTCAAAGGCAGCGTTACAATTTCGCAGCGCTACATCCATCTCACACGGGATGGGCCAAGAACGAGCCTTTGAGAGCTTCGATATCTGAATCAAACGGCGGTTGAAAGGGCGGAAAGAGGACAAAGAGTCCGTACAATTTCCGCTACAATCTAAATAGATCGTCTGTAAGTTATTGTGCCCCTGTAGCTCAACGGTTAGAGCAGCAGACTCATAATCTGTTGGTTCGGGGTTCGAATCCCTGCGGGGGCACCAATCAACCGGCGAGTTTTGAGACGACGGAAGTAGATCTAGCTCTATCCGCGTTAAACGAAGAATGTGTAACATGCAAATCGCTGAAAGCGAGCGGGTTGCAGCCAAGGTTACGATGTGTAACCAAAAAAGTTACACTTTGTAAATGTGTAACGTCTTAGAAATTCGATACTTGTCTTGATCGCGCTCGCGTTAAACGCGTCTCTATCCTGTCCGCCCATTACACACGATGTGTAACCTCGCATGTACCTGGTAAATCCAGCGTCGAGCACACTCCTCATTCGTGCAGTTTGAATACCTCACCCTACGCGCCGACGTGTCGCAGTAGGTCTCGATCTTCGTCCTGAGCGAGGTGCGTGAGAGTGCCCGTCTCAGCGGCAGCGAGCATCCTCGACAACGCACGGGTGCGCGTGACCGCGCGGAAGGCAATTAATAATAGTAAGGGCGATAAATATTTAAGGCGTCTAGCCATGAAAAGACGGGAATCACGGCTCCGACCAAAAGGTGACAAATCCTGAGATCGTATGATCGACTGGGTGGATTTTTGGGGGCAGGTCAGTTGGGCCAGATGATCAGCTTCACTCTTTTCCTTACGCTTGAGACTACAAAACAGCCCAACGCTTCCCAACGAGGATGATTAACGCGTTCAGAACCGAGACAAAGAGTCATTTCATCATTGTGTTAGTGGCGATCCATGCAGCGATATCGTCGATCACTTCTTTTGGGACATGGTTTGGTTTCTGGTATTCGGAGCCGGAAGATGGGCCAGTGCCCGGCATGAAGAGATGATTAAGCGCGGGGTAGAGTTTGAAGGTTGCATTCGCATGACCGGAGAATGCCTTTTTCCAGCCTTCAAAATCCGCCGTTCGCACCTGAATGTCCCGCTCGCCTTGCAACACGAGAATTGGAATCTTCAACACTGCGGCAGTCTCGCCGGGCTTGTAGCCGCGCAGGTCGAGCACGTAGGAAGCCGGAACAGGAGAGCCCAGCAGATGGACGGTCATGCCCGGTTTCAGATCCGGATTGCGCCATTCACCCATCTCTTTTTCGACCGCTTCGATCTGCTTTTCTCCTTCCGGCGTTACTTTGCCGCTGAGTGAAACACCATAGCGAATCTGCTCGACCACCAGATCTTCCACCGGCCGAGTGTTGCCCGCCATCAAAACCAGCCCGGCTATCTTTGTGTTACCCGTAGCGATCCGCGGTGCTATGTAGCCGCCAAGACTATGACCGAGAACGCAGATACGCTTTGGATCTACCCCCTGAGTTGCGGCCAACAGAGCCACGGCTGAACGAGCGTCGTCGATGGTTTCATCCGCGACGGTGAGGGTCGCCGGATCCGCGCTGCTCTTCGCGCCGTACTTGTGGGTGCGCTTTTCGTAACGGAGGACGGCAACACCCCGGCTGGCAAGACCCCAAGCCAGATCCTTAAATGTTTTGTTTGGACCGATGCTCTCGTCCTGATCGTTGGGGCCCGAGCCGTGCACTAGCACAACACCTGGAAATGGACCGGCGCCCGAAGGAATCGTGAGCGTGCCGGGAAGTTGCCACAAGCCGGTCGTTATGGTAACCGCACGCTCGGTGAACGAATCCGCCTTTGCGTATTCCGGGGGCTTCCAACTTTCGCGCGCCTCCGGTGGCGTCGCAGTAAACGAGGCCACGCGCCCGTTTGAGTCAAGTACCATAGTCAGCATGAGCTTTCCGCGCGCAAAAGCAGTCGTCAGGTAGACCACCTGCAGACCGCCTTTCTCTTCTTGCTCCACGCGCTCGATTGATCCGAAAGCGCCGTAATGCCCGATGACGCCGTCCCAGGCTGCGGCTAGGACCGGTGCATCGAGCACCTTCGCTATCTCCGGGCTGAAATGCGCCACGACTTGTTCAAAACGGCGCGCGGCCAGGTCATTAACGATTGAGCGTGCCTGTGCTTCGTAATTCGTCGCCGTCTTTTGGCCAAAGGTTGCCGCGCAGCACAAGATGAAAATGAGCAGGACAGTTAATCGCCTCATCGGTTCACCCCTTATGACTGAGACTCGAAACTCGGACACACGTTTCGGATCGGCGCAGCGTGTAGCCGAGTACGATAACCCGATTCACAATTCACCTAATCGTTCCAGGCGTTTGTAGTACACCAGCGAATAGATGACGGACGCCAGCGCCGCGGCAATTAGAATCGATAATCCGACTGCCGGCGGCGTGCCGATAATTACGGAAAGCAGACCAAGAAATCCTGCGGCCACGAAGGCCTTCGCGGCAAACCGGTGTGTTGCGTACCACACCTTTTCACTGGCCAGAGTCCACGGAGTGCGCACTCCGATGTAGAAATTTCGCTTCACCTTGCCAAGAACATTTCCGACCAGAATCAGGAAGAAAAATAACGCTCCCATAAGAGAACGAGGCATATTGAGCGGTCTGGAGAGAGCAGCCCAGAGGAGCAAAGCATGTAAATACGCGAACAGCGCAACCAGCAGGACCATGATGTAAAGATAGGTTGCCCGAAACGTGTCCACCTCGAATCGCTTCGGCGAAAGCCAGGGCAGCACAGCAAATAACAACAAGACCCCGGCCATGACACCAGGTGCCATGAAAACGCTTTGCCTGCCGCCGTAGCGATCAATTTCTCCCTTGAAGTTCCAGTGCTCCGGAATCTGATCCGGCAAATGAGGGTAGAGCAACGCGGTCACGACCAACGTTGCCACGATCATCGCCGCCGCGATTAGAAAATAGTAGTTTCGTTTCATTTACGTTTGCTCCGTTTCCTGGGCGCGCGCTCCACCAGATCCATCACCCACGCAATTGCGTCCTGGGCCACTGTGGTGTTGAGGCTATACCAGATTTGCTGCCCGTTCCGGCGGCTGCTGATCAACTCGGCATCCTTGAGCACGGCAAAGTGATGAGACATCGAAGGCTTCGTCATGTCGAACTTGCTCGCAAGCTCGCCCGCGGTTTTCTCGCCCTGGCTCAGGAGCCGCAAGATTTCCCGCCGAGTCGGATCAGAGAGCGCTTTGAATACGATGTCCATGTGATCTTTGTTCAGTGGATGTCTAATTAGCCACCCGTCTAACTATTGTCCAGAGCTGAGCTAGTTGTCAAGGACTGGTGAAGGACGGCGGTCATCAAGCCCCAGCCGAGACAAAGACGTTCTTGGGATGTAATGCGGGTGGAATGCAGGCCGAGCGGTTCCTTATTAGATTCAGGGTGCGGATGAGCGCGCGCAACTACGACCTCGCGCTGGAGAGTTTTTGCTTCTCATTTACCTTACCGCGTCTGGGTCATCGTCGTGGTTTTCGTCGTTCGACTTGAATGAGGGTGTGGTGAGACGTAGCAAAATGTGAGTTACTTTGACGGCTGCGGATTCGGTAAATACTGGGTTATCTCGTTTCGTCTCGCGTTGTTGATGCTCCTCAAACCGTCTCATAATCTGTTGGTTCGGGGTTCGAATCCCTGCGGGGCACCAATCAACCGGCGAGTTGTCTTACACTTACGTCTTAGTGCTGTTGGGCCGATAGCTGCTCAACCTCACGATGGCGCGAAGGTGGCGGGCGATTTGGGAGAGCGGGCCGCCCTCGCCCGCATTGAGCGCGTAGCGCGAACGTATGCGGACCAATCCCAACCCACGTCAGCTTTCTGGCGATGCGATGGCGCTCAGGCCCAGCTCCAATTCCTCCGACACCTCGCACTGAACGATTTCCCTCTGACTGACCCCATGCAGTCCCGATTCCCGAATTCACCCGTAATAGGATCGGGATCGCCGCTGTGCGTTCTTTTGTAGATTAGCGCTGACATTACTTCTAGCCCCGGCGAGAGTTATTCATTAAAGTTCGATCCTGTTTTGCTACTAGTGGTTGCAACCTCTGCGATTTTCCTGCATTTTGGTATTTTCGACAAAGACATTGAAGACGGCCGACTAGATAGATGCTATTAACGATTACCAGCACAAATATTCCGGCTACAGACCTGGGGTATTTGCTCCACAAGAACCCGTCCAGGCTGCAATCGTTTCCGCTTTCGTTTGGGCAAGCGCATGTCTTCTATCCAGAAGCGACCAATGAGCGTTGTACTGCAGCTCTGCTTCTTGACGTAGATCCTGTCGCCTTGGTGCGCAATCGACGTGGACCATCGGGTGAGGGCGGAACTCTCGACCAGTACGTCAACGATCGGCCATACGTCGCGTCTTCATTTCTCAGCGTAGCTATCGCGCGAGTATTGGGCAGCGCGCTCGCGGGCCGAAGTAAAGGCCGCCCTGAACTCACAGAGGTTCGGATGCCGCTGGAGGCTAAGATTTCGGTTCTTCCATGTCGCGGTGGTGAAGCATTCCTTCGTCGATTGTTTGAACCATTGGGCTATGAAGTCATCGCGAAAGGCCACGAGTTGGACGAGAAGTTTCCTGAGTGGGGCGCGAGTTCATATTACACCGTGGAACTCCGCGGTCATGTTCGATTGCAGGATTTGCTCACGCACATCTATGTGCTTATTCCGGTACTCGACAACGAAAAGCATTACTGGGTTGGCGATGACGAGATTGAGAAGCTGCTGCGTCATGGAAGCGGTTGGCTTTCTGCACATCCGGAAAAGGAAGAAATCACCAAGCGCTATCTGAAATACAGGCGCGACCTCGCTCGTGAAGCACTGGCCCGCCTGGTTGATGAAGAGTTGCCTGATCCCGACTTCACTGAGAAGGTTCATAACACTGAGGAAGAGGTAATCGAAAGGCCTCTGAATCTGAATGAACAGCGGATCAACGCAGTCATGGCAGCGCTCAAGAGTTGTGGCGCAAAACGCGTTGTGGATCTCGGTTGTGGTGAGGGCAAATTGCTTCGATCGTTGCTCGAAGATCGAAGCATCGATGAGATCGTCGGGCTCGACGTCTCTTACCGCGCCCTTCAGATCGCCCAGGAACGATTGCGACTGGATCGAATGCCGACTCGTCAGCGAGAACGATTGAAGCTCATTCAAGGTTCGCTGATGTACCGAGACAAGCGGCTTGCCGGTTACGATGCGGCGACCGTGATAGAAGTCATCGAGCATTTGGATCAGCCGCGTCTGACTGCGTTCGAACGAGTGTTGTTCGAGTTTGCGAAGCCCAAAGCCGTTGTGTTGACTACGCCCAACGTCGAATACAACGCGCGTTTTGAGACTCTGCCGGCTGGAAAACTCCGTCACAAGGACCATCGTTTCGAGTGGACGCGAGAGCAGTTCAAAGACTGGTCGGAAGGAATCGCAAAGCAGCACGGGTATGAAGTGAGGCTGTTACCAGTCGGGCCTGAAGACGCAGTGCTCGGCGCGCCAACGCAAATGGCAGTCTTCAATTTGATCCAGTCGTAGAGTAAGACTACTTGAGTAAGATTTTAACAATTCCAGAATTGGCGCTTGTGGTACTCGTCGGCCCGTCCGGCTCGGGGAAGTCGACGTTTGCACGAAAACACTTTAAATCGACTGAAGTCCTGTCATCAGATTTCTGCCGTGGATTGGTTTCCGACGATGAGAATGATCAGGCGTCAACTAATACAGCCTTTGAGGTTTTGCATTTTATCGCTTCTAAGCGGCTCAAGGCTGGAAAGCTCACTGTCGTTGACGCGACCAACGTTCAGGTGGAGGCACGCAAGCCATTGGTAGCGTTGGCGCGTGAGTATCATGTGATACCGGTGGCCATTGTATTCAATCTCCCGGAGAGACTCTGCCAGGATCGAAACCAAGGCCGCGCCGATCGCAACTTTGGACCGCACGTTATTCGGCAACAGAGCCAACAGTTGCGCCGATCAATCCGCAACCTGAAGCGAGAGGGCTTTCGGCACATCTTCGCATTCTCGACGCCGGAAGAAATCGATGATGTAGTCATCGAACGACAGCCGCTCTGGAACAATCTGAAGCATGAGCATGGACCGTTTGACATCATCGGCGACATCCACGGATGTTTTGATGAACTTAGTGCGCTGCTCGCTAAGCTCGGATATCAGATCACCGAAGCGAATGGCGATGGCGCGTCGCGGCACTATGAAGCTAACCATCCTGAAGGCCGAAAGGTAGTCTTCCTCGGTGATCTCGTTGATCGCGGGCCGAGAATTCCCGACGTGCTGCGATTGACGATGAGCATGGTTGAAAGCGGCGCTGCTCTATGCGTGCCCGGAAATCATGACATCAAGTTGATGCGCAAGCTTAACGGAAGAGACGTGCGCATCACACACGGTCTCGCTGAATCTCTCGAACAACTTGAGCGTGAACCGCCTGAGCTGAAAGAAAAGGTTGCTGCCTTCGTCGACAAACTTGTGAGTCACTATGTGCTCGACGATGGGCGACTGGTGGTGGCCCACGCTGGATTGAGAGAAGAGTTACAAGGTCGCGGCTCTGGAAAAGTTCGTGACTTTGCGCTGTTCGGAGAAACAACCGGCGAAACCGATGAGTTTGGTTTGCCTGTGCGCTATAACTGGGCCGCTGAGTACCGTGGTAAAGCAATGGTGGTTTATGGTCACACGCCTGTGCCAGAACCGGAATGGCTGAATCGAACGATCTGCATAGATACGGGCTGCGTATTTGGCGGGAAGCTCACCGCGCTTCGTTATCCCGAGAAGGAATTGGTTTCAGTTTCGGCATTGCAGACTTACTATGAGCCGGCAAAGCCCTTTCTTTCAGAAGACGAACAAGCACCCGCACTTTCCGCTCAACAAAAATACGATGACGTTCTGGACATCGAGGACGTTATCGGGAAGCGAATTATTTCAACCCGTCTCCACCGGACCGTTACGATTCGAGAAGAAAACAGCATTGCGGCGCTGGAGGTCATGAGCCGCTTCGCGTCCAATCCGAAATGGTTGATCTATCTGCCACCGACGATGTCTCCATCTGAGACGAGCCAGGCGCCCGATTTACTAGAGCATCCGGCGGAAGCTTTTTCTTATTATCGACACCAGGGGGTCGCAAAGGTCGTTTGCGAAGAGAAGCACATGGGCTCGCGGGCTGTGGTAGTGGTTTGCCGCGATGAAGACTCAGCGCGAAAACGATTTGGCGTCGTCGGAGATGGCCTCGGCATATGCTTCACGCGTACAGGCCGGCGCTTCTTCGATGACAAGGAACTGGAAATCGAGTTCATCCGAAGGATTAAAGCCGCGATCTCAGGAGCGGGCCTTTGGGACGAGTTCGAAACTGATTGGGTCTGCCTCGACTGTGAACTAATGCCATGGTCGGCGAAAGCGCAGGAACTCCTGCGACAGCAGTACGCCGCTGTTGGCGCGGCTGCGCGCGCCTCTCTTCCTGACGCCGTCGCTGCCCTTGAACAATCCGCCGTCGCAGTCAACGATATCGGGCCACTCCTGGATCGGTATCGAGCGAGAGAGGAAGCGACGGAAAAGTACACCAATGCATATCGCCGATATTGTTGGCCGGTTCACTCGCTCGCTGATTTGAAGCTAGCGCCGTTTCATTTGCTGGCGACGGAAGGAAAAGTCCACGCTGACAAAGATCATATGTGGCATATGGCGACGCTCAAGAGACTTTGTGATGCGGACGAAGGGTTGCTGCTCGCGACAGCGCACATGGTCGTTGACGTAACCGATCCGGCCAGTCAGGAAGCGGGTGTTCGATGGTGGGAAGAGATGACGAGTCGAGGTGGTGAAGGAATGGTGGTGAAGCCGCTCGAATTCATCGCGCGAGGGCCGCGCGGGCTGGTCCAGCCAGCTGTGAAATGCCGAGGGCCGGAGTATCTACGGATAATCTACGGTCCTGAGTACACCGCTCCCGAGAATCTGCAACGCCTTCGCCAACGAGGGTTGTCTGCCAAGCGTTCGTTGGCTCTTCGAGAGTTCGCTTTGGGGATGGAGGGCTTAGAGCGATTTGTTCAGCGCGAGCCATTGCGACGTGTGCACGAGTGTGTTTTCGGGGTTCTGGCGCTGGAGAGTGAACCAGTAGATCCGCGACTGTAAAATCTAATCGACTGTTTTACTTGTCGCTCCTTTGTCGTTGACCGCACTTCTTGGTCTCCAGTCAGTGTCTCTGGTGAAATTGGAACTGAGCTTCCTCAATCGCGTCTAAGGAAACGAGAGGAACCGCCCGAATGAGAACCTCGCTAGCGCTCTTGATCGTCTTCACGTTTTGTTGCTTGGCAAACGGACAAGCAACCTCTCGTGATTGGACCTATCTGGTTCGCCCAAAGGAAGCGACCGTGGAGACGGCATTTCAGGGGTTGCTAGTTACGCGCTCAGGCGAGTACGTCTGGCAAACAAAAGACCGTGAAGCTTACAGCCAAACCAACTATCGGATGAGTTGGTGAGAGCGCCGGAAAAGATCAGGAGGGATCGCCAATAGTTATGAAAGCAAGGAGCGAAGAGCTTACCAACGCCGAGTTCTTTGATCATCGGAGTCATCTGGCAACATCATGCCAGGAAGGTGCGAATTGATTGAGCCACCGTATCGGCAAGATACCACGCCATCCAATGCTTTGCTTTCGGGATTATTTTGAGACTGGAGCCTGGTACCGCCGCACAAAGCCGCTTTGCGTGATTCAGCGGAAAGTGTTGATCCTGCTCTCCCCAGCACACCAGTGTGGGGCAGGTGATCTTCTTGTACTCTTCAGGTAACTGCATCAATGTTCCCTGATAGCCTGCACACAGTCGGGCAATAAATGAGCGTACGTCCTCTCGGGAAAAGCTTTTCCACAGATCCGCCCTCAGTTCGGAAGGAAGTCTGCGACGGTGAGGGAGAAAGGTTCTCTCGGCGCGCCAAAATACGATGCGGGGAAATTTGTGTAGGATGAAACGGTTCCAACCGTATTTGCGCAACACTTGAATCTCCCATGAAGTGTTCTCATCCCACAAAACCAGTGAGTTCATGACCACCAGGCGATGTATCCGCTCTGGATGAGTGGCCGCAAATACGAGTGCCGGTTGTCCGCCCATGTCCATTCCAACCAGGCTGGCACGTTCGATCGCGAGTTCATCAAGAATCTTGTGTAAACGCTCCGCCATATGAAATGGTGTAGTACCACCTGGCCACGCCTCGCTGTACCCCATACCCGGCCAATCAAACGCTATCACTTCAAATTGATCCGCGAGCCGTATTGCCAGCTCGGACCAGATCTGTAAGTTATCCGGGTATCCGTGAAGCAGAACTACGGGCGGTCCACTACCCAGGCGAGCAATCCGCAGCAGTCGACCTGAAGAAAGCTTCTCAATGCTTGTTGACAGCATTAGCTCATGTCCTCGAGCAGATCATTAGCAGCCAGGATTCCCGAGATCGCGCAGAAACTCACCCACTGTCCGGGATGCGTTGAACTCCCTGCGAGGTAGAGTCCGCGAGCATAAGGACTCTTATGAGCCAAACGACCAGCGCGCATGAAGCCGGCGGTCATAACGGGATTCATACTATTCTTATAGAGATTGAACTGTGCGCCCCATTCTGATGGTACGCGGGTGACAAGAACACGAAATTCATCGAGACCTTCTCGCCACCAACTCTCAGCCAGCAGCTGATCAAGATAGTCGCGTTGTTCCACAACCGACAGACCTTCCGCCATCTCATACCGCATCGGGCTGATAAGGCGTGCGGGAGCCCAGCCATTCTTCGCGAGCTCTGGAGCCATGACTGTTGGCGTAACAAAAAGTCGACAGAGCTCTCCCTTCCCGGGCAGTTGAAACCGCAGGTACGGCGGCTTGATTTCACCGCGAACCGCGAGGTAGGCGCATGCTCCCGGCGACTGAAGCGGAAGTTTATTGAGGTTCTCTCGCGCTGCTGCCGGAGTGTCGGACAGCATTTCGAGATAGGTACCAATGCCGCTGTAATTCGAGACGATGGCATCCGCCGGTACAAACTCGTCCTGATTGGTCTGGACTCCCCGGACTCGTCCGGCTTCAGACACGATCGACCGAACGGTGGCGCCGTACTGAAATTCGACGCCGGCTTCTGCCGCGACTCTCGCCAGTGTGCGCGGGATACTTCCGATGCCTTCAACCGGATAGAAAGCTCCAACGGTATGAATGAGGGCAGGCACAAAGGCCAGCGGACTAGGCGCCGCGTCGATTCGTTGTCCTGCGATTTGTGTCCAGATTGCAATCGCCTCGATGACGGGCTGGGGAAGATTTGTACGCGCCAGAATCGAGCCCAGCGACTTAAGCAGAAATGGAATTCGTGTAAACGCGCGGTTGCGTAAGAGACTCGCGGGTCCGGGGCGTGAAACGTGCAGTAGCGGGCTGAGTCGTTCATGCGTGTCTTTCATTGCCGCTACAAAATGCTCGTAACGCCTGCCGCTTCCCGGCCACTGAGCATCGATACCGGCAGCCGTTCTTTTCACATCGGCATAGAAATGAACCGCAGCTCCCTGGCTCGAAAGCACCTCATACACGTCGTTGATCCGGCGCAAAGTCACATGCTCTGCGAGTTCGAGACCGAGTGAGCGAAAGGCCCATTCGAGTCCAGGCCGATCCAGCAGGATATATGGACCAGCATCGAACACAAAACCATCTTTTTCAAACGCGGATGCAAGTCCTCCGGCCTCACGGCGAGCCTCAATGATCCGCACGCTTAGCCCTTGCTGCGCCAGCCGGAGCGCGGCGGTTAACCCGCCCATCCCGGCGCCGATAATGACCACGCGTCGTATCATCTTCGGTGGCGCAATCCCAGTAGCCTTTGTATACCGTAGCGCCCTAATCGCAATGGCACACTCTCAGGGCGGCGCGGCGGAAAGGCTTCTTTATCCATTTCGGGGACAAAGAGAGCACCGCGCCCGCTGCCAAGGACGTAAACTGGCAACGCCAGAAAACTGAGCATGGTTGAGAATTCACTGTAGTATGGGCCGCGCCAATTAGGCAGCGGCTCGTCCGGACCGTCAATCTCGATACTCTCTTCAGGGTCGCCGAACCAATGACATGCAGCCCGCAGATTGGTTGCTTCGCGAGGGTCGTTCAGCCCCATGTGACGAGCGGCCACCATATCAACTGCTAAAGCATCGCTTCCTGCATAAAACCGCAGAGGAGTTGCCGGCCGCGGGCAACCCATTATCCCGACCAGCCCATCGGCGGCCTGCGCATAAGCATCAAGAATAGAAAGGTGAGGGGGAAACTCATCCAATAACATCATCGTGGCGGTTTCTCGGTCCGCCTGGCGCTCGGCGAACAGGAACTGATCGCAACGGGCGCCGATCCCCTCAAGATTTGCGATTGTAAGATGGACTAATTCGACCGGATGGCTTCTCATTTTGGCGAAAGAGATACGAAAGTCGGCATCCTTCCAGGTCCTGCCCACGGTGTATTGAGCCATCCCACGAAAATACACATGCGAGACTTGCTCGTCAGAAAGATCCACGACTCGAAAATGGGGCGAAGAGATATCGAAGTATCGCGCGACGTTCAGCACTGAACGATTGTCATAAAATTGATCGTACAGATTGCGACCCTCGACAACGGCAACGTCATCGCACCCGCATTCTCTGAGAAAGGCAGCCAGCTCATCCAACAATTCCCGGTCCGTAATCATTGACCGGTCGCGGCGATCGTAGCCCATCATAAAAGCTGGTTTGATAGCGACCCGAAATTCGCTCACTGGTTTGCCGAGACTCGCAGAGCGATCTCGCAATAAATCCCTCAGGTAGCCATCAAGCAGTCCACGGAATAGCGACAACTTTTCTTCGAGCGCTCTTCCCTGCACAATCCGGACCTGGCCACCGCTGTCAAGGGCATTCTCGGCAAATCGCGGGCTACGCAGTGCACGTGGGAGGAAAAACTCTCCCACTGCCCGGATCTTTTGGGCCAGGCTGTCGGCCGTTTCTTCGGGTACGAGTTGATCCCCATCGTCGAGCGCGGCCGCCAAGATCTCAAAGATCTTTCGGTGGCGATCTTCGTCCTCCATAATGCGGCGAAAATCGTCTATCAAAGACGGCAGCATGAATGGTTGTCCGCTCGTCAATTCGATCAAGCGCTGCCAGCACAGCCAGGCTGTCTTTTCCGCATCGACATTGAAAAGACAGAAGTCTCGAAACGAACGATAGCGCAAATGTTGCCGGACATCGGGCGGAACCTTTCCTGTAAGCGACCCTGTCCAGGTGAGGAACGTGGCAATCGCACGCGAGAGTGGAGCCTCTGACCAACGAACGTGCTGGCGAACAGAGGTGGACCAGCCGCCCAGTGCACCAGCGAGTTGGCGAGCCAAAGCACGAGCGCGAAGAGGCAAAGTTCCAATCTTAAAGATTGCACCACGAATATAGATCGCGTGCATCTCTTCGTCCTTCCAGATCCAAAGCAAGGCGTGACGAACAATCTCGCGCTCCTGCTCTGAGATCGGCATGGTTTCCAGGCGGGCGGCGATCAGCTCTTCCCGGTAACCAACCGACACGATCTCTTCGCGCTCCAGAGCTAGCAGGAAGAGCCGGATCATCAGCCGGCGTGGGTGTCCGGCGTACTTGCGGTCCAGGCTGGCAAGTTCCAATTCAAATTGATCGTAGATGTCTCCCATGGTGCCGCGTCTCGGGGTAGGTGGGTCGTAGTTTGCAGACCAACATTGACATTACTCCATTGCTGAAGCAACAAAATAGTTGCCTGCGGTGCCGATAGTTGTGAGGATTTTGGAGCTGGGCATCTGGCGAGTAACCTTCGATGTTAATTTGTTCATTGCTCAGCCAACGTCTCGTTAACCTCCGGTTTCGTCCATCGCATTTCTTCGGTTGGTGTCGATCGCAATTACTAAAGACTTGCTGTAATCAAACGGCCCAAGTCTTTGGCTTCTATGACCCCGCTCGAAAAGTTATTGTTATTGGCGCCGTAGATACAAAACCCCTCTGAAGCATGCTGCCCAGTAGACTTTTTTGCTACCGGCTCAATCTGAACGCGGCTGTCTCTAATCTTCAACGGCCACGCGAATGCAGCATCCTCCCAATGCACAACCAGGTCAGGAAGAGGATTAGAAAGCGCGTGCTCTGCGTTTGCAGCTGTCGAGACGATATCTCGCACGAGCGGTTGACCGTCGTCGTTAGCTAAGCAAAGCAACAGCTTTTTCAATTGTTCACAAGTATTGTCATACTGATCGAACGGAACACTTCCCTGTGTCTCACGTCCAACCAGATTAATCCGAATCCATCCGTGCTGATCGGTCGGCAATACAAATGCGCGAGTGTTATTCCAATCGTAAACGGGCAGCATTGTTGGACGTGCTACCACATGAGTGGCTGCGGTTGGCGTCAGTTTATAGTAGAGCTTTTTAGCTGCTCCAGGTGTGTGTCGCTTCGTTGCGGCTAAAAGCGATAGGGCGCGATTGGTCCATGATTGCGAACGCCAGCTCGCAAGACGTGAGAAACCATGCTCAATTAGTAGTGGACCAAGAAACACCGGAAACCCCAGTGCCGGTCGCATCCCGTGTAATGCAAAAACTATTACAGTCGCTTCGTTGCCGACAACGCCCATGAGGTCGGCAACCTGTTGATCAACGGCCCGATAGATGTCCTTAAGCAGAGGCTCGAGTGCATGTCCGGCACCCAGGCGACCATTGTAGATACGGTGATTGGGTTCAACGGTGTG
This sequence comes from Pyrinomonadaceae bacterium, assembly GCA_035297925.1. Lineage (GTDB taxonomy): Bacteria > Acidobacteriota > Blastocatellia > Pyrinomonadales > Pyrinomonadaceae > PSRF01. Next base: position 2,454 of record DATGYM010000145.1, on the reverse strand, counting down.
CCACAACTGGTGGCTTGCATGATGTATCTCGGGAAAGACTATCAACGACAAGACTGGTTTAGTTTCTATGATCAAATCTTGCGCCAGCATTCCCCTTAACCTGATGCCTGCGATAGATGCGGCAGTCAGTTCTTTGAGATCGCCCATATTGTCCGGCGTGGCATTGACAAACTTCTTAGCAGATAGTGGGTGCGAAGGCGAATGCTTCACGGCGGAAAGAATTGTGTCGGGGCCGACCTGTAAACCTACACCCGTCGAATCGTGCGCCCACCACTCGCAGACTTCAAAACCCTTTGATACTCCGACTGGAGGGGTGAATGGAACATCAAAAACTCCCAGCGGGATCCTCTGCTGCGCGAGCGGCTTCCAAAATGGTGTCAGGTGTCGACCGTCGTAACGGCTGAGACTCATCGTTTCCGGACACCATCTCCATTCGCTATAAAATCCATGAGATGTTGGTTCTTCGCCTGTGCTAAACGTAGGCCACACCGCCCCGCTCCCGATGTGTGCTGGAGACTGCACGCTTAACCATTTCCCACGGTCAAGCAGAGACTTTAGCGCCGGCATCTCATCGTGCTCTATGAGTTGCTTCACGAATGTGCCTTGCGCGGCATCAATGCCGACCGCCAGTACACTTGAGCCGTTACTCGTACTCATCAAGTAACTCCTGCGGGTTAATCCAATTTCGCTCGGCAGCGGATCTAAGAGATGCTTCAACCACCGCCATCGTGTGGAGATTATCTCGACCGCTGGAATCGGGCTCTTCATGATTGAGAAGCGCCCCCTTGAGTTGGTTGAGAAGAGTGCTCTCCTCCGTCGTCCTCCTCGGTCCACGTCGCACTGGGCGCGGCAGCTTGCCAGTTTCACAAAGCATGAGCCAGCGCTGAAACACATGCAGAGTTGCGTGCTCGCCAATAAAGCGGACGTAAAATTCCTGACCGCCCTCGAAGAACTCATGACCGCTTGACTCGTACGTGGCGGAGTAGAGAAGGCGAGCTTCATCTTCGAAAGAAAGCATCAGTTGCAGTGAGGCTCCCCTCGGTAATCGTCCCCAGGGGAGCGTAAAGGCTTCGGCCATGACCCCAGTGACGCGCTTTCTCAATATGTAACGGAGAGCATCAAGATGATGGATGCTGGCTCCCCAAAGCGCGCTGTTTGTGAGGCCCTGTAACGAGTCTGCCATCGCGTGGGGAACGCGGTAATACTGGCAGACGACTATCCCCACGGGCCCAAGTTTGCCTTCGTCGATAAGCCGGCGCGCCGTACGGAACGAACGCATGTAACGATAATTTTGCGCCACGATGAGCGGTACGCCTTTTTGTTCTGCCAGAGCTACCAGCTTCACTGAGTCCCTCAGACACATAGTGAAAGGCTTTTCGACCATGACAGCTATGCCACGTTCCAAGGCCAGCTCGCAAGGTTTGACATGGTTCGGTACCGATGTGGCAACAATCACCGCATCGCAACTTTCTCGATCGAGAGCTTCAGCCACGTCCGTGAAGCATCGCTCAGGGGGAATTGAGAGCCTCGCGGCCGCTTGTTTTAGTGTGGGCGGGTCGATATCGACGCAGGCAACTAACTCAAATGCAGGCGCTTTTCGAACTTCGCGCAACCAATCCTGCCCGCGCGGTCCCAAGCCCGCGACGGCTATTCTGATCGCCATTCGTAGGGTCTCCCGTCTTTTGCTCGTACGCCAGCAACAAGATCGCGCGCGCGAATTGACATACACAGAAAAACTCTCAGCGTGGAGGGGCTAATCTGACCCCACATTGCCGAAACCAGAACCATCAATGTTCTCAGATTCCATTTCAGAGATTTCTTCGTAAGCATGGGGTCCAGCAGCATTGGTGGATCGCCCGCCCAAAGTCGCATCGCGCCGAGCATGTACAATGCTGCCAATTCATCTCCCTTTTGAGAATGGTCCTCATAGACCGCATGCATGCTCTTAAAGAGGGTCGCGTTACTTGTGTGGTAGCGGTAGCTGTAAAGCACATCCGGGAGCGTTAGTACACGGCCGCGAGAGGCCATTCTCAAAAACAGATCCTGGTCCTCAGCGCCTGCGGACGCTTCATCGTAACCACCAACCTGGAGCATGCGCAGATGTTGCGCGATTATGGCGCAATGGCGTGCTCTTACGTAGCAAGACCTAACTTTACTTTGACGGCTGCGGATTCGGTAAATACTGCTACATCTCTTGCCTGGTCCAACTTCGTTAGTGCCCCTCAAACCGTCTCATAATCTGTCGGTTCGGGGTTCGAATCCCTGCCGGGGCACCACTAGTCTACAAGTCTTCTGAATCAGCGTTCCGCAGCCTTTCTGCTACACCCTGAGAGGCATAGTCTCACAGTTGGAATACAGATAGAATGTAACGCGTCTCAGAATCCAACGAATTCCCCCGAAAACAGGCGATATGCCTATCGCTAAAAGCACGCGACTTGGTCCATACACAGTGCT
>DATGYM010000144.1:0-1571 GCA_035297925.1 Pyrinomonadaceae bacterium | reverse complement strand
GCTTCCGCCTTTAGCCAATCATCGATTGCGTGGCCCTGAACCATTCCGCGTTGCACGTAGAGTTCGTAAGCACGAAGTCGAATCGCATGTTCCAGCATTGGGTCAGGCGGGCTGGATGACAACTTTACAGCAACGAAATTCACGGGCACCTCGATAATGTGGATTCCTGACGATAGGCGGTCACGCCGCTTTCCTGAGCCTTTCCAATTCGGCGAAGAGTTGACGGACGCGTTCACGCGACGCTTGGTATTCACTAAGCGCCTCTGCGCTGTGCCGAGTACCTTTTCTAAAAAACTCAGTCTGATCCCTCAAAAGCTGGCCCAATTCCCGGCTTATCTCGGAAATTCGTTCGTCGTGCCTTGGAATATCCCATTTGCTCATAACCTCTACTCTAGGCGGTTGGAGAACACCTACAATCGGGGGAAATACCTATTTTGCGGCGTGAAAAAAGTAGAAGTATCCTGCAATAACTGCCGCTAGCACTGCCCGCCGCCATGAGCGCACCGCCAATCCATGCCCAAGCATGCGGTGCCACTTGCTGGTCAGTCTTAGGCATTCTGCTCCAAGTCGGTACAGGCCAGTTCACAACAATGCCAGCCGGGAGCTGGTTCCTTATGGCGTTCGCGCTCGAATAGTTCCTCGCGTCCTTCCAGCTGAGAATAATTGCGATTCTTAATTTTGAACCATGTGCTTCGCTCACGCTCCGTTGTGTAAGGTCCGAAACTGTGCTTCGCTACGATGCCCTCCAGATCCATCTCGCAAACGCGCTGAAACAACGCCGTACCGTGTTGCTCTATGTGGTCGGCATATCGGAGCCGGGATGTGGCGGGAAGCCCAGTTAGTAAGCGTCTAAGCTCGTGCTTGCGATCTGTGAGCCGTTCCGAGCGCATATCCTTCCCGTCGTACATCAAGAGATCAAAGGCGTAGAAGCAGGGCTCACCACGATGGAAGAGCAAGTCACGGAACTGGGGCCTTCCTTGCTTGTCGAGACATACAATTTCGCCGTCCAGCACCGCTTTCCCCTCAGAGTGTGGCGCGAGTGACTTGGAAAGTTCTGAAAAAGAGTTGAAGGGATGTCCGTTGCGGGAGATCAACTGAGTGTGTCCATTTTGGATGACGGCGAGTGAGCGGAAGCCGTCATACTTTAGCTCGAAGATCCATTCAGGATGGTCAAAAGGCAGGGCTCTGCGGGAAAGCGGCATGGGCTGGAGTGCCATTTGAAGAGGACAATAACAGACCGGAGGGCGAAAACAGGGCGAACGGTGGAAGGGATGCGACAAAGGTCCCACACCGTCGCCAGGTCACCGAATCTTGAACCGCGCAGCTTTGAGCTGCAATAGAATGCGCTTAAAGGTGTTCGGTAAGTAGCATTGAGGAAGTCTCAGGTGAATACCCGATAGACAGTCTCGCCGGCTGTGTTAAAAAGGGTATACCCAACGCGAAGAAGAGAGGGCCGGAACCTTTTCCCAAGCGCAGTTAGTCCGGCCCTCTTTTCTTTCAGCGTTTCCGATGCGTCGGCCTGGCGGGCTGCAATTTCCGAAGTAACTCTGCCACAAACTGACGTTGTTCTT
>DATGYM010000143.1:0-23887 GCA_035297925.1 Pyrinomonadaceae bacterium | reverse complement strand
AATTTGCGCCGCTTTGAAAAATGGCCTCGTGGCGATTCGGATGCTGAGTTGGCTGCCCATGCCTTAATCGAAGGTGATGCGACGCTCGCGATGACGGTCTATATGGCAAAAAATCCCCTGGTGGCACTGGCTTTCAGCCGTTCGCTGACTGCCGGTGTGGCTACGGAACAATACGATCAGGCGCCGCGGGCGATGCGTGAAACCCTGATTTTCCCCTACCTGCAAGGCTCCGAGTGGGCGACGCAACTCTACCGGCGCGGTGGTTGGGCGATGGTTTCCAGGGCTTTCACAAGGTTGCCGCTTTCAACCGAACAGATTCTGCACGCGGAAAAGTATTTGAGCTATGAACGCCCGGTGAAGGTACTTTTACCGGACCTGACGAGTTTACTCAACGCCGGGGGCGAGCAGGTGGGGGTTGGCAGTCGGCAGTCAGCAATCGGTAGTCAGCAATCAGCAGTAGGCAGTCCACGCAACCCGGGCGCCTCGCACGCGGCCGGCGTCGAGAGCCGCGCAATTCACGGGCGCGTCAACCGCCGCTCACTGACCGCTGCCCAACGCACACTACCAGCAGGCGCCTGGCATCACATCGACACAGACGTCAACGGCGAATGGGGCTATTACCTGATTCTCGATCAGTTTTTGAATACGGCTGCCGAGTCCAAACGCGCCACAGCCGGATGGGCTGGCGATCGATATGCACTGTATGAGGGACCGACGGGTCAGGTATTCGTGGCGGAATCCACGGCCTGGGACACCGAAAACGACGCGCGCGAATTTCTTGATGCTTATGTGAAACGCACCGAGTTGCGCTATCCAAACGCGACGCAGGTGGATGCTTCCGCTATGGAACCCGCAGCCCGAAACTCGAAACTCGAAACAGGAGTCCGTCATTCCTGGAGAACGAGCGAGGGCACCGTTGTCCTCGAGCAACGTGGTAACCGTGTGGTGATCCTCGAAGGAATCCCTGCGGATGCAGATTCGAATGCATTACTCCAGGCACTTTGGCGATAACTCTTCTGTGCCAATAGCAAATTCTTAAGGAATTGTACCGATTTCTTTTGCTGTGTTAACTTGAGTTGTCCTGAAAGAACACTCCATCAACGGCCCGCAAACGATGAAGAAGACTGACGCCCCGCCAGCTCCTGAACAATCAAGCAAGCGACTACAAGAATTGGCTGCTGAGTTGCTGAAACTCGAAGCGCGACTGCGTCTGGGCGGTGGGACTGACAAGATTGATCGCCAGCACCAGCAGGGAAAGCTGACTGCTCGCGAGCGCATCGATCTCCTACTCGACAAGGGTTCGTATGCTCAGGAGATTGGGTTACTGGTTGCTTACGATCAATACCGGGAAACAGGGGGAACGGGGAACGGGGAAAGGGGAAGGGACGGGAAAGAGGTAGGCGGTAGGCAGCAGGCAGAGGGCAGGAAAATAGAAGACGAGATAGGCGCGGCGCCGGGAGCAGGTGTAGTCACGATGGTTGGTCGCGTAAACGATCGCGAGGTTGTAGTGGTTGCCAACGACGCGACTGTGAAGGCCGGGTCGTGGTGGCCGGAAACCATCAGGAAAATTCTACGAGCGCAGGAAATCGCAATGCGTTCGCATGTGCCGATTATTTACCTCGTAGATTCGGCTGGCGTTAATCTGCCCTATCAAGGTGGAGTTTTTCCTGGTCAGTACGGCGCCTCGCGAATCTTTTATTACAACTCGATTATGCGTCGCTACCTCAAGATTCCGCAGATCTCTGCAGTGATGGGACCGTGCATTGCCGGCGGTGCGTATTTGCCCGCGCTGTCCGACGTGATCGTAATGGTCGAGGGTACTTCGTTCATGGGTCTCGGCGGCGCAAATCTTGTTAAGGGCGCGACCGGTCAAACCATCGACAATGAAACGCTGGGAGGCGCGCGCGCTCACAACGAACTTTCCGGCGTTGCTCATTATCGAGTAAAGAACGATGAAGAATGTATCGAGCGAATTCGGGAGTTCGTCTCTGAGCTTCCTGTAAGAGCGCCGAGCGTTGTCCCGATTCTGGCGAGCGCGAAAGCGGCACGTCCGGCCCAGGAGCTGTACGACATTATTCCGGCGGATCACAAGCAGCCTTATAACGCGCGGCATCTGCTCGAGTGTTTATTGGATGGCGGGCATTTGGACGAGTTTCAGGCAGACTATGCAAAGGAAATCATCACGGGTCATGCGCGGATCCGGGGCATCCAGGTGGGAGTTATCGCGAACAATCGCGGCATGATTCGCGCGCCCGGTGGCGGCCCACCGCGCTTCGGCGGCATCATCTACACTGAGTCTGCAGAGAAAGTTGCTTACTTCATCGAAACCTGCAACCGGCGGCAAACGCCTTTGCTGTTCATTCAGGACGTCTCCGGTTTCATGGTGGGCCCGGAAGCGGAACACTCAGGGATCATTCGCGCGGGCGCACGGTTTGTAGAAGCCATGGCAACTGCGGTTGTGCCGAAGATAGTTTTGACTGTCAACCACGCATCCGGCGCCGGCTACTACGCAATGGCGGGGCAGGGGTTCGATCCGGATTTTATTTTTACCTGGCCAACCGGCCGCATGGGCGTGATGGAAGGGGACTCGGCGGTGCAGGCCGTATTTGGCAGCCAACTTGAAAAGTTGAAGCGCAACGATTTGAAACCTGATAAGCAACTTGACGCAGAGATGGATCAAGTGCGGCAAACCTATGATATGGAGTTGGACGCTAAGTATGCGGCCGCGCGTGGGTTTGTTGATGCAGTGATCACGCCGGAAGCGACCCGCGACGCGCTTGAACTCAGTCTGAGGACAAGTCTGAACAACAGTGGTCCGCACATCGGCCAGTTTGTGTTGCCGGCCCAGCTGGTTTGACCATAAGCATGCTTATCCCGACCTGAGTATTCGGTCTCTTAGTTTAACTCACTCCTGTGATAACTCTCTGTTCTTTGCCTCTCGGTACGTGGCCGTGAAACCTTACTGCCGAGACGCAGAAGCCGCAAAGGCTGCGCAGAGCAGGGCTGAAGTCAGGCACAGCATCATTTGGTAGGTTGTTTCCGGGACCACTTGGTGATAAAAATAGAGCCGCTGACTCCCTCCGATTTACGCTCTGGAAAAAGTTGAGACCATCTTCGCGCGCCGTTCTGCGTCTGCGCGGCGTTCGCTAAAGGAGGATTTGATCATGAGCATCAAGATCGTTCGTTGGAGTAGTCTGATATTCGCCTTCGTTTTAGCAGCTTCTGCTTTTTGTCTTGATTCGAGCGTAGGGGCGGTTAGTTCTATCAGTCAAAACGCCAATTCCTCGCCGACCACCATGGTAGAAAATTCCAACATCGGCAAAACCACACATGGACGACGTCGCAACAAAAGACGAGCGACCAGTCCCGCGGCGACCGCCGAGACTCCGGCAATGCCGGCGGCCGATAGCATGGCGATGCCGACCGCCCAAACAGAACAGACGGATTTGTCTGGAACGTATACCGGCACCTTCGACTGTTCAGATTTGGGCTTAAACGGTGAGACGACTCTCACCATCACCGGCAATCAATTCACGCTGCCGGACGGAAAGTCCGGCCGCATCGTGGCGTCTACAACTCGCGGCTATACTGCGGTCGCGATGCAGCTTGGTGAGGCCATGGCGGCCACTGGGACGCAACCGGCGACGGTACCGAAAATCGTTTCGCTGCGCGCAAAGAAGTCAGGCGACCGTCTGACGCTCACGCCGGTCCCGGGTTCTACAAACACCTGTTCGTTTACACCGGCCGCCATGGCCCGCAGTACCCGAAGGCGTGCACGAGCGGCGACGAGGGCCACGCCTGCAGAACCAGCGACGCCCGCAGAACCAACTGTGACACCTGCTGTGCCGGCAGAGTCGGCGACCCCTGCTGCGCCGGCGGGTCCGATGCCGCCTGCTACGCCAACGCCACGCCGGACGACCGGTCGCCGAGGGAGGCGCGGAAGTCAAAATACGAACATGAACATGAACATGAACATGAACTCGAATACGAACATGAACAGCAACACAGGTGAAGGGAACGCCAACGCAAAGCCAACACCGACGCCTGGGTTTGAATTTAAGTGAATAGTTCATAGGCTTCTTCGGTAATTGCGAAAAAATTGCGGGCGGCCTGGTCGTTACAAGCCAGGCCGCCCGCATTGCATGTCTCAAACAAACCAATTACATTGCGTGTCCGAAACCGAGTGATTAGTGCTGATTACTGACCGATTAATAAACTTCTAAACGTGAAACAGAAAGTTCGCATTGCCGCCGGTCAGGGATTTTGGGGCGATCTGCCTGAGGCTCCGGTGCGCCAGGTTGAAGGTGGGCCGATCGACTATCTGATGCTCGATTATCTTGCGGAAGTCACGATGTCGATCATGCAGAAGCAGCGATCACGCGATCCTGGAGCCGGCTACGCCAGGGATTTTGTGCCGTTGATGAAGCAGATTTTGCCTGCTTGTATCGAACGGAATATTCGCATCACAGCAAATGCCGGCGGCGTGAATGTCGCCGGTTGTGCCGCCGCGGTCAAGGATATTGCGCTTGAGCTGGGCCTCGGAGGCAAAGTTCGCCTCGGGCTGGTGAGTGGCGATGACATCATGGCAAAGCTGGATGAGCTGCTGGCGCGAGGGATCGAGTTGCGTAATATGGATAACGGAGCGCCGCTCTCGACTGTGCGCGACAGGATCCAAAGCGCCAATGTTTACCTGGGCGCGGCGCCGATGCTTGAAGCGCTCAACCGCGGCGCGCAAATCGTGATCACGGGCCGCGCGACTGATACCGGTCTCACGCTCGCACCGCTGATGCATGAGTTTGGCTGGTCCGCGGATGACTGGAACAAGATTGCGGCCGGCACGATTGCGGGGCACATCATCGAATGCGGAGCGCAATGCTCCGGTGGTAACTGTCAATTCGAGTGGCGCAGTGTTCCCAACCTCGCCGACGTTGGCTTTCCGATCGTTGAGGCGGCGCCCGATGGCACGTTCGTGATCACGAAGCATGAAGGAACGGGCGGGTGGGTTACGATTCCGTCGGTCAAGGAACAACTGGTTTATGAAATGGGCGACCCGCATGAGTACATCACGCCGGACTGTATTGCCGATTTCACCACGATTCAGCTGGGGTACGAAGGCCGGGATCGAGTGCGTGTATCCGGCATCGAAGGGCGGCCTGCTACCGAGACCTTCAAGGTGTCGATCAGTTACTCTGCCGGATACAAAGCGGTGGGAACGCTCGTTTATTCCTGGCCCGATGCTTATGACAAAGCGCAGGCTGCCGATAAGATACTGCGCGCTCGGCTGGAGCGTCTTGGATTGAAGTTTGACCAGATTCTTACGGAGTTTGTTGGTGCGAACGCTACACACGGTCCGTTGGCCGGCAAGCCTTCGCCCGATCTACCGGAAGTTCAACTGCGCGTTGGTGTCCGCAGTGAGAATAGAAGTGCGGTTGAACGATTTACAAAAGAAATCGCGCCGCTGGTTTTGACCGGACCTCCAGGCGTTACCGGTTTCGCTGGTGGCCGCCCGAAAGTTGAAGAGATTGTCGCCTATTGGCCGGCGCTTATTCCAAAGCGAGAGATCAACCCTATTGTTGACTTGATCGAGGTGTAACGACCGAAAGAGACTCTTTAAGCCGTTTCCTGTTCAAGTCTGGCTGAAGTCAGGGTGTGAATGATCAAGTGATGAAAGTTCAACTCGCAAAACTTGCCCACGCTCGCTCCGGGGATAAAGGCGACACTGCCAACGTCGGTCTGATTGCCTTACGCGATGAAATCTATCCGCTGCTGGTTCGGGAAATAACACCTGAACGCGTCAAAGAACACTTCCGAGGAATCTGCAAGGGCAAGGTCGAGCGGTTTGAATTGCCAAATCTTGGCGCGCTTAATTTTCTATTGCATGAGAGCCTCGGTGGGGGCGGCACATTGTCGTTAATGACCGACGCGCAGGGAAAAACGTTTTCCACGGCTTTGCTCAGGATGGAGATCGAGATCTCTCAGGCGGAAGCTCAAAGTTTGGGCTTCGATCCCAACTTTAGGGTTTAGCCCTTCAGGTTGCTTCTGCAGCAGAGACAAGCTAAATCTTTAAACTCTGAACTACCAGAATGATAACCACCACTCATGACTTCGCCGAGGTTAATGGAATCCGTTTGCACTATGCCGAAGCAGGCGGCGGCGATAATCTCGTAATTTTGCTGCACGGCTTTCCGGAGTTCTGGTATTCATGGAAGGAACAGTTGGAGGCGCTCGGCGAAAGCTTCCACGTAATTGCCCCTGATTTGCGTGGCTACAATTTGAGCGATAAGCCGCCGCGGATCGAAGACTATTCGATAGATCGGCTCGTCGCCGATGTTGTGGGACTGATTGATTACTTTGGGGCGCAGCGCGCCGCCATCGTCGGGCATGACTGGGGCGGGGCAGTAGCCTGGGCTGTTGCTCAGCGGCATCCTGAGCGAGTGTCGAACCTGGCAGTATTGCAGGTTCCGCCGGCGGCAGCATGGCGCGCGAACATGACTCTCAAGCAACTCTTGCGGAGTTGGTACATGTTCTTTTTTCAGATCCCGCGATTACCTGAATGGTTAATTCGTCGGGATAATTTTGCCGCGATCGATCGGACCTTTAAGGAAAAGATCGTCCGCAAGAACACATTCTCAAACGAGGACGTAGAACTGTACAGAAAAGCCGCCAGCCAGCCCGGAGCGCTCACGGGGTCGATCAACTACTATCGTGCAAACGTTTTCGACCGCCTCTTCGCGAGCAAGCGAACAGCCACCAGGAATGCGGGGCATGACCTTATCCGCGTTCCAACCTTATTTATTTTTGCCGAACAGGACTTCGCAATTGTGCCTGAGACAGTTCGCGGTCTGGCGAAGTACATCGAGGCCCCTTACCGGGAAGTGAGAATTCCTGACAGTGGGCATTGGGTGCAGAATGAGGCAGCGGCTGAAGTGAACGCCGCGCTACTCGAGTTTCTTAAGTCCTAATCCATAGTTGAACCGGTAGAGGCCAGCATGTCTGAAACAGCTAGTCCGATTCTCTACAACCTGGATGGCGCCGTGGCGCGCATTACGCTCAACCGGCCCGACAAGCGAAACGCCCTCAACGATAACCTCGTCGCCGAGTTGAAGACAGCTTTACGAAGGGCGAATGAAGCCGACGGCATTAGGGCTGTGGTTATTTCGGGCGCGGGGCGCGATTTCTGTTCCGGAGCCGACCTGACTTCGTTGCAAATAATCGCGAACGGTTCGCTTGTCGAGAACGTAGACGACGCTCGTTCACTGATGGAACTGTTCGCTCTGATTAGAAAGGTCACAGTCCCTGTCGTTGGCGCGGTACGTGGCAAGGCGCTCGCCGGGGGGTGTGGGCTTGCGAGCGCGTGTGACATTGTGCTCGCGTCCCACAGCGCCCGCTTTGGTTATCCGGAGGTAAAAATTGGCTTCGTTCCCGCGATGGTGCTGGCGCTGCTGCGCCGTAATGTCTCTGAGAAGCGCGCTTTCGAGTTGCTTACTCGCGGGGCTGAGATCGGAGCCGAGGAAGCACTGAAGCTCGGTCTGGTAAATCAGGTTTTTGCGGATGAGACCTTCGAAGCTGACGTTATGACCTATGTCCGGGAATTTGAGAAGACAAGCAAGTCGGCAATTGCGTTAACGAAGAACCTATTTTACCAAATCGATGGAATGTCGTTCGGCTCGGCGCTGGAGACCGGGGTCGATACGAATGTAATTGCCCGCCTGACTGAAGATTGCAAAAAAGGCGTTACCAGGTTTCTCACGAAGGAGTAGCATGCGCCAATCTGGAAGTTCGAGATTCCCGGGAGAATGTGGTTTGCTTTTGAAAGCGAGAAGGGTAGAGCGGCAAGCGCACTGGCTTCAACCAATGTTTTTGGCAAGTTGCCGCGCGCACTCGATTACGGGATCAGCAACGCGGCTAACCAAACCCATTTCAAGTGCGGCTTCACTCGAGTAGCGGCGAGCTGTCGTAAAAAACTCCAAAGCACGCGCGCGGCCGATGAGCCGCGGCAAGCGTTGAGTCCCTCCCCACCCAGTGATGATTCCCAATCTCGCGCCGGGGTGAGAGAAAACTGCGAACTTTGAAGCGACCCGGATATCGCACGCCAGCGCCAGATCCAACCCGCCGCCCATGCAAAAGCCATTGATTGCCGCAATCGTTAACTGCTTTGCTTCGGCGATCCGTTGAAATAGATCCTGCCCAAACTTTGCAAACTCCAAAGCAGTTGCGGGGTCGAGCCGTCCGAGTTCACGTATGTTCGCTCCCGAAGCAAATACGTCATCACGGCCGGTGAAAATTACCGCCTGAACGTCTTCGCGCGGGAAGACTGCTGCGGTTACATGAGTTAACTCTTGAAGGGTATGAATCGAGAGCGGATTGCGCAGTTCTGGTCGATTGAAACGGATGATAGCAATTGGAGCGGTTAATTCAACTACGATAGACGGTGCAATTTCAGCGGTCATTCAAGGAGTTTGGAAGGCGCGCCGTGACTGTTGACTGGATTCGGGAACGGAAGAGCTTCGATCAATCGCGAGGCTTTACGTTCTCGCGGAGAAACTTGACGATGTTTTCGGTTGAGGTTCCCGGCAGGAAAACCTCGGCAATGCCCTGTGACTTTAGTTTAGCGATATCGTCCTGGGGAACAATGCCCCCCAAAAGAACCAGGCAGTCGTCCATCCCCTGATCATGCAGCAGCTGCACAATACGAGGGCAGAGCGTGTTGTGTGCCCCACTGAGAATCGAAACCCCGACAGCGTCAACATCTTCCTGCAAAGCGGCCGCAGCAATCATCTCCGGCGTCTGTCGCAAGCCGGTGTAAATAACTTCCATGCCTGCGTCGCGCAAGGCTCGGGCAATGACCTTAGCCCCGCGATCATGGCCGTCAAGACCAGGTTTCGCGACCAGTACCCGGATTTTTCTATCGTTCATATGGTTATTGTAGCCTTAGTGTAGGAATTGCCCCAGCGGCCCGTTGGGTTTGATATACGGTTTCAATTCGGCGTAGCTGAAAAAATATTGGCCGTCTGGTTCAAAAGCCTTTATCACGTGCGGGTAGCCTGCGTCGTAGAGGAACGTCACTCCCTTGTCACCGACCGAGAAGTCATTAAGGTGCTCGACCTTAAACTCCAACGGTTCCTGCGCCTCTTTGGCGATCCGAATGTCCTCTGGATCGCTCTTTGATTCGTTAAGATCCTCCAGGATCTCTTTAAGCTCCTCCTGCAACTTTCGATTCACCAAGATGCTGAGCGGAACTAGCCCTGCAGGTTGAAAAGCGTCGGCTGCCTTAACAAGACGGCCGGTTTTCAAGTTAATCAGAAAATGTTTGGACTGATCGTCTGGGTAGGCTGCTGAGCCACTTTGCATGAAAGTGATGTCGAGCAGATAGTTGCCGTTGTGATTCACCTGGTAACTGAATTCATCCAGCCACGTGTCGTCCCGGTACTCCTGCAGCGAATAATCAAAGATATTTTTAAAGTCCAACATTGAACGCACTCGTCTTAACACTGGACCACTCAGTCCACCGATAACCGGATAGGTTAGTGTTGCCTTCTTCTTGTGGGGAAACTGCTTTACGAGTCCATTGCTTCGCACCAAAACGATTCGGCGACGCTGGATGGTGGCATGGTCTGCGAGTTGGCTCGGGGCTGCTTTATCAGCCTGATTTGCATACGCCTGGAAGGTATTCAAACAGAGGAGTGACATGAGGACGAAAATCAGGGTATGCATTAGTCGCGCAAGAGATGGGCAGTGTTTCGATTGAATGTTAGAACGCCGGCTCTTCGTAGATACCGTAGACATCGCGCAAGGCGGAGCAAATTTCTCCGAGCGTAGCATACTCGCGGACAGCCTGGATGGTGGCAGGCATCGTGTTTTCGCCTGTGCTCGCCGCGTGCTTCAGCCGCTCGAGTGCATTTGCCACAGCGCCGGCGTCTCGCTTCGCGCGCGCTTGCTCCAGGCGCTCGATTTGATGTGCGCGGACGGTTTCGTCAATGGCGAGAATGGGAATCGGGTGCTCTTCAACCATTTGGTACTTGTTCACGCCAACGATTACCTGATCGCCGCGCTCTACGGCTTTTTGATAGTGATAAGCGGAATCCTGAATCTCTCGTTGCGGAAAACCCTTTTCGATCGCCGCGACCATTCCGCCCATTGCGTCGATCTTGCGGAAGTAGTCCAGCGTGCCCTGCTCCATTTTTTCCGTCAGCGCTTCGACAAAATAAGAACCACCGAGGGGATCCACAGTATTAGCTACGCCAGTTTCCTCGGCGATGATTTGCTGAGTGCGTAGTGCAATCAAGGCCGCTTGATCGGTGGGCAACGCGAGTGCCTCATCGTAAGCATCGGTATGCAAGCTTTGAGTGCCGCCGAAGACTCCGGCGAGGGCCTGGATTGCAACCCGGACAATATTGTTAAGCGGTTGCTGAACTGTGAGCGAAACGCCCGCAGTCTGAGTATGAAAGCGAAGTTTGAGTGTACGCTCGTTTGTTGATCCGAATCGACTGCGCATTTCTCTCGCCCAGATGCGCCGGGCCGCGCGATACTTCGCAACTTCCTCGAAGAAATCGTTGTGAGCATTGAAGAAAAACGAAATGCGCGGAACAAAGACGTCTAAATCCAGTCCTGCTTTCAGGCCCCATTCAACATATTCGAGTCCATCACGCAAGGTAAACGCCAGCTCTTGAATGGCTGTCGCTCCCGCCTCGCGAATGTGATAGCCACTGACGGAGATTGGATTGTACCGAGGCACATGTTGCGTGCAGAATTCGAAGGTGTCGACTACTAATTTCATCGCCGGTTGAATGGGATAGATCCATTCCTTTTGAGCGATGTACTCCTTGAGAATGTCGTTCTGCAACGTGCCCGAAGTCTTTTTCCAATTAGCGCCCTGCTTCTCCGCGACCACCAAATACATGGCTAACAAAACGGACGCGGGAGCATTGATAGTTTGCGAAACGGTAACCCGTTCAAGCGGGATCTGGTTGAACAGAACTTCCATGTCTGCCAGCGAGGATACCGCTACACCACACTTGCCAACTTCTCCTTCAGATAGCGGGGAGTCGGCGTCGTAGCCCATCAGGGTGGGCAGGTCGTACGCCACCGAAAGTCCGGTTTGACCTTGTTGGAGTAGATATCGAAACCGCGTGTTCGTTTCCTCAGGAGTGCTAAACCCGGCGAATTGACGCATCGTCCACATCTTGCCGCGATAGCCTGTGGGATGGATTCCGCGCGTGTAGGGAAACTCACCCGGGAACGAAATATCGCGAGAAAAATCTGTATCTGAGAGGTTGGCGGGAGTGTAAATCCGATCTACTTCTTCCAGGGATACACTTTCAAACCGTTTCCTGGTCTCAGGATGTTTTTCAAGCGCCGGGTCGAGAGTCTCACGCTTCCAGCGCTCGACCTCTTCCTGAACAGGAGTACTGATCTCTTCAATCTTGGACATAAGGATCGCGATCGCTCTGTTAATTAGAACTCGATATTAGTTGAGCACAATTTTGCTGTCAACGCAGGTTAAGGTTGAAGAATGGGTTAGTTCGCGTTGTGGAGGGGAGCGCGGTTGTGATGGCAGTCACAACCGCGCAAGCTCGGCAGGCACTCGCAACAGGTGGCTATCAAGCAGGGGAACTAGCGGGCAGCGGGCAGGGAACACAAATTCGCTTTCCGAACGAGCTTCCCCTTTTGCTCATTCGATGGGTATCACAATTTCATTAGGTCGCACCATGTTGAGCCGGTTGCGTGCTGCAGCTTCAATGGCGCGTGGATCCGAGCTGAGTTTCTCGATCTCGACTCGCAATGACTCGTTCGTATTGCGTAATTTCTCAACATCGCTCTGCATGCGAAAATACTGTTGAGAGGCCAAAGACATCTTGGTTCTCGTCCGCATTGTGACTGCTACGCAGATCGCAAATGTGCCGAGAATAATCATTCCGAAAACAACCCACGCGGGTATTACGCCACCGCGCCGGCGAACTTCGGCGGGACTTCCGATGATATCCAGTGAAATCTCTCGCACCGACGCAAACGGGGAACTCACTCTGGGTGCCACCCGTTGCGCGCGAATACGCTCATCAACCCAATAGGAATTTATGACCCTGCTCAAGAAGCACCTCCAAGTCGTCTGCTGACTCTGATTCCGCATAAATGCGAACTACCGGCTCTGTCCCCGAAGGCCGCATCAATAGCCATGAACCATCTGTAAAGATAAATTTGACTCCATCCATCCGGTTTGTTCGCTCAATGCGACGGCCACCAATTTCCGTCGGGTCCTGCTTCAATTTATCGCTGAGCGATTCCATGAGTTGCGAAGTCAGCCGGATTCCAATTCTTCCAGACTCCAGCTTGCCGACGCGTCCATACAAATCATTCAGCTGTTCGGTTAGGCTCGCGCCGCGCGCCGCAACCGCCTCCGCTGCGAGCAAACACGCAAGGATGCCATCTTTCTCCGGATAGTGACCTTTGATCGACAGTCCCGCCGATTCTTCACCACCAATGACAATCTTGTTTTCATTGATTAATTCTCCGATGTATTTGAAACCTACGGGCGTTTCGTAGACTGGAAGGCCGCGGGCCTCTGCCACACGATCCACCAGATGGGAAGTAGCGACTGAACGTGCGGCGCCGCCGTTCCATTTTCTCGACTCCACCAAATAATCGAAGAGAAGGGCAATCAACTGATTCGGAGTAATAAATGAACCATTTGAGTCAATGATTCCAAAACGATCCGCATCGCCATCAGTAGCAAGTCCCAACACACAACGGTTCGACAATACAACGGTTCGTAATTCATCCAGATGGCTGGCTTCAGGTTCCGGAGCGCGTCCTCCAAACAGCACATCACGCCAGTCGTGAATGGTCTCTACCTCGAGACCGTGGGCACGCAATACCTCGTCAAGATAGCCGCGCCCTGTACCCCAGAGCGGGTCGTAGGCGTAACGGCCGCCGGCTCGCTTGATTACATCGAAATTTATCTTGCTGTTTAGATCTTCCAGATAACCGGGACGAGCGGAAAATGTCTCGAACTCGTGAGCGACAATGGGCGCGGTCGGTTCGTGCACAGCGCTTTGCTGAATAATTTGCTCGACGCTTCGCGTTACCTCAGGAAGTGCGGGAGCTCCATCGCTGGTGGAAAGTTTCATTCCGCTGTACTGAGGCGGATTGTGCGAGGCGGTAAAATTAATCCCACAAATTGCCCCTTTTGTGCGGATGACATGGGAAATTGTGGGAGTTGGCACCGGCTGGTCACAAAGTAGTACCTGAAAAGACTTGCTGGAGATTATGTTTGCGCATTCCTGCGCAAATTGTTCGCCGAGAAATCTAGTGTCGTAACCTACTATCATTAGATTTCCTGCGTTTGCCGTTGTGTTGAAATGCGAACAAATAGCGTTCGTCACTGATCGAACCCCTGCGAAGGTAAATTCGTCGGCAATTACTGCCCTCCAACCAGATGTCCCGAATCGTATCGTCATGCCGATATTAAGAGCCTGCTTAAGTAAAATGTGTGTTTCGCCACAAGATACTTGATAGACCATCGTTCAGAACCCCAAGGGAGTGTGCTTTTTTCATAGCCAATCCGTTGCCAGTCAATACTTTAGGGCAAGGTTGGCGGAATGTAGCACCAGCGCTTAAGGCTGTAAAGCAATATCTTTGCAATGTTTTCGCCACGTAAGTTCAACGTTTACTTGAAGTAACGGCGCTTAATGGACCATCTAGGCGAACGCAGGGCGTACACAAATCCGCCGCCTCTTGTGGGAATGCCCCGTCAGCCCGGACGCTTGTGCGAATCCCGTCAGCCCGAAAGGGGGTTGACAGCATCTTTTCACGCCGCTACACTCAAACGCGAAAGCGGGGGAGCAACTTCACAGATTGACTCTCACCAGAAGACACATATCAGCCCCGTCTTGCCTCTCATTCACAAGAACTTAGCACCGTATCTGAATCAGCAATTGGTTTACGAATGCCATCGGCTATCAGAAACCGGAGAGGCTCCATGTCCGAATCAACCAGTTCTTACCCGGAAACCGAAGCACTGCTTAGACCCAACCCACTACCCATCGGTTCAATCGTCAAGGCCCTCTGCCAAGCGGCAACTGCAGGACCCGATCTGCTCTATGAGGTAACACTCAAGCTGAGCTTGGTTGTGGAATCAACTGCTCCGATGTTTGGTCTGTCAATTTGGAGCATGGAGGACGGTCAAAAGCCCCGGTTGAAGTGGGCCGAAGGTCTGGACGAAGCAGAACTAGCCGCAGCAGAAATAGTCGTTCAACAAACCATGGCGGGGAATGGTGCGTGGCCTGAGATCAAGGAGGGAGACACCTCTGTTTGCTTTGTATTGGCCTCTTCCAAGCCGGGACGACCGGGCGCTGCTTTATATGGCCTATGTGTTCGTCCGTTGTCGATCCGACAGGCCCAGGACCTAAGCGCGATAATGGACGTAACGCGACTTGCTCATTCTCACGTGGCCATCGGGCGGCCGATTCTGAAGCAGGAAATCAATTCGGAAAAATCAGGGAAGACAACACTTCCCGGGATGATATTTGCCAGTCGCACGATGAATGAGTTAGCCCGCACAGTCGATCGAATCAAAGACTCAAATTCCACGATCCTAATAACGGGTGAGTCAGGTACAGGAAAGGAGCTAGTTGCTCGTGCAATTCATCGACTCAGCAAGCGTTCTGAAAAAGAATTTATTCCATTCAACTGTTCGGCGGCTCCGCCAGACCTAATCGAAAGCATGTTGTTTGGTCATCGCAGAGGTAGCTTTACAGGCGCTTTGAACGATAGTGAAGGCTTAATTCGAGCCTCTGAAGATGGCACGCTTTTTCTTGATGAGATTGGTGATCTTCCGCTAAATCTTCAGCCAAAGCTTCTTCGTTTTTTGCAGGAAGGCGAGATTCATCCCCTTGGCGAACGCACGCCTCGAAAGGTCAACGTCAGAGTAATTGTTGCAACTCATAAGAATCTGGAGCAACTTGTGAGCGAAAGGTTGTTTAGGGAAGATCTGTATTACCGCATCGCTACCCTCGCAGTGAAAATCCCGCCTTTACGTGAGCGGCCAGAAGATATCTCGGCGCTGATCTCCCATTACCTTTCCTACTATGCCAGACGCAATGATAAAGCAATCGCAGGAATCACCTGGGAGGCCATCCGCGCCCTGGAGTGTTATGGTTGGCCTGGTAATGTGCGCGAGTTGGCTGGCGAAATGGAACGGCTTGTCTTGTATGCTGATGAGAACAGTCAGATAACCCCCGAGCAAATCAGTCGCCATATCTCCCCACCTAAGTTGCAGCAGAACCAGGATGAAACGCGCGCTGCAGAAAATCTTGAGCTGTTGCTCGAAGATTACGAGAGGCGAGTGATTACTGAAACGCTGAAACGCAACGATTGTAACGTCGCGCGCACCAGTGAAGTGCTGGGGTTGGGTTCGCGCCAGACTCTATATAAAAAGATCAAGCGGCTAGCCATCGACATTACTGATTTTCTGCAGGAAGACACGGAACCCGGTCTGCAGTTTAGGTCCGACCGCAATTAAACATAGGCTAGGCGAAAATCTCAAGAAGCATTCGAGCCTTCGCTCGGATGCTTTTTTTGCCCTCATTGTAGCCGCATAGGTTACAGCTCCGTTTTCGCTGACAACTCCAGGCTACAACGGCCTTACGCAGGTAGAAATCGGCGCAGATCCCCTGTTTATTGGTATTTACTTCGATCAGGCATCCCTTCCTGTTAACTCCGGGCGACATTCAAAATCGCGCGATCAACTTTTTAGACGCCATTGAATTGAGGATTTGCCGATCGCTAGGCGGTGGCACGTCTCTTGTTAAGCAGAGGTTCATTCGCGAGCGACCTATGCGTCGCGAAACAAGGTCGATAAGACGCCACGGAAAAATCTCATGAAGGCTTTAACTACCAAAGAGTTTGTATCGCTGGCATTGATCGCTATCACCGCACCGTTACTCGCTATGGCGCTAGTTTTTGCCGTGCGAGCTACGGTAGCGGCCGGTAATGAACTCTTGCTGTTGGCACTGACTCTGTGTGGCGCTGTCGTGAGCGGGTTCAATGGCTTTGGCCGCCGCACGGCCAAACCATCCCGGTCGGGCAGAAGCCGCGGAGGATCACCTTCAAGCGTGGCCCTCACATCATGAGACGCAAGCACTCTCGGGAGCTTTCTTTCGATGAGCAGGAAAGCAAACGGGTATCAGCAATCAACAAACTAAAGGAGCAAAAAAATGATTAGGAAGTTCTTTCGCGATGAAACCGGTCTTGAGTTGTCGGAATACGCGGTTGCCGCAGCTTTGGTTGCGATCGCAGTCGTCGGCGCATTTTCGGCTTTGGGCACCACCATCAGCGCTAAGATTAACGAACTCGGAACGCACATCAGCACGGGCAAATAACACGAGCACTTCGATCAGGCGCGCTCTTGCGACTTTGACTCGCAAGAGCGCACCTGACCGATCGCCCATTGATTAACTCTTCAGTAACTACACCTCTGGGGTAGAAGTGATGCTCAAAAAATTCCTTAAAGATGAAACGGGCCTGGAACTTTCCGAATACGCGGTAGCGGCTGCCCTGATTGCCATTGCTGCGGCAGGAGTTTTCAGCGCCCTTGGCGACGCGATTTCAACGAAAATCAACGAACTCGGCGGTCATATCGCTTCGGGTAGCTAAATCCGGTCAGGCGCAAAAAAGTGTCAGTTTTCACAGTTAGCACATTCCTGTTGATTCCACTGGCGGCGATCATCACTTATTACGATGTGCGCTACCGACGCATCCCAAACGCCTTTGTCCTATCTGCTTTGGGTGGCGGCCTGGTAATGAATTCGATTCTGGGTGGATGGCAGGGTGCTTATTCAAGTCTCACTGGTTGTGTGCTCGCCTTTGGCCTGATGTTCATGCTTCACGTTTTTGGAGCGATGGGCGCCGGCGACGTAAAACTTTTCGCGGCTATTGGAGCAGTAACGGGCGCGCAGTTAGTGATTCCCACATTTGTGGTCGTAATCCTGACAGGTGGCTTGCTCGCGGTCGTTTCGATGGTTCGCAGCGGAATGGTGATGACTACGATGCATCGTGTACTGCAGATATTCGTCGGACTCCTGCCAGGATGGCAGATGCCAAAATTTGCGGTGCCGACAGACCGCACCCACACCATACCTTATGGCGTCGCCATCACCATGGGCAGCATCATCTCTTTAGCAATCTTTCGCAGTTGAATGCCTGTGCGCATTCGCACGTTTCTAACCACGTCCACTGAAAACACGGAGAGTCAGCCATGCGCAACAAACGTTTCTTTATTGTTTTAGTCGGGGCCCTTCTATTCGGACTGCTTGCTGCAGTTTCCGTCACACGCTATCTGTCGAGCGCTCAGGCATACACCAAGAATCTCAACCGTGTTGCCGTTGCCAAGGTCGCAATTCCCCTTGGTACAAAAATTATTCCCGAGCAGATAACGGTGGTCCAGTTTCCTGCCGAGTCGACACCTGATGGGGCTTTCGACTCACCCGATAAACTAGCGGGGCGAGTAGCGGTGATGAACATCGCGCCTCGCGAACCGATCACCGAAGCGCGCCTGGCTCCGGAAGGCACAGCCGGTGGACTCTCGGCCGTAATACCGGAAGGTTACCGCGCGATGACCGTCAAGGTCGACGACGTGGTGGGCATTTCTGGATTCGTCATGCCCGGAACGTTGGTTGACGTTGTGGTGGTTATCGACCCGGCTGAAAAGGCCGGGATGCAGGATCCAATTTCGAAGATCGTGTTGCAGAACATCAAGGTTCTGGCAAATGGTCAAAACATCGATAAGCCCGCGGATCAGCGCGAGGCGAACAGTGTTAAGGCTGTCACTTTACTGGTGACTCCGGAACAGGCTGAAAAGCTCGCACTCGCTTCGAGCGAAGGAAAGCTTCAGCTGGTGATGCGCAATTCAATCGATCAGGGAGACGAACAAACCACTGGAATCAACAAGCGCGGACTGCTGGGCGGCGAACGCGCTCAACCGGTGCCTGATCCTGGATCTCTGAAGAGCGAACAACCTAAAGCGAATCCCAAGCCAATCGCGCGCCCAGTTCATACAGAACCCAAGCCGGTCGCGCCTGCGCCGCCGCGTGCCTCAGTCGAAATGATCGAAGGCGCGAAAAAGCGCAACGTCGATTTTCCCTAATGAACGTTAATGAGTGTCGCCACTCTTAAGAACAAGTCAACCATAGCAAAGGAGCTAGAGATCATGCACAGCCGTTCCCCAATCATGCGCCGAGTAAGCTTACTGCTGGCGTCATTAATGATCGTTGTTGTTAATTCCATGGCCCATGCCCAGGCGACCTCTTACAAAGCATCCTTCACTCAGAATAAAGAGGCTGTGGCCGTCAACGTTCTGGTGGGCCAGTCGCGCGTAATTAATTTTGATAGACCCGTAGGACGCTTTTCGGTTTCAAATCCTGAGATCGCCGAAGCCGTGCTGGTCACACCTAACCAGGTTCTGGTTAACGGTAAAGCGTTTGGTCAGGTGAACTTCATCGCCTGGGAGCAGTCGGGTGGCGAGTATCTGGTCTTTGATGTTTATGTGCGGACGAATCTCTCGCTTATCGATTCACAGATCCGCGCGCTGTTCCCCAAAGACGATATTCGGCTAAGCCAGGCAAACGGCTCGGTAGTCATCTCAGGAAGTGTAAGTGATACCGGAACCGCGGCCCAGGTTGACAGCGTAGTTCAGGCGGCTGGTTTCAAGACCGTAAACATGCTGGCGTCACCGGTGAAGAATGTTGCGCAAGTTCAATTGCAGGTTAGGGTAGCGGAAGTGAATCGTAACAAACTGCGCGACTACGGCACATCCTTTTCAACGATTCCCCAGGGCGGGACTGCGGGTTACATAAATAGCGGCGGCGGACCGAGTGCTTTGAGCCAAGCCACCACCAGCCCGGCCTCGACGATCCTTGATAGCGTCCTTTCTCCAGCGCTGAATCTCTTTATCTTCAATCGTCAAATTAATACCTCCGCAATGCTGCGCGTACTACGGACCCAGGGCGCGTTCCGCGAGCTGGCTGAGCCAAACCTAATTGCCATGGACGGGCAGCAGGCAAGCTTTCTCGCGGGAGGTGAGTTCCCGGTGCCGGTAGTTCAGAGCGGTGGATCGAGCAATGGTCTGGCGATGAGCGTTGAGTTTAAGGAGTACGGCGTACGCCTGAACTTCAAACCGACAATCCTTGACGAAGATCATATCCGGCTGGAACTGGAGCCCGAGGTTTCGACGGTTGATTTTGCTAACGGCGTAAAATTCAATGGCTTTGTCATACCTGGCCTGCGCACACGCCGCGCGAAAACCGGGGTTGAGCTGCGTGATGGCCAATCATTCGCGCTTGCAGGACTCCTGGACAATTCCGAAACTAAATCGTTCTCGCGAATTCCAATCGTTAGCGATATTCCGGTGATCGGGTCCCTCTTCAAATCCAAATCTTTCCAGAAGAACGAAACTGAGTTGATGTTCATCGTCACCGCGCAACTGGTCAAACCAGTAAACCGCGACGACCTGCCGCAGATGCGGGGAGTTGATGGCCTTAAGAACGGATCGCCGCTGGGACTCGAGCCCAAGGGTGAGGAGATTCAGGGCCGAACTGGCTTTTCGGTGACTGGTCAAAATGGTGATCAGACACCATCCGGCACCCCAAAGGCAGCTGACCCGAAAGCCGTTGAGCCGGCGACGACTCCAGCCGCCGATCCGAAAGCGAAGAGCGGTACGGAAGGTGAAACAACTTCGACGACCCGTGCTGCCGCGTCATCTCATATCAATCCGACCCTTCCCGTGGCGCGAATTATGCCAATGGATCTCAGCCCCCAACCTCTCAAACCGTAGTGTTCCTACTTTCGATCAGGATAGTGTTTGAGCAGGAGGTTAGCTATGAACAGGTTGATGCAACACGAGAACAGGAAGGGTGAGCGCGGTTCGATTTTGGCGATGTCGGCCCTGGGCATGCTCGCGGTTTTACTCGCCGTTGGTCTTGGGGTCGATATCAGTCACTTGTATCTGGCGAAAACAGAATTGCAGAACGCAGCAGACGCTTCAGCATTGGCTGCGGCGTCTGCCATCAACTCGAACCCGAGCGGAATCGTCGAAGGCACTACGCGCGCAGTGACCGCAATGAATTCTTACGAGTTCAACAACACCAACATTACCTTTCAGCGCAGCAATGTCTTGTGGGCAGTAAATCTCGATGGTCCCTACATGAGTGAAGCTGATGCTGCGACAACAGGGCAAGCACCGACGATCCGATTCGTAAAAGTTACTACGCCTGAAAGTCCTGTTGGCGTTTCTTTTGCGGCAATGGTTTTGGGCAGCAGCCGCAATCTGTCTGCGACCGCGACCGCCGGCTTGTCAGTTCCGCTGAATGTGTTCTGCAATTTCATTCCACTGTCGGTCCTGATTGATGACGATACGACGAAACTTGTTCCCGGAACGACTTACACGATACGGGCCGACACCAGCGGTTCACCCTCTCCTGGAAATTATCAGATATTGGCAGTCGCCGGCCCCGGTGGCGTCGATGTTGGTTTTGGCATCGGAGCGGGCGTCGATGCGTGTGCCAAGGCTGGAGAGGTTTACAGCGTCGATACCAAACCCGGCTTGACCGCGGGCAAGGTCCGCACCGGAATCAATTCACGCTTTGACGATTATGGCGGCAGTCAACTTGATCCTCTCCAGGAGCCGCCGGATACAAACATCAAAGAGGGCATCTCCTGGGACGACTACAGCAAATATCTTGGCTGTGGACGACCGGGCGCGATTGGCTGCAATTCACAATACGTTACAGCACCGTCACATAAGGGTGTGGACATGCGTCGCGTAGTCTTGATCCCACTCGTGAAGGTCAGTGAATACGATCAGGGACGCAACACCGTAAAGTTTTTCAGATTTGGCGCGTTCTTTCTCAGGACCAAAGCATCGGGCGGCAATGGCGGCGAGATGCAAGCCGAGTACATAGAGGACCGTCTCGCGATCGGTGAAGGCGGATACGATCCGACGGCTGCCGCTGGAGATCCCCTACTGGCCGCGCCAGTTCTCTACAAATGAAGGTGAGCAAGATGCATTCTCGAGTTCGCAAAGTTCGTCTGTTAAGAAGACTACGCCGCCTGACGCGCATTCGGCTGTTGGCGCGCGACGAGCGAGGCATACAGCTCGCCGAGCTGGCGATTGTTTTGCCGGTTCTGTTGATCTTATTTGCGGCAACGGCAGAATTCGGGCGCTATTTTTATGAGTACACAACATTGGCTAAAGCAGCGCGAATCGGAACTCGTTACCTGGTGACTGCCAAGGTCAATTGCTTCGAAGCTGACCAGGCAAGAAATCTCGTGGTCTTCGGTAATACCGCAGGCACCGGGTCGCCGATAATTGAGGGCCTGACAACCGCGAATGTCGCTGTCACGCCAAACGATATTGCCTGTTCAGGCGGCACCCCGCCGGGCGTTCCCGAGACAATTACGGTCAGCATCACGGGATTCAAACACCAAACACTTTTTGATCTAGGCGGCTTGATAAATAACGACAGCTTCTCGCTCAACGTTGATGTCAAGCCGAGCGTCACCATGCGTTACCTGTTGACGACGCCGTTAGTTTAAGGGGCCTTCAATGAGTCAGACACTGAAAAACAAAAAAAGGCAGCGCGGTGCGACCCTGGTTGAATTCTCGATCGCGGCAACTGTTTTCCTGACTGTGATGTTCGGCGTCATCGAGTTTGGCCGGGTGCTCTGGACGCACAACGCGCTGACCGACGCAGCCCGCAGAGGCGCACGATATGCGGTTGTTCATCAAGCTTCAGAAGTGGCAGACGTCAAGAATGTTGTTGTCTATGGCGATCCGGCGGGCGGAACGAATCCAGTTGTCGAAAATCTGACGACTGACAATGTTCAGGTTAGTTACAGCGGCTTTGGACTGGACCACGGAACGGTTCAAGTGACGATTACCAGTTATCAGTTTCAGTTTGTGATTCCGCTGGTCAGCACCAGCATTCAAATGCCGAGTTACACCACTACCTTGACAGGCGAGTCCGCCGGAACGCTTCCGCCGACTTTATAGCAATTCAATCCCGACACGATCACTGGGGCAGAAAAATGACGCAGCCACTTACATTCGTAGTTCTAAGTACCGGTCTCGACAACTTTAAGGAAATCCGCGCCGCCTTGTCCGCCGATGGCCGCGGTCAATTGCTCGCCGGCGGTAATGATCTGGAACAACTGCAGGAAGAAATTCTTCGACTGAAACCAGCGGCGGCGATCATCGCACTTGGCAATAACCCCGAACCGGCAATCAATTTCATCCAGCGTTTAAAAGTGGAATCTCCCTCGACGGCAGTGATATCGGCCGCGCATGACGCCTCTCCCGATCTGATTCTGCGAAGTCTGCGGTCCGGCGCACGTGAGTTTTTACGGCTACCCATCAGTGCGGATGAACTAAAGACAATTATCGATCGTGTGTCGGAGTTTTCGGCCGACCAGGTTGAAGTACCTAAGAAAAAGGGACGAATGGTTGCTGTCTTCTCCAGCAAGGGAGGATGCGGCACATCTTTTATCGCTACGAATCTAGCTGCCTCGTCGGCCACGCGCACGGTGTTAGTGGACCTCAATCTCCAGGCCGGGGACTTGCCACTCTTTCTCGGCGTCGATCCGAAGTATTCATTCGCCGACATGTCGGAGAATCGCACCAGACTCGACGATGCCCTGATCAACAGTTTCGTTACTCCATGTTCTTCCAACTTTTCGCTGTTGGCTGCGCCAAAGGAAGCTGACTCCGCTGATGAGATCGAACCCGAGCACGTATTTGAGGTGCTGCAACGGTTGCGCGAATCTTTTGATTACGTGGTTCTCGACCCCCAGCACACTTTCGACTCGATAACTCTGGCCGCACTCGATCAATCCGACGAGATTCTACTCGTCCTGAGCTTGGATATACCCGCTATACGCAGCACGCAGCGCGCGCTCGAAATATTCGATCGGCTTGGGTATCCACGTAAAAAAATTCGCATTGTTGTAAACCGTTGGAGCAAGCAAATCGATCTGGATTTGCGGCAGGTCGAAAGGTTTCTCGGCGAGCCTGTGATCGGCTTCATACCAAGTGACTATCAAATGGCGGTGACGTCAATCAATCTTGGTCAACCGCTAGTGCAGTCGGAGCCAGATTCCAAGATCGCGCTGGAGATAAAACGGATTTCGCGGACTCTCCTGGCCAGTGACTTCGTACCCCAGGCAGAACCACGGATGCGGCGAACGCTGTGGGGATCACTGTTCAAGCGGCAGGGTGCGCAAAATCAGTTGGAGTTCCAGGTGAGCAGCACGGATCTCAGTTTGTAAATTCATTCAGTCGGGGAGC
Organism: Pyrinomonadaceae bacterium; assembly: GCA_035297925.1. Lineage (GTDB taxonomy): Bacteria > Acidobacteriota > Blastocatellia > Pyrinomonadales > Pyrinomonadaceae > PSRF01. Next base: position 555 of record DATGYM010000143.1, on the reverse strand, counting down.
ACAGACTGCTGGTCTGTGACAGAAAAAAACATTATGGCACTGAGAGAAAGATTAATCCGAGAAACGGTTGGTGGCCCAATCATCCCTAACGGAAATGGGCAGGACGGCAACAGCCAGAATTCGTTTCAGGAAATGAAGTCGCGACTCCATCGCGCGCTTATTAACCGGATGGATCTCACGAAGCTGGCGACGCTTACTCCGGAGCAGGTAAATGCCGAAGTTTCCCGGCTGGCCGAAAGCGTCCTGGCGCAGGAAGCGATGCCGCTTTCTTCTTCCGAACGGGATCGCTTGGTCAATGACGTACAGCATGAACTTTTCGGATTGGGACCGTTGGAGCCGCTGCTTGCAGACTCAACTATTTCCGACATTCTCGTAAATTCACACGGCACAATTTACGTGGAGCGGCGCGGCAAACTCGAAGTGACCAGTGTTGCCTTCAAGGACGACGAACACTTGATGCGCGTAATCGAACGCATTGTTTCGTCCGTGGGCCGGCGCATTGATGAATCGTCGCCAATGGTTGATGCCCGCCTGAAGGATGGTTCGCGCGTCAAT
>DATGYM010000142.1:0-1688 GCA_035297925.1 Pyrinomonadaceae bacterium | reverse complement strand
CGGAGCCCGGCCTCAAAATTTTGAGGATCCAATTAGTTTCGCCAAAAAAAGAGCCGAGGAGGTTATACGCCAACTCGGCTCTTTCATTTCAAACGGAAGTAAGCAGCTCAGCTTGCTTTATCGTCTGAGGGGATCATGAGCTTCATTCCTATGTAAATGTAGTTCGGGTTCTTTAATTGATCTCTATTGGCCTCGTAAATTCGCTCCCATTTATCGGTGGCATTGTAAAACTGCCCAGCCAATTTGCTAAGCGTATCACCGGCTTTTACGGTATATTGTTGAGATCCTGCTGATTTGATCGTCGGAGCGCTGGTCTGAGTCTTATCGCTCGCGGTGGAGAACTGCTTTGCTATGGGTTTTGGCCTTTCTTCCGTTGCCAGCGGCTTGCTTTTGAGTTCCGCGACCTGCGGTTTAGCAGCCACTGCGGGCTCGATGCCGGGCGTTGTCGTCCTGGCCACAGGCGTAGACTTGTACAGGCGGTCAATAAACCCGGAGGTGTCAAGCTCTTTTATGATGCTAGTATCGACGAACTGTTCGGGGCGGGCCGAACGGGCTGCCGCATCCTTGGCTCCCATTTCACGCAATATGATTTGAATACCTTTCATTGTGGGGTATGGCTTTTCCGGAATCAAATTCAGTCCGATGGCTTCGTAGGCCTCCTGCAGAGCATCGGGGTCATCGCTTTTGATATATTTGGACAAGACTCCAATCGCTTCTTTTCGGTGCGTCTTCATGAAATGAATACCTTCCACGAAGGCCTTCATGATATTGCGCACCAGTTCCGGCTGTGTCTTTAGAGTATTTTGGCTGACGGCCAGCCCAGTGTGTTGATATTCGAGTCCCAACATCTGCAAATCCGCCAGAGTATTGAATCCCATCTTAGTTGCTGCAGCTGTTAATGGAATAGCGATCATAACACCATGAATTTTTCCAGATTGCAGAGCGCTGAAACGCGCCGGCTGACTGCCAATCTGGAAAATCGTAACGTCCTTATCCGGCACGAGACCATATTTCTCTAACGCGTAACGAGTTGCGAAGTCAGAAGAGGAGCCGATTCGGCTCACCGCTACAACTTTTCCCCTAAGCTGATCCGGGCGTGTGATATCATGCGCTACCATGAACTTGTAATCCATCGTGTTAAGAAACCCGCCGATCATGACAACTGCCGCTCCTTGCAGGTTACTCTGGATGATGGACGTGCCGGCGACCTGGGCGGCGACCACATCTCCGGAGATTAACGTCTGAACAGTCCTACTGCCACTTTCCACAAAGATCAGTTGCACGTCCAATCCGTATTTGCGAAAGAATCCGCCTTCGTAAGCCATCCATGCGGGAGCCTGGCTAGCCGAGATGGCGCTGTAGGCGATGACGACTTTCTTTAATGGTTGCGTCGCTGTGTCAGCAGAGAAAACAAAAATCGACTGCGACCAGGCTAGCAGACCAATAAGTAACGCAATCTTACTCTTGCGTGAGCAGTAATTCATTTTTTTCTCCTTCGGGTCACTCCTCATTCGCGATTCAGCCGAATCATCGCAGCTTTGAGGCTTGCTCTCATTCTCTCCAGGGAACGCCCCAGCTCACCGACTTCATCATTTGACTGAATTGAAACCGAAGTGTCAAGACGACCACGACTGATATCATCGGCAATTGACTTCAAGTCCAATATCGGACGGATCGTTTTACTCGCA
>DATGYM010000141.1:0-22774 GCA_035297925.1 Pyrinomonadaceae bacterium | reverse complement strand
TCAAGGCCTTCATCGTCTCGGGTGAATTCCGCGACCGCTTTCCACGGTAAAGAGAAATCAGCCGCGGATGAACGCAGATCGACACGGATCAGAGCAGCAAAACGATTCGACATTCCGATCCGTGTTATCCGCGTTCATCCGTGGCTTAGTTTCATTCAGCAGCGCTGGTTTTGTTTCTGATAAGCCTCGTATGCGAACAATCTTCCCCCGCCTGCTGCTTGCAAACCTTTTCCTGCTGGCCGCTTTTACAAATATCTCTGCTCAACAACCGTTCGTTACCGACGACGCCGATACCACTCCCAGGCGCCACTTCCATTTCGAGTTCAGCAACCAATTCGATCTGCTTCAGCATTCAGCTTTTCCCAACCGCAAACAGAACACGGCTGATTTCGAACTTGACTATGGGCTACTTGACCGCGTTGAGATAGGTGTTGAATCGCCGCTGCTTACAATCATTAACGCCGCGGGAACGACACCGAAAACGGTTACGGGGCTCGGTGATACAAACCTATCGTTGAAATATAACTTCCTGCGTGAGCGGGAACACTCGCGCCTCCCGGCACTGGCCATTGCTTTCAACCTGGAGTTGCCGACGGGTGACACGCGCAGGCAACTGGGTTCGGGCTTGGCAGACTTTTACATGAATGGCATTCTGCAAAAGTCTTTGCGCAGCGATACAAAGCTACGGCTGAATGGCGGCATCCTGTTTTCCGGCAACGAGACAACCGGAGTAGTCGGAATTAAGACCCGGGGAACTGTTTTTACAGGAGGAGGTTCGCTCGTCAGACATTTTACGCCCAGGCTACAACTCGGCGCAGAAATCACCGGCGCACTTCAGAGTAATTTCCAGCTCGGCAAGGGACAACTACAAGCGCTGTTTGGTGGAAACTATCAGTTCAAGCGGAATGTTTCGTTTGATTTCGGACTCGTAGGCGGCAAGTATGCCGCCAGTCCACGCGCGGGAGTTCAACTAGGGCTCTCAGTCGACTTTTAGTCTTTGTTCTCACGCTGGCATGGAGGCACTACCAAGGCAGGGCATCCCACGAAAATTCTGAGTACCGGAAAATCATCGCCCGCTGTCGTATACCAAAAAGGGATCGATTCAAACTCTATCGTGCCCAAGCGGTCAGGCTGTGATGCCGGGCGCCGGCGGCATCAATCGACCGCGGAGGATTTCCGTTGCCTTGCGCTGGGCCGTTCTAATAATCTCACCCGTGATTCGGAGCTCTATAAGATTGGTCACCTGTCAGGAGGCGTTATGCGAAAGAAAGACACGAAGACTCATTTTGGCCAACTGCTGGAGCGTTTCTCGCGCGTCGTCACCCAGATCACCGGAACCTCGACGGCTTTTCTACTGGCGCTGACCGTAGTCCTCGTGTGGATCATTACCGGGCCGTTCTTCCACTTTTCGGACACCTGGCAACTGGTAATCAACACCGGAACGACCATAGTCACGTTTCTCATGGTCTTCCTGATACAGCGCTCTCAGAACAAAGATGCTTTGGCTATCCATCTGAAGTTGAACGAAATTGTGGCTGCGCTTGAAGGCGCAAGCAACCGGCTAATCGACGTGGAAGATCTGACTGAGGACGAGATCAAAACGCTTCATGCTCACTACCAGAAACTGATCGAGTTGGCGAAAACAGATACTGTACTCACCGCGACGCATTCCATCGAAGAAGCCACTGCACGCCATGGGGCCAAATATAAATCCCGAAAGCGATTAGCTGAAAATCGCATTTAGTGGAACAGGTCAATGCTAAAGGAAAGTAAGGATTTCAAAATGGCAAAGAAGCCGGTCCCGACCGGGCGGGTTCGTCAATTCTTTTCTGAACTCGGGCCCGGACTGATTACCGGCGCCGCGGATGACGATCCCTCGGGAATCTCCACTTATTCCGTAACCGGCGCAGCCTTTGGTTATGCTCCGCTTTGGACTGCGCTCTTTTCTTTTCCGTTGATGGCGGCGGTGCAAATTATGTGCGCGCGGTTGGGCATGGTGACCGGACGTGGACTCGCCGGCATGCTGCGGCGACACTACTCGCGCTGGACCTTATGGGGTGCCTGCTGTTTATTGATTGTCGCGAATGTGGTGAATATCGGCGCCGACCTGGGCGGCATGGCCGACGCGACCGCGATGATGACGGGCATCAAGTCATTCGTCTGGACACCGATCTATGCCGTGCTGATTACGTCCTTACTTTTCTGGACTTCGTATCGACTCATCGCGCGAGTTTTCAAGTGGCTAACCCTGGTACTCTTTGCTTATGTGATCGCGGCTTTTCTTGCCCAACCAGACTGGTCGGCAGTTTTGCGTTCGACATTCATTCCCCACGTGGAATGGTCAAGCGCCTACATTGCAACCTTCGTTGGCATCCTCGGCACCACAATTTCGCCTTATCTCTTTTTTTGGCAGGCGTCAGAGGAGGTTGAAGAAGAGCGCAAAATTGGACGGCGTACAGTTAAGCAGCGCCGCGGTGCTTCTGATGAAGAGATCAGAATGTCGCGCACGGACGTAATCACCGGAATGTTTTTTTCGAACTTGGTCATGTACTTCATCATCCTCGCCACGGCGGCCACTCTACACGCCCACGGAAAAACGGATATCGAGACTGCGCAACAAGCAGCTGAGGCGCTCAAACCGCTCGCCGGTCGCGGGGCTTATTTGCTTTTCACTCTGGGCTTGATTGGAACCGGAATGCTTGGAGTACCGGTCCTGGCGGGCGCCGCCGCCTACGCCATCGCTGAAGCGAGTGCCTGGCGCGGCACACTTGAGGATCGACCGCGCCTCGCGAAGAAGTTTTATGGAGTGGTTGGCGCAGCGATGATAATCGGATTGATACTCAATTATGCCGGTTTCAATGCGGTGAGGATGTTGTTTTGGGCGGCGATTTTGAATGGAGTTTTGGCCCCGCCATTAATCGTGCTGGTCGTATTGTTAACCAGCAATCGGGAAATTATGGGCACTCGTACGAATCCGCCGATATTGAAATGGCTGGGCTGGGCCACAGCGGTAATTATGGCGGCGGCAGCAATTGCGATGTTCGCGACGATGTGAACGCGTCTTTATTTTTTGCCAGCCCACCGGCAAGCAGTCAGGCGAACTAGACATATTCTCATTTGCCCGCAGAGGTGATAATCTCCGCGACTTCAAGATGTGCGGTTCTTGCGTAAAAGGTTTGTTAGAAGGAGGCGGCTAAATGGCCCGAGACCCCAACGTCACCGAGCGGCTGCGGCGGCTTATCACCCAGATCAACAATTTGACTAAAAGCGGTGAATTGCACTGGGAGCGAGAGGCTGGCTCAGCACACCGTTACGCGCGCTGGAAGAATAATTTACTGATCGTTGGGCCGGCGGATCCAATCAGCAGCACTAAGGTGCCACGCTATCTTTTCATCACGCCCTTTGATTCACCCAACTGTGTTGAAATCAATTCGAATGACGAGGAATTGGGTGACATGCTGAAACACCTCGTGGCAATCGTTGAGAAAGCGAGCAAGCGCGAGCCCCCCACGGATCCTTTTGCGTTGAGTGATGATATTCTCAGCCGTTTGATGGATTAAGCCCGAAATCCGGAAGCAGAGAAAACAGGAAGGTAAATTGCCAATGTCCACTGACAACCCGCTCGACAACCTCAGTCACGAAGCCCAAAGTCTTTCTAGTATCCCCCTGTTCAAACGGCTGACACCGGACGAATTGGAACAACTTGCGCAGGGAGTGGATCAGGTCAACTACAAAGCCGACGAGACCATTTTCAACGAGCTTGACAAGGGCGACGCGCTCTACGTTGTAGATTCCGGCTCGGTCCGTATCTGGGTGCTTGACGAAGATGTTAAGCCGGTGACGCTCACTGAGCTTAAGCCCGGGGAATTCTTCGGCGAACTTGCGGTCCTCGATCGTGGGGCGCGCTCCACCAATGCTACCGCTATAGTCGACACCGAGCTTCACCGGCTGAGCAGCGACGACTTTGAACAGTTTCTGCTGAAACATCCGGACGTAGCGATCGATGTCATTTGCGAGATTGGAGCGCGCATGCGGCAAACCAACATGCTCGTTTCCCAACGCGCCACGCGAAATATCAATGTGGAAATGGAAGAGCGCTCGACTATTGGTCAACGCATAGCCGACCGGGTTGCTTCATTTGGCGGTTCGTGGACCTTCATCATGATCTATGTGGGATTTCTGGCGGCCTGGATGATGCTCAACACATTCATCCTGGTTCACTACGGAACCGGCGAGAATGGTTCGCAATTCGATCCGTATCCTTACATCCTGCTGAACCTGATGCTTTCGATGACGGCGGCACTACAAGCTCCGATCATCATGATGTCGCAAAATCGCGCCGCTGAGAAAGATCGACTGGCTGCCGAGCAGGATTTCAAGGTGAATCTCAAAAGTGAGCTGATGCTGGAAGAGCTAATGAGAAAAAGTCGCGGCCGCGACGATCAGATCGAAAAGATCGCCGCCAATGTAAAAGAGCTGGCCGCACGCGCTAAAAATGAGTAGCAGCCTCTCGCAGGATTAACGCTCTTATGGCCGGGTTGTTGTGCCGGAAGATTTATTGGTAGTTCGCGTGGCCGGAAGCTTAGCCGGCGCAGGTTCGCCCTTTGGCGCTACGCGTCCGTTTCGAGTGAGTGCGATCCGCTTGTCGCTGCTGGGACCCTGATCCACGGCTACCTTAATCGAGCGAAACGAGCCATCGCGCAATTTGTTGGTGGGGTTATAAGCAATCACATATTGAGTGCGCAGATCGCGCACAATCTCGCTGGCTATCTGTGGTAGCTCAGATAACGAATCCGGAAAGAAAGCACGCCCGCCGGTTTCGGTTGCGAGTTTATTGATCAGGTTGACCGCTTTATCGCGGGGACTCTTGCGAATAAGCCCGCCCTCCTTATCCAGCTCTCTCACAAAGCCTATGACGTAAATCTGGACGTCTTCTTCGCGCAACCGCTGGAAAAGCTGCGGCTCGTGGTAAAAACTGTTTCGGTCCTCGCCGTCAGTGATAACAATCAAAGCGCGTCGCCGTCGATCGCTGTCGTTTCCTTTCTTGTACTCGGCAACGTGCTCAGCCGTGAGATAGACAGCGTCTATGATCGCGGTCTGACCACCCTCGACGTAAAGACTGTCGAGGCCATCCATCAACAGATCCCTGTTGGGAGTAAAGTCCTGCACAGTTTCGATCTTGTCACTGCTGATAAAACGCACGAGGAAAGTTTCATCGCCGGGCTTGTTGCTGTTGATAATCGTCTTGGCGGCATCAATTACACCCTGCAGTTGCGAGCGCAGTGAACCCGAGGTGTCAACGGCCAATCCATAACTAATCGGCACCTCCTCGCGAGTGAATGATTCGATAGGCTGGGCCACGCCATCTTCGAATACGTGGAAATCGCTTTGTCGCACGTTATCAATCGGTCGATTGTTCCGATCTATTACGCGCACATTGAGGGTAACCAACTCTGTGTTGATCTTAAGGATGCTTCCCTCGTCGAACTCTTCATCAGAGGGGGTAGGCGTCGGCTTGGGCTTCAAGACCGGAGCCGGCGGTGGCTCGCCGAGTTGGGGGGCAATGCGATCATACGGGTTTTGCGAAGCATTTGCGGGCGGCGTCGGAGAGGATACCGCACGGGGCTGAGGCGTCGGTGTTGCTGCCGGTCGGGTAACAGATTGCGTTGCCGATTGCGTCGGAGTCGTCACGGGCGTAGGCGTTGCCTGCGGGGCGAGTGATGTGCTGCGTCTAGGTCGCGAATCCTGCGGCTTTGCCGCGCTGACCAAACCCGAGCAGAAAACAGCGGCGACGGCGACGACCAACGCCAGTGTCATTGCAAATCTTTTTTTCTTCAAGCCACCCACCCGGTTCTTACCTAAATCAATAAATCCCATTGCCATAATCAATAGATTTCTCTGTTAAAGCCTCTCCAATGGAGAAACGCTCTTAGTCTAACCCTTCCCCGCTGCTCGACGAAACGGCGGTTATGCCGCAAGTCTTCAGCGCGCGGATTTTTGTGTGCAATTCAAATAGCTCGCACAGCCCGGCATAATAAAAGATGTTCAGGAGAGATTCTGCGTTGCCGGATTCTTGAAATTGAACCGGCAGCATCGGGGGTTTGGGTCGCGCGACATCCATTGTTCGCGTGACCATTAAAATCAGCGTGCGGTAGTGACGGCGTAATATCCTTCTTTGGAACGAACGAAAAGCCGCGGCAAGCCGCGCGGCGGGTTCACTTTTACCTTAATACGATGCCAGCGGCCATCGTTTGCGAAATTTGCCGGCCTGTAACCTATCGAGTACTGGTGGCGCAGCTCGAGCGCAATTTGTTCAAAAATGTCGTCCATTTCTGCGTTGCTTCTGGGAAAGAATGCTTTGCCGCCCGAGACGCTGGCGAGCTCATCCAGAATGCCCTGGCCTTCCATGCCCATGGCGCTGCCCGCGTCGCTGCCGCTCAGAATACCAACGCCATAGAGCGTAACGTCCGACTCTTTCAGCAGGCGGCGCAATTCGTTAAATGTATAGCGAGAATTGTTGTCCTGGCCGTCGCTTATCAGCAGCAGCGCCCGCTTTGGATGGGCGCCCCGCTGCACCTTCTCAACGCCAAGATAACAGGCATCGTACAACGCGGTGTTGTTCCGGGTTTGCACGAAGGTAAGTTTGTCGAGCACCGCATTGCCATCGCGTGTCTTATCGAGCAGCAACTGAGCGCGGGAATTAAAGGCGATCAGGAAATACTCGTCCATGTTGTGGCTGGTCTGGATAAACTTTGACAGGGCGTCGCGCGCGCGCTTGATCTTGTCGCCGCTCATGGAGCCCGAGACGTCGAAGATTACTCCCACTGACACAGGGGCATCGTCGTCGCTGAAAAACGTGATCTCCTGCGGTTTTTTCTCATCGAGTACAGTAAAAGCTGATTTGCCCAGGCCGGAGACATAACGCCCATAGGTATCGGTAACCGTGACGGTGAGAGTTATCAGATCGGTGTTTGTGATCACCACACCTTTGTCTAGTTCATTCGGCAGCTTTTGCTGGCCGGGTGCGTTAGATTCGACTCTTGGTGGCGTAGGCGTGCTGGCGGGTTCGCCGGCATGATCAGCAGGTTGAGCGCTCGGCGAAGTTTGCGGACTTTGCTCCTGGGCGCGCGCAATGTGGGAACTTAAGATAAGGATCAGGACAACGAGAAAGGAGACTGAGAGGGAAACTAAGGCGCGTCCAGAAGGTAAGTACATGAGACCTCGCGTTCCTCGCAAGCGTTACTGACCAAACCCGGGTGATTGTTCAGACTAAAGATATGACTGAAAGCACAGATGCCAAAGCCAGAGGCTTTGATGTCTGACAACCTGAAATTTCTTGGTTCTACTGGGATCGCTTACGTGGGGAAACTGCCGCGCGCTATTCAGTTCAATCTTTGATCTGCGCTTCATTGTAGGACAGGTGTTTGTCCGGGTAAAGTGGAAAGAGCGGCAGAGCGCATGACTAAATCCAACTGTGTTTCCCGAGGTCAGAGCGCCCTGCGCGGTCTGGGGTTCCCGGGAACTTTGACGCCGGCCGGTCGTGTATGGAACGCCCGCGCGAACGAAGGTGGTGGATTCAAGTACTGCGCAGGTGTTTCTGGCTCCCGGACTGTTTAGAGAAGCATGCGCTCGAAGAATCTTGAATCTCCAGGGGCGTAGGCTATGAATGTCGCCAATCCGGGCTGCAGTACGTGCATGCTATACTTTCGCGCTCACTGCGACTGGGAATTAAAAATAAATGGCTGAGTTTATTTGTCGATTAGGAACGCCGGCGGGCGAGGTAGTGACGCGGACGGTGGAAGCACCGGGCGTTAACGAGGCCCGCGCGCGTCTTGAACGCGAAGGCTTCCGCGTCTTCAACGTAACGCCTCCCAAGACCAGCGGCGTCACCACGCTAACGCGACTTGGCGGGCGCGGCGGCCAGTCAAAAGTAAAGGCCGCTGACTTCCTGCTGTTTAATCAACAGCTAGCGGCCCTGGTGCGCGCCGGCATTCCAATTCTGCAAGCCATCTCGATGTTACGTAAACGCGCCGCATCCGCGCGTTTGCGCGCGGTGCTCGGCGACGTTGAGGATCAAATTCGTGGCGGCGCGGCACTTTCGCAGGCGTTTGCTTCGCAGGGAGGTATCTTTCCGAGGATTTACACCGCTTCAATTCTGGCGGGTGAACGTTCCGGCGCGCTGGATGAGGTGCTGCTTCGTTACGTCACCTACATGCGACGGAATGTCGCTTTGCGACGCAAGATCCGCGGCGCGCTCGCCTATCCTTTATTTTTATTGTTTGCGTCGGCGTGCATGGTGACTTTTCTGACGGTGTATGTCGTGCCGCGCATGTCAGATTTATTTTCCGGATTCGGCACTGAACTGCCGACGGTTACCCAAATCGTTCTCGGTCTTTCCAAGTGGCTTTCGTCAAACGTGCTGTGGTTTGGTCCACTATTCATAGGCGGAGCGATTGTCTTGTTCCTCTGGTCGCGAACCGAGACAGGCCGGCTTAAAGTAGATGCGATGATATTGAAGATACCGCTCGCCGGTAGTCTTGTCATTCAGCTTTCAATCGCACAAGCCACCCGCTCGCTGGCTACATTGCTTGCCGGAGGTATTACGCTGGTGGAGTCGTGGGAGATCGCGGCAGAATCAATTACGAATCGTGAACTACGGCGGCGCAGCGGAGCAATCCTGCCGATGATCCGCGAGGGACGTTCCTTTACCGAGAGTCTCGAGTCGGCCGGCTGGGTGCCGCTGCTGGCGGTTGATATGACTGGAATCGGCGAACGTTCGGGCAGCCTGCGTGAAATGCTGGATGAGGTGGCAGTCTTTTATGATGCTGAATCCGAAGTGCGGCTTGAGCAGTTGACGACTACCCTTGAGCCTGCGATTCTTATCGTTATGGGTGGTATAGTGGTCACCATCCTGCTGGCCATTTACCTCCCAATCATCCAATCGATTTCCAGTGGCGCGGGAGTTACAGGTCATCATTGATTTCCAATCGAGGACTCATTTCCCATTGGCGAGATCGCCGTTCGACAACAGCATGTCCAAATGAAAGAAATAACCCAAAATCCTGTAACAACACCGCCGTCGCAGCCGACGCTGGGCTCCGGCAGACTCGACCAGGACCGGCTGGGCCAGGCACCGGCAGGGGAAGACAATCCCGAACCACCGGAGGTGCGCGCCGCGAAGGAACTTGCGCATCGCTATCGCCTCTCATTTGTCGAGTTGCTTCCAACCGATCACGATTCACCTATTGACTACACGCTCTTTAACGAAATCCCTGTCGATTTGATGGTGCGGCACCAGTTTCTTCCGCTCAAGCGCGATGAAAAAGGGCTGCACATCGCCATGGCCGACCCGACTGATCTGGAACGCCTGGATGAGCTGGCGAGCGCGCTAAAGTCGCGCATCGTTCCTTACGTGGCAACCGCCGGTGCTATCGAAGTGGTGCTGCGGCGTGGCGACGCTACGCAACGCGTTTTGCAAGAGGCCGCTTCCGGTTTTCGCATTTCGCTCGTAAGGGAAACGGAAAGTGGTGAAGAAGTACTCGACCTGGATCGGCTGGCGACCGATTCTGAGATGTCGCCAATCATTAAGCTGGTGGATTCCATCATATATAACGCGATGGAATCGCGCGCATCGGACATTCACATCGAAACGCGGGATACGGAGGTGCAGGTCAAGTATCGTATCGACGGTGCGCTGTACGCGAAAGTCGATCCCATTGACCTTGCTTTCCATCAGACGTTGATCTCACGCATCAAGGTCATGTCTGAGCTGGATATTGCCGAGCGGCGCGTGCCTCAGGATGGTCGTTTCCGCGTTCGCTACAAGAGCCGGAATGTCGATTTCCGTGTTTCCATCATGCCCACCATTCACGGCGAAGATGCGGTGATTCGTATTCTCGATAAGGAACAGATCAACGAAGAGTTTCGCAATCTGAATCTCGACGTGGTGGGCTTTGCTGAAGAGGATTTGAGAAAGTTTCGTCACTATATCGCTGAGCCTTACGGCATGGTCCTGGTGACCGGACCTACCGGCTCCGGCAAGACAACTACGCTGTACGCCGCGCTCAACGAAATCAGAAACGAAGAAGACAAGATTGTCACCATCGAAGATCCGGTGGAGTATCAACTTCACGGCATCACGCAGATTCCCGTCAACGAAAAGAAGGGCCTGACATTCGATCGCGGCCTGCGTTCGATTCTGCGCCACGACCCGGACAAGATCATGATCGGTGAAATTCGCGACACCGAAACTGCGCAGATTGCCATCCAGTCTGCACTGACGGGCCATCTGGTATTCACCACCGTGCACGCGAACAATGTCATTGACGTTATCGGCCGTTTTCTCAATATGGGCGTCGAGCCTTATAACTTCGTTTCCTGTTTGAACTGCGTATTGGCGCAGCGCTTGATTCGCGTGCTGTGTCCCTATTGCAAGCGTCAATACCGCGCCCGGGAGCAGGAGCTGATCGAGTCAGGGCTGCGACCGGACGAACACCGCGACACACCTTTTTACATGAATGTAGGCTGCGACTCCTGCAACCATACCGGCTATCGCGGTCGGACGGCGATTCACGAGTTGCTCGATCTTTCCGATAATATTCGGGAAATGATCGTCGAGCGCCGGCCCGGCTCAGAGGTACGGCGGGCCGCCGAAGCCGAGGGGCTTACCAGCCTGCGGGAATCGGCCCTGAGAAAAGTGTTTTCGGGGGTCTCGACGCTTCATGAGATCAATCGCGTAACTTTCGTTGAAGAAGTTAGCAATCAGCACTAGAATCAGGCCGACGTTCTCCGGTTCATACGAGAGCCGCCGGCGACCTCGCCCCAACCCTGAACGACGCCTTTTAGGGAACTGTTATTTTTGAGTTGCGTGTAAGCAAATGGAGCTAAAATAGTTGCATCTTAGCCTCCTGACCGGCATTATTAGCCCACGCAATTAGTCTGGTTCGGCCCACAACCTCTACCGAGAGTACTGTTATGAAAATAAAGACCAACACCCGCATTTTAGTTTCCCTGTTGCTCACCGTTTGTTTGCTGCTTTTGCCCGCGACTGCATTTGCGAAAAAAGGCGACAAATACTTCAAAGACGGCATGCGCTACGAATCGGCGCAGCAATGGGAAAAGGCTGCTCAGGAGTTCACTCTGGCGGTTGCTGCCGATCCATCGAATATGGAGTATCAACTCCACTTTCGTCGCGCGAGCTTCAACGCGTCTCAGTCCTACATGCAGCAAGGTCGAGCCCTGGCGGAGCAGAGGGATTTCGTGGGCGCCTATAACGCCTTTCGCCAGGCTTACGGATACGATCCGGTTAACGAGCTGGCAGTCTCTGAGATGGAGCGCATGCTGCGGCTGCAGGGGGTGAAGGAAGGCACCAGTGCTCCCAGCGATAATGGATTGAAAGATAGCGAGCGAGGCACTCTTAGTCCGGTCAGCGCTCAGGAGCCTGCTTTGCCTGCCCCGCGCACCGAGCAACTGCGGGTGATTAGCTACAGCGGCGATTTAAAGGCTTTCATTCGCAGTCTCGCGGAACAGCTTAACCTGAACGTGATATTCGACCGGCAGTCGTTTGCTCAGCCGCGGACTGTCGAAATCAACTTGCGCGACGTTACTACTTCGCAAGCGCTCGACTACATTTTCCTGCAGGAGAGTTTGTTCTTTCAGAAGCTCAGCCGGCGAACAATTTTAGTCGCCGAACAGACTCGCCGACCCCAGTACCAACAGTTGGTATTGCGTACCTTCTTTCTGGCCAACAGCGATCCGGATAAAGTTAAGACGCTCGTAGGGCAGGCCATCCCACCATCAGTTGGCCGGCCGTCAACAATCGTTGTTTCTGACAAGGATACGAACAGCTTGACGATTCGCGACACCGCGGAAAATGTGCGCCTGATTGGCGAGCTGATTCAGAGCATCGACAAGGATCGCGCCGAAGTTGTAATGGACGTGAACATCTATGAAGTTTCCAAGAGCGACCTTCTACAACTCGGTAATCAGATTGGACAAGACACCACCACCTTAACCCTTGGCGGCTCGCCTGGCTTGGCAGTGCTTACGTCTAATGGAACCCTTGACAGGCTGGCAACCGGTGTAAACCTGAGCAGCATAGTCGGCGGCGTTCCCACCGCGGCTGCGGCGGCACTGTTGATTCCCTCCTCGGTGCTTACGGCTTTTCAAAGCAGGAACAATACGAAACTGATCGCTTCAACGCAGGTTCATGCTTTCAACGGCGAAGAGTCAACTGCACGTATCGGACAGCGTGTTCCGGTGCAAACCGCGCAGGCGTATCCGTTTGGAATTCAAACCGGAACGTCGCCAAACAATAATAATAACGGATTTAATTTTCCCACCGGCGGTTTCCCTGTAATCAATTATGAACCGACGGGGTTGACGTTGAAATTTACGCCACAGGTCTTTCCGAATCAGGATGTGCAGGTCAAGATGAGCATTGAGTCGAAAGATGTTCTGGGTGCGCAGAGTCCAACCCCGACCTTCACCGAGCGAACGATTACGGGAACAGCGCGGGTGCAAAACAATCGGACGATGATGTTGGCGAGCGTTTCTCAGGACGTGCAGACCAATGGGCGGCGGGGCTTACCCATCCTGGGGGGCCTTCCCATAGTAGGCCGCTTGTTTTCATCACCTACTCGCGACAATCGTCAGGTAGACATTGTTATCGCCGTTACACCGCGCGTGCTGCGCGCCCCGGCAGTCACGCCACGCGACGAAGAGATGCGCCCGAGTGGAACGCTGCAATCGCCCACGACAGGCTCACTCGAAGCTATGTTGCGCGAGGCTGACCGCGAGGACCAGTTGGCTGAATTTCACAACCAGCAGCGCAACACCACCGCCAAAGCGAATGATGGGGCGGTCTTTCCCGCTTCTCAGTCGAGTACTGTTGCTGTGAATCCCGCTGCAGGGAATAATACCGGCGCCCACAGTGCTCCGGCGAACCCCGGCGCGGCGCCGGCAGCTAGTAACGCGGTCGCTATTAATCCCAGCGCGCAGCAAGCGGCTGCCAATCAGCAAGCCGCAATCACGCAGAAGCCTGCGGAAGAGTTGCCTGCCTACGTGCCTGCTCCCAAATCGCTGGTTAGTAGCACCGCCGCGAACGAAGTTGCTGCCGTTAACGCAAACGTCACAGGCGACGCCCGCGCCACTCTTGCGAGTCTGACCGCCAAACCGATCGAGGCTGTCATCGGCCCTATTAGCCAGAAGGTCAGAACAGCGGAGGTCATCCTGGGGCCGACCGATCAATCCATGAAGGTCGGCGAGACGCGCCGTTTTGCGCTTAACATGAAGTCGGATGTGCCCCTGGCGTTGGCAATCGTCGCGGTGCGATTTGATCCGAAGGTAGTTAGAATTCAAGCGGTGGCCGACAGCGCAAATAGCGGGGTAAGCTTCACCCAGTCAACCGACGAGTCCGGCGTTTGCCTTATTTCGATATCAAACCTGGGCAAAGCGACCGGGGCAAGTCCTTTGCTGTATGTAGAGGTCCAGGGTGTGGGGTTGGGCGACGCGGCTCTGTTGCTGGACAAAGATTCTTCTCATCTGGTGGCTACAGACGCGCGGGATCTGACTGTTAATATTTTGCCAGTACGCGCAACCGTGAAGCAGTAAGAAGGTGATTTACCTGCGAGAGCGACGTCGGAATAACTCAGAACGCGGCGATGCGGTGGTGGAGTTACAGCTTCCCGGTCGCCGCGTACTTCTGTCTCGCTTCTTTCCAAGTCGGCCATTGTTAATGACCCACGACCGTGGGGGCTTTACGCTCATTGAGCTGGTCATCACCATAACGGTACTGAGTATCCTCACGCTTGGTGTTATTCCGCTGCTTAAAATTTCGGTGAAGCGGCAGAAGGAACAACAACTACGCGAAGCGCTGCGCCAGATGCGAACGGCTATCGATGACTTTCACCGGGACACCGTTGGCATGACTTGCACCGGAGTTACAGGTGGTGCACCACCCGGCAGCGTCCCACCGCCAAGTAATTATGTTGACCCGCGCAGCAGAGTCGTGATCTCGGATTGCACTATCTTCGGCGTCGACAACCCGGACCGCTATCCTCCGGATCTGCAGACCCTGGTCGATGGCGTCAACGTCATACCGCGTGGCGGCGCCCCCGGCGGTCTGGGAAATCCGAACGTTGACGCGACAAAAGTTGCCGGAGAGCTTTCGACTAAGAAGAAAGTTTACCTGCGCGGAATTCCCACTGATCCTATTACTGGCGAAGCCGAATGGGAATTTCGCTCATGCTACGACTCCGCGGACAGCGATTCATGGGGCGGAGAAAACGTTTTTGATGTTCGTTCGAAATCGAAGGAAACAGCTTTGAATGGTGAGAAGTATAGTGACTGGTGAAACGCAGTCGGCGGGAGCAGCAGGCAGTAGGCACGCAGTTGGACGGCGGCGCCGTTTCCTGCCGACTGCCGACTGCCGACTGCCGACTGCGTTTTCCGGGTTTACGCTGCTCGAATTAATGATCGTGATCACGATCATAATTATTCTGGCGGCGATCGTGCTGCCGCAGTATCAAAAAATAATTTTGTCTACTCGCGAAGCCGTTTTGCGTGAAGACCTGTACCGGATGCGGATTCTGCTGGACGAGTATACTGCTGATAAACAGAAGCTGCCGCAGTCACTTGACGATCTCGTGGCGGGTGGATATATGCGCGAGATTCCGAAGGATCCCATCACAGGACAAGCGGACTGGAGCATAACCACCGGCGAGGATCCAAACTCTTCAAGCGGCGAATCAGGCGTGACCGATGTTCATAGCGCTTCTACCGATACGTCTTCCGAAGGGACGCCCTATAGTGAATGGTGAACGTGACTTGCGGATTTCGGAATGCGAAAGTCGAATTGTTTCAGGGCAAAAAATTTTCAATCAATACGGGTAACCGTCGGCAGCGGAAATTCGCAATCCGAAATTCGCAGTTCCACATTCATCAATGCATAACCCGCTAACCAGGTTAATAAACCCCCACTATCCGGCAACGGCGCTTGGTTTTGAAAAGCGCCTGGCGACGATGATTCAGCTCGAGCGTGGGCGGGGGGGATCGTATAGCCTGCGACGCGCGGCTACCGTCACTTTGCCAGAGTCGCTGATCCAACCGAGCTTCGAAGAGCCGAACATCTCGGACCCTTTGGAATTGAGCGCGGCGCTGAGAGAGCTGGCAGTCAGCGCTGGATTGTTGCAGCAAAAGCGCTGGTCGATGGCGCTGCCCGAGGAAACCAGTCGCACTCTGATCTTAACCCTCGAGGCCGCGCCGGCCTCGCGAACGGAGCTTGAGGAAGTATTAGACTGGAAAATGGAGCGTGGCTTCGGCACCTCAATGGAGGAGCTGTCTATCTCCCGGGAACGATTGCCGGCCGATGAGCAGGGCAGGGATCGCTATCTGGTGGTTGCGACCCGCACTTCCATACTAGGCGAATACGAGAGCGCACTGCGTGCTTTGGGTTGGCGCGCGGGACTGATCCTTCCGCGACACATCGGTGAAGGACAGTGGCTTACGCAAAATGGCCATGGCGGTGACTCGCTGCTGCTCAGTTCTTCAGATAAAGGTTTCACAGCGGTAGTTTTTCGCGGCAAACAACCGCTTATTGTTCGCACCGTCGACTGTGAGCCGCAGGAATGCGAAGACGAGCTTTATCGTTTGCTGCTCTTTTATCGTGACCGGCGCAGTGGGGAATCCCAGGTGCAACTGTCGCGAATGCTGATTGTTGGCGGTTTGTTGAATAAGGGACGCGCCTGCGAGATTGTCAGCGAAACTTTGGGTGCCGATTTGCGATCACTCGACGCCGCAGATGTGGGACTGCAACTGCAAACGCGCGACCTGAGTTTTGACGCGATCGCTGCCGCGGCAGGACTCGCGACTTTATCGTGGCAGTAGAAAGTTTGCTGTCCCAGGTTGTGGTTTCGCGCCGCAAACCCGGGCAGCTTTTGAAACATCCTGGAAATGGCTGACGTAATACCCTGGCATCATGAATGCATCGGTAACCCCCGAAATTTTGAAATTTGATTCAGCAGCCGATCGCGAATTGGTTGCCAGCGCCGCGCAGGGTCTCGAAGGAGGCTTTGAGGAACTGGTTCGTCGCTATCAGCGGCCAATCTCCGGCTATGTTTACCGCATGGTCGGCGACTACGATACAGCCTTGGACCTTACGCAGGAGATTTTCATCAAGATTTATGGATCGCTTTCGCGCTACCGGCCGGAATTCAAATTTTCGACCTGGATTTACAAGATTGCGCATAATGCCGCTATTGATCACCTGCGCAGAAATTCCGGTCGCGAGCGCTCTCTGGTTAACGGGAGGGAAGGGGATAGTTACGATCTGCCACTCGAAAGCGAGGGTCTCAGTCCGGAACAGCAGAGTGAGCGCGAGGAGCGGCGAGTGGAAATTGAGATTGTAGTGCGCTCGTTGCCGACGGCTTACCGTGAACTGGTTGTTCTGCGACATTCGCAGGATCTGACCTACGACGAAATTGTCGACGTCACTGGCTTACCTTTAGGCACGGTGAAGAACCGGCTGTTTCGCGCGCGCGAGATGATGCGCCAGCAATTTCTGACTAAAGGAATTAACGGAATCTAGATCACTCGTGTCTAACAGCAACTACATTTGCGAGACCGAAAATATCGCTGCCTACATCGAGGGCGACCTGGATCCGGTGCTGGCTTCTGCCTTTGAAGAACATCTCACCGGTTGTTCAAAGTGTGCCGCGGAATTGAAGGCGCAGCGGCTTTTCATGTGTGAGCTGGATTCGGCCCTCGCTAGTCCGCTGCAACTATCCGTGCCGCCGAACTTTGCGCAGGTTGTTGCCGTTCACGCTGAAAGTGACATGCGAGGATTACGCGAGCGCAGGGAACATGCACGGGCTCTGCGGCTTTGCATTATTTTGAGTTTGGCAGCTTTTGCCTTGCTCGGTTTTGCCTCCAGTAAGGCCGTGTTTCTCAGTGCGCGTTCTGTCGCCGGTAAAATTCTGAGAGTAGTGAGTTTTCTTGCGGATTTAATCTTTAACGCCGTCTCAGGGTTCACCCTGATCCTGCGCGTCGTCGCTAGAGGGCTCATGGCCGATTCGCGTCTCGCAGGCGTTGCTGGTTTGCTGCTGATGATACTCGCCATTGCTTTTCTTTCCCGCCTCATTTCACGTTATCACCGAACTCGCGTTATCGAATAAGAGCGCGGTTCGCATGACAATGTCCACTCCATCAATCGTGAGCGAAGCGATCTTCAGGCAGCAGAGCGATCTGCCTTTGTTGCGCAGGGCGCTCAGAATTGGCTTGTTGTTTCTTTATAGCGCCTGCGTAGTTGGGCTCGCCAACGGTCAAAACCAGTATGAACCGGTTCCCGGTGACAGTCCCTATGTCGTTGACGGTGTCAGCGACACGATCGTGTATGGCCTGGGACGTTCGTTGACGGTAAATGGCACTGCAAAGAATGGGGCGTTCGCCTTAGGTGGCGACGTTATTGTGCGCGGAACGGTCGAGGGTGATGTAGCGGCCGTTGGCGGGTCGGTGATTCAGCTTGAGGGCGCGCGCATAGGCGGCGACGTGATGGTCATCGGCGGCACGTACAAACACGTAGACAAGGTGCCCAATCGTAATCCGGCAGCCCAGACAATAATGTATGCGGGTTACGAGCAGGAGTTGCGCAACATGATGCGCCGCCCTACCGACCTGCTCGCGCCACGCTGGTCGGCAGCCTACATTGGCTTGCGCGTGCTGGCAGTATTGTTTTGGTTTGTCGTCTCGCTGGCGCTGACCGCAGCCATGCCTGGAACGATCAGCCGCGGCATTGCGCGTTTGCAATTGACACTTCCGCGCGTCGCGATAATTGGATTCGTAGGCGCTGTGGTGATCGGCGCCGGAGTTCCAGTTAGTCTTCACTACCTTCCCCCCACGATAAGCGTCCTGGTAGGGCTGATGACTCTGCTCTTAATACTCATAGCCGGCTTGTTTGGACGCGTGATTATTTATGCCGCCACCGGCCGTTGGCTACAACGAAATTACGTAAAAATTGGCAAAAATTCGGAGGCCGTTGCGCTGCTGATGGGTACTGCATTCTGGATTACGCTCTCATCCCTGCCTTATGTCTGGCCGATAGTAGTCGCGGTTGTTATGGTTTCCAGCCTCGGCCTTGCCCTTACCGCACGCTATCGCGTTGGTTGGAAACGGCCTCAGGAAGTCTGAATTTACAACTCACAATCCTCAAAGCAATCCAGACGAATTCACTCCTTTAAGGATCAAAAGCTCTTTGCGTTTTGGCTGCCCCAGGGGCCCGCCGATCTTTGTGCAACTTTTTCGAACATGGGGCGTGCAACCGCTTTGTGCGGTTGTAGGATAACCCTGACAGGATATCAACTTATCTAGAACATTCATCGGCCCGGGTGCGTAACAGAATGCGATCATCCAGGACGTCAATCCAAGCGTCTAATTAATTCATAGTTGAAGCAGTTTTCCCGGAATCGAATAGGAGGAGTAATGAAAGGGCAGTTTATTGCCTTCGCGCTTGTGCTTACTGGTTTACTTGGCGGGCTTAATAGTCAGGCGCAGACCGCGGCGAATGCTGCCGCACCGCAAACAGGGGATCCCTCAATCAGCCCGAACCGGGCCCTGGGGGAGGTGAAAGTGATCGATGTGGCGGCTAAACAGTTGATCATCAAAACTGACGCCGGTTCTTTAGTAACCGTTGTGCTCAGTGACGCTACTACCTACATGCGTGTTGCACCCGGCGAAACGAGTTTGGCCAATGCAACGAAGATAACGTTCGGCGAAGTGGCAGAAGGCGATCGAGTCTTGGCGATGGGCAAACTATCCGACGATCACAAAGTGATTCCTGCCAGAGCCATCGTGGTCATGACCAAAGCCGACATTGCGAAAAAGCACGAGGCTGAACGAGCGGAATGGAAACGGCGTGGCATCCTCGGCATTATTACTGCCCTCAAGCCGGAAACGAAAGAAATAAGTATCAGCACGAGGACCATGGCCGGTCCGCAGGCGCTGATTATTCCGGTCTCGGAAAAAGTAGAGTTGCGGCGTTATGCACCCGACTCGATCAAGTTCGCCGACGCCAGAACCGCAACCTTTGATGAACTGAAGGTGGGTGATCAGCTTCGGGCCCTGGGTGAACGCAACGCAGCCGGCACGGCATTCAACGCTGAGAAGGTAGTTACCGGTTCATTCAAAACGGTTGCCGGGGTTGTGACAGCAGTCGATGTCGCAACCGGTGAGTTGAAGATCAACGACCTGCAGAACAAGCAACCGCTCACGATTATCGTTAAGCAGGACGCTGTCTTGCGGAAGTTTCCTGCGGCGAACGAGATGGGCGCCATGATGATGGCCCGGCCCGCTGGCGCGGGACAGCAACCAGGTGCGGGTCAGGGCGGCGTGCGCATGGCCGGTGGCGGAATGAATATCCAGGACATGCTGGAACGACTGCCCATCATTGCCCTCGCTGATGTGAAGGCGGGAGACACGATTATCGTTTCCAGCACCAAGGGAGCGGACGCGTCGCGACTTACCGCCATCAGTCTTATTTCCGGAGCCGATACGCTTCTTAACTTGCTCGCGGCAAGACAGCAACAGGCAGGCGGTCAAACGGCGCCCAACCCGGCAGCAGGACTCGGTAGTGGCATCCAATTTGGAATTGGTTTGCCATAACTCAGGCTCGCCTGGTTTTGTTTAGGAACCCGTCAACGATGTAAATCAGAAAACCATTAAGGGCTTTATTATGAATGTCTCCAGAAATTTCCCGCGACTGATTTTGACCGTCGCTTTCATCCTCCTGTTTTCCGCAGCGGCGGTTTTTGCACAGCAGACGCGGGGAACATTGCGTGGCGTGATCAAAGACGAGTTGGGCGCCACCATTGTCGGAGCGAGCGTTACGCTCACCGACGCGAGCGGCGTGGAAAAGTCGGCCACCACCAACGGCGAAGGCGCATATGTTTTTACCGGACTTGCACCCGGCAAATATTCTCTGCGCGCTAAGGCCACCGGCTTCGCTGATTCTGAAGAGACAGAGATTGATTTGACCCCAGGTGCGCGGCAGGCAGTCGATCTCACCCTAAAGGTTACGATTGAAGAACAAAAGGTGACCATCGCCGCTGAAACCCCACTCAGCACTGAGTCAACGAATAACGCGAACCAAACACTGATCACCGGTAAGGACCTCGACGCCTTGCCTGACGACCCTGATGAGTTGGCAGCGGCTTTGCAAGCGCTGGCTGGTCCATCGATGGGTCCGAATGGCGGGCAGATTTTCGTCGACGGTTTTTCCGGCGGCCGCTTGCCCCCTAAAGATTCAATACGGGAAATTCGCATCAACCAGAATCCATTCGCTGCGGAAAACGACCAGCCGTCAGGACGAATCGATATCCTGACTCGTCCGGGCACAGACAAGATCCGTGGTAGTGCGTTCTTTAATTTTCAGGATGAAAGCCTTAACTCGCGTAACCCGTTTGCTACCAGTTCAGCCAAACGCTCGCCGTTCCAACTGCGTCAATACGGTGGCAATCTGGGCGGTCCGCTGGTGAAGAAGAAAGCGTCTTACTTCGTTGATTTCGAGCGACGCGAAATTGACGACAACGAACTCGTTAAAGCTACAGTGCTGGATGCGAACCTTAACCCGTTTGACCTGGGTCTTGGCGTGGTTGTGCCCAGACGGAATATCACTTTTAGTCCGCGCTTCGATTACCAGATCAATAGCAGTAACACACTTATCGCCCGTTACAGCTATAACCACTCGAGCACGGAAAACAGTGGCGTGGGCGGATTCTCATTGCCCGAGCGCGCCTACAATTCTTCCTCGACGCAACAGAACCTTCAGCTCACGGAAACGGCTGTCCTGAACGCGTCGATGATCAACGAGACGAAATTCCAATTTACTCGCCAGCGGTCCGAAAGCCTTGCGGACAACACCATACCGGCTCTTAATGTCAGCAGTTCGTTTATTGGTGGGAGTTCGCAAGTCGGCCATGTCACCAATACACGACAGAACTGGGAACTGCAGGACTTTCTCGCCTGGGCCAGGGGAACTCACGCCTTCAAGTTTGGTGGCAGGCTGCGCGGCGTGACCATCACCGATATCAATCCGAACAATTTTGGCGGCACCTTCACATTTGCAGGCGCTTTGGTGCCCACGCTTGACGCGAATAATCAACCGATTACCAATCAGCCGGTTTTTGTGGACAGCCTGGAACGTTACCGGCGGACGTTGCTGGGACAGCAGCTGGGTCTCACGGCCTTGCAAATTCGCGCGCTCGGTGGCGAACCATCGCAGTTCAGCATTTCATCCGGCGATCCCAGGGCCAGCGTCTCGCAAACGGATTTTGGCATCTACGCGCAGGACGACTGGCGTGTGCGACCCAATCTGACCTTCAGCTATGGCCTGCGTTACGAGGGCCAGACAAATATCAAGAGCATTCTGAATTTTGCGCCGCGCCTGGCGGTGGCCTGGTCACCCGGCGCTGCCAACAGCGCCAAACCGCCGAAGATGGTTATTCGCGCGGGTGCCGGAGTTTTCTACAATCGCTTCAACGAAAACAGCACGCTGCAGGCGAATCGCTTCAATGGCGTGAATCAACAACAGTTTGTAGTGAGCGAGGTGCCACTCTATGACGCGAGCGGACAATTCGTTGCGCCTAACGCATCGCCGCTGGATAGCTTTCCTAATGTGCCGGCGCTGAACAGTCTGAGTGCGATTGGCCGGCAAGTAACCTGGCGCGTCGCGGATGATCTTCAGGCGCCGGTTGTTTATCTCGCGGGCACGCAGGTCGAGCGCCAACTGCCAAAACGGTTCACACTATTCGCCGGGGTGTTTCTGGTTCGTATTCAGCACGTAATTCGCGCGCGCGATATCAACGCCCCCATACCTGGAACCAACGGCACACGTCCCTTCGGCAACGTCGGCGAGATCTATCAGTACGAGTCAAGCGGCCGGTTTAATCAAAACCAGTTGTTCATCGGCTTTAATAACAGGTTTAGTCGCGCCCTGACATTTTTCTCCAGCTATTCGTTGAGCAAGACGACCAACGACACAGATGGGCAGGGTGGCTCTATTTTCCCGGCCAACTCCTATGACTTGTCCGGAGAGTTTGGCCGAGCCACATTCGATGTGCGGCAGCGGTTCACTTTCGCAGGCACGCTGAATCTACCCTGGTGGCAGCTTAGTTTGAATCCATTCATCATCGCCACCACAGGGGCGCCGTTCAACATCACCACCGGCCAGGACACGAATGGCGATCGCTTATTCACTGAGCGTCCCTCGTTTGCGCCTGCCGGCGTTGACTGCAACAACCCGGGCGCGAACATAGTCTGTACGCAGTTTGGCAACTTCAATCTGCGACCCGCTGCAGGTGAACCACTTATCCCGCGCAATTTCGGACACAGTCCAGGGTTCTTGTCGGTCAACATGCGCATCAGCAAGACGTGGAACTTTGGCACCATCCATTCCTCTTCGGTGGCGAATCAGAGCCGGCAGCAGCCGGGTCAGGGGCAGGGAGGACAAAGGGGCCCAGGCGGGGTGACTGGAGTTCCGCGAATTGTCGGAGGCGGGGGAGGTCCCGGTGGCGGACCGGGTGGCGGTGGCGGTGGTCCGCGCGGCGGCGGAGGCGGCCTGGCCGGTATTGGCGGTCCTCCGGGAGGCGGTGGATCTGAAGCCAAGCGCTACAGCATGCAGTTCTCCCTGAATTTCCAGAACCTATTCAATCACGTCAACCTGGCGCCGCCGGTCGGCAACTTGTCGTCGCCGTTCTTTGGACAAAGCCTTGCGCTTAACGGCGGG
>DATGYM010000140.1:0-47219 GCA_035297925.1 Pyrinomonadaceae bacterium | reverse complement strand
GGGGATAACACTCCGGAAGCTTTCTTAACTGCGCGAGCTGTTCCGGCATCAGCCAGAATCCCCCGATCTCTATTCCGAAGCGATTGTGAATTGCCAACTCCAGAGCAGTACGGTGAACGGCACGCAGGTATTTGGCTGCTTGCTTGTCAAGCTCAACCACACAGTCGCTAAGCGCAAAGCCAAGGAAGCTCACGTCCGATTCCATTGACATAGTGTCGAGCGCTCTGGCGGCTTTCATTCTTATGGGTCCGTCTCAGACAGGGCGAGCAGAATTTTCGTAGCTGCGAATCAATCCGCGCACAACGCCCTGGATCTGCAGGCGCTCCGGTGTCTTGATAAAAATTGGTTTGAACTGCGGATTGGCCGGCTCAAGGCGAATGAAGTCCGGCTCACGATAAAACTTTTTCACCGTCGCATAATTTCCATCTATCAGCGCCACCACCATCTGGCCGTTCTCAGCCGTCTGCTGCGACGAGACGATTATGATGTCGTTGTCCTGAATGTTCTCTTCAATCATTGAATCTCCACGCACGCGCAGCGCGAACATGCGGCCGCGGCCAATCATGTTCCTGGGAGCTGATACAGTCTCGTGAGCAAGAATAGCTTCGATAGGCTGGCCGGCCGCTACCAATCCTAACAAGGGAATTTCAAATTCCTCTCCGCTGTCTTCTGTCTTGTCAGGCTTGATGAGTTCAATGCCGCGACTGACGTTGGGAATGCGCTTGATGAGTCCCTGACGTTCGAGCGTCGACAGTATGCTGTGGACGCTGGCCGAAGAGCTCATCTGAAACTGTTTACCGATTTCAGCGATGGTAGGTGGTTGGTTGTTAGTTTCCAGGTAACGGGTGATGAACTCATAGACTTGTCTTTGTCGTGCGGTTACCGGCATTGCAAAATCTCCACGAAACTCTTGATTGAAATTAGCCACCTATGCTATTTTCGGCATGTACCGAAAATATGGCGAATATTATCGAAGATAGATAGCCTGGTCAAGTGCAAAGTGGGGTAGGACAGACATTCCTGCCTGTCCTGGATAGCTAAAAGAAAGTCTGTCCTACTTCAGCACCCGCGCGAGTTTTTTGAGGTCAGCTACAAAACGACGATGTTCGAGGCGGCGGGTTTCATCATCAGGCGCACGAAGAATGGAGGAAGGATGGACTGTGGCCATTATATAAGGCGCCAGAGTGAATTCTATGAACTCGCCCCGTTGTTTTGTGACGCGAAATGTGGCGCCCAGCAGAGCCTGGGCTGCGGTGGCGCCGAGAGCCACGATTACTTTCGGTTTGACTAAAGCTATCTCGGCCTCGAGCCAGGGGCGGCAGGCAGCAATTTCCTGGGCGTTGGGTTTTTTATGAATGCGGCGTTTGCCCCGCGGCTCCCATTTAAAATGTTTGACAACATTGGTGACGTAAGTTTGCGAGCGCTCGATGCCGGCTTCTGCAAGCGCATTGTCGAATAGTCGGCCGGCAGGACCAACGAAGGGTTTTCCAGTTAGATCTTCTTCGTTGCCCGGTTGCTCTCCGACAAATAAAACACTCGCGCGGCGCCGCCCTTCGCCGAAGACGGTCTGAGTACCGCGTTTCCAAAGATCACATGCTTTGCAGTCGGCAGCCGCTTCGCGCAGGGAAGGCAAACTTAGTTTGTCAGGAAAAAATTCTTCTGCCGAGCCATTTGAAGTCTTTCGTGGCATGTTTTGCAGTGCAAATCTGACAGTTTGCGATTTTATGCAGAGCTCCAAAGCGTTCGCAAACTGATAGTTTGAGTTACAACATGGGTTATAAATCATGAGAACGGCGATTTCAAAAGCGGAAATTGAATCCACCATTGCAGCTCGTTTTGGCGATGCGTTTAAGCACCAGGCACCAAAGAGCACGGAATTTATTGCCACCGGTGTTTTGCAAATCGACGCTCTTGCCGAAGGCGGCCTGCCCCGTGGCGCTATCAGCGAAGTCTTTGGCCCAGCGTCTTCAGGCCGCACGAGTTTTATGCTTTCTACTCTTGCGGCGGCGACAAACCATGAAGAAGTGTGCGCACTGGTAGATATGAACAATACGCTCGATCCGGAATCAGCCGAGGGCGCCAACGTGAATTTTGATCGACTGCTCTGGATACGCTGCGACAACAATCTGGAGCACGCCTTCAAAGCTACTGATCTCCTGTTGCAGGGTGGCGGTTTTGGCGTAGTAATCCTGGATCTGGGCGATCTTTCCCCCAAAGCAGCGCGCCGAATTATCTCGTCGTGGTGGTTTCGTTTTCGTCGGGTCGTGGAAAATAGCCCGACCGCTTTATTGGTAATGACGCAGGATTGCAGTGTGCGATCCTGCGCGGTTTTGTCGCTGGAGATGAAAAACGAAACAGTGGTTTGGTCAGAAGTGAATCAGGATGCAAGTAATAAGAAAAAATTTTCCTTAATCAATCTTTCGGCCCGAACGAACACCACTACCCCATTTTTATTTACCCAGGGAAGACTGTTGCGTTCCCTGACAATGCTGGTGGAACGACATCGGCCATTGAGCCCGACCGTAAGAGAAACTTCCTTGCAGGTCAGAGCACAATAAGAGAGTCATAGCCCTGGATCTTCGCCTCCGCGCACGGCTGCCTCTGTCTCCTTTAGTTGTTGCCAATCGTGCTGGTCCTTACGTCAAGAAAACACTCACCGGTGAGAGCAGACAAGGACGCTCGCAGAGAGTGGCAATTAGGACACTCCCGGGAGACAGCTCTTGACAATCTTCGCTGATTTTCGCTAATCTTCGGTTCAATTCATTTCAAAGCTGAAAGGCGGGTCATGTTTGCGGGCATAAATAAGCAAAATCCCTCGGAAGGACTGTCTTTGGCGGAATTTGCTTACTCCTTTTCACCTTTTGTCGAAGAATCCTGGCCGGATACGGTTGTGATCGACGTCGAAGGTTGTGCGCTTCGTTTTGGCTCTGCCTATGAGCTGGCAAAAGTAATTGAGAAACAGGCTGGCGCGCCGAAGCAGGCCGGTGGACTTGATTGCCAGGTAAACGTTGCACTGGCGGCGAATCCTGATGCCGCAATACATGCTGCGCGGCGCTGTCGAGGAATAACTTTTACTGCGCCCGGAGAAGAGCTGACTTGCCTGGGGCAATTACCAATAAGCGCACTGGAATATTCGTTGGTCAACATCGAAGAAAAGCGGGCCGAAGAAATTTTCGAGACGCTGAGGCTTTGGGGCGTGCGCACCTTCAAAGAGTATGCGGAACTACCCATTGCGGGTGTTTCGGAGCGGCTTGGCCAGGAAGGGGTGAAGCTGCAACAACTGGCGAGTGGAAAAACCGACCGCCACTTAAAACTAAAACCAGCCGCCACTGTTTTCCAAAACTCGATCGAGCTTGAATATCCCATCGCGCAACTTGAACCTCTCTCTTTCATCTTCGCCAGACTGCTCAATCAAATCTGCGCGAGTTTGCAAGCGTATGCGCTGGCCACCAATGAGCTGCACGTGCAAATGAAACTTGAAAACAAGCGCGCGCATGAACTGAAAATCACTCTGCCTTACCCCATGCGCGATCACAAAGTGTTTTTGAAACTGCTGCTGCTTGATGCCGAAGCGCACCCACCATGTGCCGCGGTGGTTGCAGTTTCAATTAATTGTGAGCCCGTCAAACCTCGAGTTTTACAAACAGGATTGTTTATTCCACTTGCGCCTGAGCCGGCCAGGCTGGAATTGACACTCGCGCGTCTGGCAAAACTCGTTGGTCTTGAAAATGTCGGCTCGCCGGAATTATTGGACACGCACCGGCCGGATGCTTTTCGCATTAAGAGGTTTGAGTTGAAGGACACCAAAAGGCGAAAGGCGGGAGCGCGGCAATCAGCAATCAGCAATCAGCAGTCAGTAAACCCAAAAGGCGAAATTCGAAATCCGGAAGTCTCCCTTGGTTTTCGCCGATTTCGACCGCCATTGCGGGCAATGGTTGAGGCCGCGCGTGGATATCCAACGGAAATCAACGCCTGGGGAAAGGAGCGAAGTGTTTATGGGAAAGTGGTAGGACTTGCTGGTCCCTGGCGCACTACCGGCGAGTGGTGGCGATCAGATCTTTGGGCGAGAGATGAGTGGGATGTGGCGATTGAGTCCAGAGGGCAGCGGTCCGAGATCAGAAGTCAGAAGTCAGAAGGTGCGAAAATTAAAGAGGTGAGCAGCCAGGTTGGTCCAGACCAAATTCTTTACCGCGTTTATCGCGAGTTGCGTAGTGGATCCTGGTTTGTCGAAGGAATTTATGACTGAAGAAGTGAGCCGTGAGCGGTGGGCAGTAAGCAGCTAAAAAACTCTTTGCAGAAAACTAAACCGATAACAGAGGCTCGACTGCCCACTGCTCACTACCCACCGCACTACATCGAACTACATGCACGCTCGGCGTTCAGTTTTCTTGAGGGCGCCTCTGTGCCTGAAGAATTAATAGCCGCATGTCAGGCGCTGGACCTGCCGGCGATGGCCCTGCTGGATCGCGACGGTTTTTATGGCAGCCCGCGGTTTCATTTGTCAGCAGAGAAGAATGGGATCAAAGCGCACATCGGTGCGGAGGTAACCGTCGTCCAGAGTCCAATGTCCAAAGTTCAGGGTCAAAAACAAAATGAGCCAGGGAAAGTTGGACACTGGACGTTGGACCTTGGACGAGAAACGTTTTCGCTCCCACTACTCGTCCGCAATCGAACCGGTTATCAAAATCTTTGCCGGCTAATAACGCGTATGAAGTTACGCGTGCCTAAGCATGCGAAGCCCGGAGAATGCGCCGTTACCCCAGAGGAACTTGCAGCGCATGCCGAAGGTTTGATTTGTTTGACAGGCGCCGCGGATGGGCCGCTGGCGAAAGCAGTTCACCACAGAGGCACAGCAAACACAGAGGAAGCGCAGAGAAGAGCAGAGTGGTTGATTGAGGTGTTTGGCAAAGGGAATGTTTACGCCGAATTGCAGCGTCATTTCAATCGCGAAGAGGAAGCCCGCAACCAGGCAGTGGTTGAGAGTGCCAGGCGCTTGCATCTGCCACTGCTGGCGACCAACGGCGTAAGCCACGCGACGGCAGTGCAACGCGAAGTCGCTGACGTCTTTACTTGTATTCGCAATCACGTGCGCCTGGAAACTGCCGGGCGTTTACTGGCGACAAATTCCGAACGTTATCTGAAATCCGCCGCGGCCATGGCTACGCTCTTTGCCGACCTGCCTGAGGCAATTCACAACACCCTCGAGCTTTCCTCACGCCTGGAATTTAAGTTGACCGATCTGGGTTATGAGTTTCCCTGCTATCCCGTGCCGCAGGGCCAGACGATGACCTCTTTTCTGCGCCAACGGACCGAAGAGGGCGCGCGGCGAAACTACACCGGCCGACAGGGCAAGCCATCCTACGAGCGCGCGCGTTTGCAGATTGAACATGAACTCCGTTTGATCGAAAAACTCAAGCTCGAAGGTTATTTCCTAATCGTTTGGGACATCGTGCAGTTTTGTAAGTCTAACGGAATTCTGATTCAGGGCCGCGGGTCGGCGGCAAACAGCGCCGTCTGTTATTCCCTGGGCATCACGGCAGTCGACCCGGTAGGTATGGAACTTTTGTTTGAGCGTTTTCTTTCCGAAGAACGCGGCGAGTGGCCGGATATCGATCTTGATCTGCCGAGCGGTGATCAGCGCGAGCGCGCTATTCAATACGTTTACGAGCGCTACGGAAAACTCGGTGCCGCTATGACAGCAAACGTGATCACTTATCGTGGCCGGTCGGCGGCGCGCGAAGTGGGCAAGGCTCTCGGCTTTGACGATCAAACACTGGGGCGTCTTTCTGCTTTGGTGCACACCTGGGAATGGAAAGATCCGAAGGACTCCTCTGAGCGTCAGTTTCGCGATGCGGGTTTGGACCTGCGAAATCCCCGTATCAAAAAATTCTTTGAGCTTTATCAACAGGTGCAGGACCTGCCGCGTCATCTGGGCCAGCATTCAGGCGGCATGGTGATTTGCCAGGGACAACTCGATTCGGTGGTCCCACTCGAGCCGGCGGCGATGCCTGACCGTGTTGTCGTGCAATGGGACAAAGAGGATTGCGCCGACCTGGGACTAATCAAAGTTGATTTACTTGGCCTGGGAATGATGGCCGTGCTCGAAGATTCCATTCAGTTAATTCGAGACTCCTACCAGGAAGAAGTTGATCTGGCGCATCTGCCGCAGGATGACGCGGCAGTTTACCAGGCCCTGCAAAAAGCTGACACGATTGGCATGTTTCAGGTGGAGAGTCGGGCGCAGATGTCATGTTTGCCGCGACTGCGACCGCAAAAGTTTTACGACATCGTGGTGCAGGTAGCGATCATTCGACCAGGCCCGATCGTGGGCAACATGGTGCACCCTTATTTAAAGCGCCGCCAGGGCCGCGCAGAAGTTATATATCCTCATCCTTTGCTCGAACCGGTATTGAAGCGGACGCTGGGCGTGCCTCTGTTTCAGGAGCAGTTGTTGAAGATGGCGATGATCTGCGCGGATTTTTCCGGAGGTGAAGCAGAAGAGCTAAGGCGTGCGTTCGGCTTCAAGCGCTCGGAAGCGCGCATGAAGGAAATAGAAGTTAAGCTGCGGCGAGGCATGGCGCGCAAGGGCATTCCGCAAAAGTCGCAGGAAGAAATCGTGCTGGCGATCACGTCGTTTGCACTTTATGGTTTTCCGGAATCCCACGCCGCCAGCTTCGCTTTGATTGCTTACGCCAGTGCTTACTTAAAGTGTCATTATTTGGCGGCCTTCACCGCGGCAATTCTTAACAACCAACCGATGGGTTTCTATCAACCTTTCACACTTGTCAAGGATGCGCAACGACATGGACTAACGGTCAATCCGGTGGACATCACCCGCTCGGATTGGTGGTGCACGATCGAAGAGGGGGGAAGAGGGAAAGAGGGGAACGGGGAAAAGGGAAAGGATCTCGTCCTGCGTCTCGGTTTGAGATATGTGAAGGGTTTGAGTGAACAATCGGGCAAGGCGATTGTACGTGAGCGATCTAAATCGTCGTTCGTGAGTATTGACGATTTACAGCAGCGTGTGCCGGAACTGCGCAAGGATGAATTGAGAAAGCTGGCGACGGTGGGAGCGTTGAATTTCATTCAAGCGGAAAAGAATCTCAAGTCTCAAGTCTCAAGTCTCAATGAGACCTCAGACTTGAGACCTGGGACATTGGACAAAGGAACTACTCGGCGCGATGCGTTATGGCAGGTTGAACGTGTGGCGCGGCCCGCGGGAGAACTTTACGAAAAACTTCATGAGGCGGACGGCAACTCGCCTTTGACTCCCATGACACGGCCGGAAAGGATGGACGCCGACTTTCGCAGTACCGGCTTAACCATCGGCCGCCATCCGGTGGCTTACCGGCGTGCGCAATTAAGCGAACTGGGAGCTGTGCGTGCGATTGATCTTCAACATCTGCGTAATGGCAGTGCGGTAAAAGTTGGCGGCTGGGTAATTGTGCGGCAGCGACCGGGCACGGCCAAGGGTTTTGTGTTTCTGACTATGGAAGACGAAACGGGAGTAGCAAACATCATCATCACCCCACAATTATTTGATAAGTATCGTTTAGTTGTAGTTGATGAACCTTTTCTACTGATTTCAGGTCGCCTGCAAAACCAGGACAACGTAATTTCTGTAAAAGCAAAATCTATTCGCGCGCTTTCGTTCCAGGTGGCTGCCACGCCTTCACATGACTTCCATTAAGACACCATAACCTGGCCTCAGCAGCGGCACGGCATACCGTGCCCCTACGCTCCAACAGTGACAGGTAGCGAACACCGTATCCGTGCACCAAAATTGAACGACCCCTTTCGTCAAATCAATCTTGAAAGCTGAAAAGAAAAGCGTAAACTCTGGCTTCAAATGTCGAAGTCGATCATCGGCGATCAACTCTGGGCCGAGATGACCGAAGATCAGAAGATTGAAGCTGTCGTTTCGGGCCACGCGACACTGAAGCAGATGAGCGAAGGCTTGCTTGACGGTTCGGAGCAACTACGCAATGCCTGCCGGCAGAGTCTGGCGGATACCAGTCCCTCATTTGAGAATTTGCCCGCCGCTGAAAATGACGCCGGCAGGGTGGATGTCAACTCCAATAACCAAACACCCGCCAATGAATTTTCGCCGCCACGGACTGCGACTAAGCCCAGGGTTGCGCCGCCTCTGGTCAAGCAACGATTCGGATTGCCCGACGGTTTCGAAACTCGATTACAACGCTATGGCCGCAGCATGCTCATCGAGCTCAACGTCTACCGCTTGCCGAATGGCGAGGAATTCATTCCCTGTCGTCCCAGTGGGACGCTCGGCGCACGTCGCCACATGTACGCACTCGTGACTCGTGACCAGTACTTGAAGGGCCGGCGTGGTTCGGTTTACGTTCGTAACGACGGAAAGATTTTCGACTACAGCGTCGATACGCTTATAACATCAGGCGAGTTGTTCGATACCGGATATACAATCGCCGATCTTGAGCGCACCGGGCGTTATGCGCCTGAGCTGCCCCGTCGGAAGAAGCGCCGTCAGGCGGCACAAATGAGGCGAGCCGCAGCCGCAAGCTAAGAATAAGGCTTTTCTTGTCCGTGAATCTGTGACTATTAAAACAGGGATTTGGCTTATGATTAGGAAATTGAAGTCGGGAAAGTATCGACTCTACTCAAAGAAAAAGGATCCAAAGACGGGCAAGCGCAAAAACCTCGGCACATTCAATACGCGCGCGGCGGCTGAAAAGCACGAGCGGGCCGTACAATATTTCAAGCGCCAGTGAAGTAACTTTGAAAGGCAGCGCAAGCTGTTAGTTTTGCGCGGCATTCTTAGTTTATTTCAGTCAGACAGCCTGGGCGACCTGCAACTAACAGTCTCAGTTACGTCTTTTTCTGAAAGAACACGAATGGTTGAAAAAGATTCAGACAACTCTCCACGCTTCGATCAGAGACCATGGGGCACATTCACGGTGCTTGATGAGGTCGACGGTTTTAAGGTCAAGCGAATTGAAGTGTGGCCGGGAAAGAGGTTGAGTTACCAGAAGCATGCCCAACGCGCCGAGCACTGGTTCGTGGTGCAGGGGACGGCCAGGGTCACCCTCGATGATGTTGTAACAATCGTATCAGCCGGGCAGGCCGTGGACATCCCGATCGGCGCCGCTCATCGCGTCGAAAATGCCGGCGATGAGACGCTGGTCTTTATCGAAGTGCAGCGGGGTCGTTATCTCGGGGAAGACGACATCGTACGTTTACAGGATGATTTCGGTCGAGTCGTGGAGCAATCAAAAAACTGATGAGTGATTTTCACTTCGCGCCTTTCGGACATTTCGCCTCGCAAGCCGATCTCTGCCACCACAAACTGGACTCGTAAACACACCACTGCCACGCCTGGCGACAACTATGCGCCGGCCCGTGGGCAAACTTCTTTACTGTTCCTGGTGTCAATCCGGGGAGGTTGTTCGCAGGAACAAAACATTCCGGAGAGTTTCTGCGTTAGAATCAAAAGATCAATCGAACCTGGTTGATTTCAACCGATATCATGATGCCGGAGTCCGAAGGCTTACCAATAACCAGAGAGTCTTTCGACGTCACGGACGGCGCTGCTTCGCCGGCCGGCGTGACGGCTGCGGTCACCACTGCGCCGCAGGGTTTTTGGAGCGCCATACGAGAATCCCTGCGCGGTAGCCACCGCGATTACACCTCAGGTCCGATTGGCCGCTCGATCATTCTGCTGGCCATCCCGATGGTGCTCGAGATGTGCATGGAAAGCATTTTTGCTGTCGTTGATATTAAGTGGGTTTCTTACCTGGGGCCGGACGCGATGGCGACAGTCGGCCTGACAGAATCGCTGATGACTTTGGTTTACGCGCTGGCGATCGGCTTGAGCATCGCCGCGACGGCGACCATTGCGCGACGAATCGGCGAAAAAAATCCCGACGGCGCGGCGCGCGCAGCGGTCCAGGCAATCGCACTGGCGCTGTTTATCTCAGCCGTGGTTGCACTCATTGGCGCTCCACTCGCTCCCCGGCTGCTTTCCTTGATGGGCGCGTCGCCTGAAGTGATCGCTAAAGGCTCCGGATTCACCAGGGTAATGCTAGCTTGCAACGCCTCGGTCGTCTTGCTGTTTATGATCAACGCGATCTTTCGTGGCGCTGGTGACGCGGCCATTGCGATGCGCGTGCTGTGGTTTGCCAATGCGCTCAATATTCTGCTCGGGCCCTGCCTGATATTTGGTTTAGGTCCATTTCCGAAACTGGGGATCGTGGGGGCAGCTGTCGCGACCAGTATCGGAAGAGGCACCGGAGCTTTGTATGCCTTCAGCCGGCTGGTTCGCTCTGGCGGGCGGTTTGATATCAAGCGACACCATTTTCGACTTGAACCAACCATTATGACGCGTTTGCTGCGATTGGCTGCGACCGGCACGTTCCAGGTGTTTATCGGCATGGCGAGTTGGATTGGCCTGGTGCGAACGATCTCCAGTTTTGGTACCGATGCAGTTGCCGGCTACGTCATCGGCATTCGTGTGATACTTTTTGCCTTGCTGCCTTCCTGGGGTATGTCAAACGCTGCCGCCACCATGGTTGGTCAGGCCCTGGGTGCAAAGAAGCCTGAGCGCGCCGAACGCGCGGTGTGGAAGGCTGGTTTTTACAATGTCATTTTTCTTGGGTCGGTAGGTTTGATCTTCGTCCTGTTTGCCAGGCAGATAATCGGACTATTCACGACCGATCCGAATGTTATGCCTTACGGCGTCGATTGCCTGCGCATCGTCGCTTACGGTTTTCTGTTCTACGCCTACGGCATGGTGTTGACGCAGTCGTTTAATGGCGCGGGTGACACCTGGACGCCCACGATTATTAACCTCTTCGTCTTCTGGTTGTGGGAACTGCCGCTGGCCTACTTGTTGGCCAAAGTCTTTGACTTCGGACCACGCGGCGTTTTTCTGGCTATCACGATTGCATTTTCCACTTTGGCGATCGTAAGTGCGCTGGTCTTTCGCACCGGCAGATGGAGGGGGCACACGGTCTGAAGTGTTTCCAGGCGCTAATCTGTTTTGCAGGCTGAACTGAACGAACGGCGTTATATGAAGACAACAATCATGAAATTCGGCGGCACCTCTGTTGAGGGGGCTACCGCTTTTAAGAATGCGGCGCGGATTGTTTTCGATCGTCAGGCGCTGCGGCCGGTCGTCGTTGTCTCGGCCATGTCCGGTTTCACTGACGCCTTGATTGATAGTCTGCGGCAAGCGCTGACCACAGGCTATGTCAAAGCCGCTGACGGCCTTGAGAAACAGTTCGATCGTCACCGGCGAGTGATTGACGCCCTCTTAATAAATGAAGCCGCAGCAATGCAGCAACTGATTGAACAAAGCCGCGGCGAGATCAAACAAATCCTCAAGACAGCGGCCGCAGATCTGGACATTGGAGAGTCTGACGCTCGCCGCCGCCGCCGGTTTTTTGAAGACGCTGTCGTTTCGTATGGGGAGCGGCTGTCAGCAGCGATCCTCGCGGCGGTGTTAAGAGAAAACAAAGTCGCGGGCAGTTACGTCGATGCGCGGCGCTGCGTGATCACCGACGGCGATCATGGTTGTGCCGCGCCTTTAATGCCTGAAACACTGCGCAGCACGCGCGCAGAAGTGGAACCATTGATTCAATCGTCAGGTGTGCCGGTGCTCGGCGGTTTTATTGGATCCACTTTGGATGGCGAGACGACGACATTAGGCCGAGGTGGTTCAGATTACACCGCGGCCCTGGTGGGTGCCGCGTTGGAGGCAGACGAAATTCAAATCTGGACCGACGTGCCGGGAGTTTTGACAGCCGACCCCAGGCTTGTTGCGCATGCGCGCACGGTGCCGCATCTTTCTTTTGAAGAGGCGGCGGAACTGGCTTACTTCGGCGCGAAAGTGCTTCATCCAAAGACGCTGCATCCGGCGATTGAGCGAGATATTCCGGTGCGCATTTGCAACTCGCGCGCGCAGGAAAGTGGCAGCACGCTGGTTGTCGGAGAGACCAGAAAATCGCCGCAAACTGTCAAAGCCATCGCTCATAAGACTGGTGTCACCACCGTGCAGATTACGTCGACGCGAATGCTCGGCGCATACGGATTTCTGCAGGCGTTATTTGAAGTCTTTGCCGAGCACAAGACTGCCGTGGATGTGGTTACGACGTCAGAGGTGAGCGTTTCATTATCGCTTGACGACACGACCTCGCTGCCGCAAATCGTCGCCCGGCTGGAAAAACTCGGGACCGTAAGTATCGAAGAGAAACGCGCAATCATTTGCGTTGTAGGAGAGGGTCTGCGCACCACGCCCGGTATTGCCGCGCGTATTTTTTCTACGATCAGCGATATTAATGTCTCGTTGATTTCGCAGGGCGCTTCCCGAATAAATCTTACCTTTGCGGTCGAACAGGCGCGTGTGCGCGAGGCGGTTATGCGGCTGCACCGGGAATTCTTTGAAAGGGACGATCGTGAAGAAGAAGATTTGAAATGCCTGGTTACAGGGATTGAAACCACGTCTCAGAGGGTCTGAGCTGAGAGAAGACCGGGGGCAAGCCCGCCTT
The DNA here is from genome assembly GCA_035297925.1 of Pyrinomonadaceae bacterium. GTDB lineage: Bacteria > Acidobacteriota > Blastocatellia > Pyrinomonadales > Pyrinomonadaceae > PSRF01. The sequence goes on along the minus strand of DATGYM010000140.1, from coordinate 34,698 downwards.
CCTGACCGAACTGATTAAGATTGAAACCTAGATGGATCTGTTCGAACTGACAAAGAAACTGATCGACATTCCGTCCGTCACCGGCGATGAGAGAGCGGTGGGAGAATTTCTTTTGTCGTATCTCGAGGGTTTGGGATACAAGACTGAGCGGCAGGAAGTTGAGAGGGACCGGTTCAACATTCTTGCCACTACTAACACGACGCCGCGCGTCGTGCTATCGACGCATATGGACACTGTGCCCCCGCACATTGGAGCCACTGAGTCTGACGAGAAGATTTATGGCCGCGGCGCTTGCGATGCCAAGGGGATCATGGCCGCGCAAATTACGGCGGCCCAGCGCCTGAGTGAACAAGGCATTGCGGAAATCGGTCTATTGTTTACCGTCGATGAGGAGCAGGGAAGTTTGGGCGCGCAGAGCGCCAATCGATTCAAACTGGCAAAGCCTCCGGAATATCTGCTTAACGGTGAGCCAACCGACAACAAATTAGCGAGCGCAACCAAAGGCTCATTGCGTCTGAAGCTGTGCACTCGTGGTCGCCCCGCGCATTCGGCTTATCCTGAAGCGGGAGAGTCCGCGGTTGAAAAACTTTTGGACGTATTAAAGAGCATTCGCGAATGCGCCTGGCCGGCCGATGACGAACTGGGCCAAACCACCTGCAACATCGGCATCATTGGCGGCGGCACAAGGGCCAACGTGGTTCCCGCCGAGGCTTTTGCGGACTTACAGCTTCGTCTGGTCACTGAAACAGAGCCCATCAGAAAGATTCTGGAGCGCGCGATCGCGGGACGTGCCGAAGTACAATACTTGTCTGAACATGAGCCGGTACGTCTGCACACCGTCCCTGGCTTCGAACGTTGCGTTGTCCGCTTCACAACTGATATTCCCTATCTTTCGAATTGGGGCAAGCCACTATTGCTGGGACCGGGATCGATTCTGAACGCGCACACTGAACACGAATTCGTTGAGAAGCAGGAACTGATTCAAGCCGTAGACCTCTATGCGGAATTGGCGCGCGCGCTGCTTGCAAGGAAATCAACCGCAAGCCATGCGCCGGAAGGGGCATCGCAGTGAAGCTGGCGTTAATTGGTTTCGGCGCGATGGGCAAGCTGGTGGCCAACCTCGCCACCGCTGCCGGCGACGGAATAGGAGCGACCTTAACATCAAGCGACACTTCACACGATGTTGCTGCGCTTGCGGCTTTGTTGCATGGTCACGATGCGGCGATAGATTTTTCAGCCGGTTCGGCGGTGCTTAAAAACATCGAAGCGTGCGCGCGCGCGCGTGTGCCGTTGGTCGAAGGCACCACCGGCTGGCACGGCCATGAAGCCGAAGCCCGCCGGCTGGTCGCACACCATGATGGCGCACTCGTTTACGGCGCAAACTTTTCCATCGGCGTGAACGTGTTCTACAGATTAGTCTCCCACGCGGCAAAGTTGATGGCTAACCTCGATCAATATGAAGTCTTCATGGAAGAAGAACATCATTCGCGCAAGCGCGATGCGCCTTCCGGCACGGCGCTAAAGCTGAGAGACTTGCTGGCCGAACATATAAGCAGTGAGATTCCCATCGCCTCTGTGCGAGCTGGTCACATTCCCGGAACGCACCGGGTCGGCTTCGACTCTGCCGCGGATCAGATTGTCTTAACGCACATGGCGCGTTCGCGCGAAGGGTTTGCGGCCGGCGCTCTGCTGGCGGCGCGCTGGATCGTTGGCCGCAAAGGCATTTATGAATTTAGTGATGTGGTTGATGAGATACTGAAGAAGTGATGAGTACTGAGTACTGAGCTAACGCCCGTTTAGAGGCAGGCATCGCCCGCCGCCTCAATTTTTGGTTGCTGGTTAACTAGTATTTGAACCGGCGGGCAATGCCCGCCTCTAAACAGGACGTCGATGTCCGCCTCTAAACGGTTGACCCATGCTCGAGTTGAATGGGAAATGAGAAATGGAAAATCGAATTGCTTTCCAACGTGAGGTAAAGAGATGACAAACAAAATTGAGTGGCTCCGCGGATGCGCAACCGCCCTCGTTACGCCCTTCACGTCTGACGGCCGGATTGATGATGCCGCGCTTACACGTCTTATTAAATACCAGTTGGCGGGTGGCGTGAAGTTGCTTGTGCCGTGTGGTACGACGGGCGAGAGCGCGACCATGACCGAAGAGGAAGATCAACAGGTAATCGGCCGTGCGATCGAGTTGGCGCGTGGACGCGCGAAGGTTATCGCCGGCACCGGCAGCAATTCAACCGCCGCAACGATCAGGTATTCCACACGCGCGAGCGAACTCGGCGCCGATGCAGTGTTGGTGGTTGCTCCTTTCTATAACAAGCCGACGCAGCCCGGGCTTTACGCACACTTTCGCGCCGTGGCGGAAGCCGTTGACCTGCCGGTGGTGATATACAACGTGCCCGGTCGAACCTCCTGCAACATTTCCGCAGACACAACACTGCGGCTGGCACGCGATTGTGAAAATATCGTGGCCGTGAAAGAGGCGTCGGGAAATTGGTCGCAGATCATGGAAATACTGCGCAACCGGCCGGAGGGATTTCGCGTGCTTTCCGGCGACGACGCCTTGACGTTCGCTATGATTGCGCTCGGCGGGGACGGGTTGATCTCAGTCGCTTCGAATGAAGCTCCCGAGTTGATGTCGCGCATGGTTGATCTGGCGCTCGGTGGAAAGTGGGATGAAGCAAGAGAGTTGCACTATCGTCTACTGCCATTGATGGAGACGAATTTTATCGAATCGAGTCCGGGGCCCGTAAAGGCTGGGCTGGCGATGATGAACTTGATCGGAGAAAACTACCGGCTGCCGCTGGTGCCGATTCAGGAAACGAGTCGTGCGGAATTACGAGCCGTGCTAGCTGAGATTGGCTTACTGAAAGAAGCTTCGCATGCCACTTCGTGAACAGATAGAAGCGATCAGCGCGCGCGGCGGAAATGAATTTTCCAGTCAGGAACGCGATGTCTTTGCGGAGTTCAAGACTCAGTTGAACCGCGGTGAGGTGCGCGCTGCCGAGCGCCATGCGGATGGGACCTGGACGGTCAATACCTGGGTGAAGCAGGGAATTCTGCTTGGGTTTCGCATGGGTCAGCTGATTGACATGTCTTCTCCGCCGCTGCAGTTTTTCGACAAAGACACTTATCCAACTCGTCCCACCAGCATCGCGGATAATGTACGCATCGTTCCGGGCGGTTCAAGCATTCGTGACGGGTCTTACATCGCTGCAGGAGTAGTGTGCATGCCGCCGATGTATGTGAACGCAGGCGCCTATGTGGACGAAGGAACCATGATTGATAGCCACGCGCTGGTGGGCTCGTGCGCGCAAATCGGTAAGCGCGTGCACCTTTCGGCGGCGGCGCAGGTTGGCGGTGTGCTCGAGCCTGTGGGCGCGGTGCCGGTAGTTATCGAGGATGATGTGCTGGTCGGTGGCGGTTGCGGAATTTACGAGGGAACAATCGTTCGCGAACGAGCCGTGCTCGCAGCAGGAACAATCCTGACCGGCTCTACTCCGGTTTACGATCTGGCGCGGGAAAAAATCCATCAACGATCAGCGGACGGTCCTTTGGAGATTCCCGCCGGTGCGGTTGTGGTTCCAGGTTGTCGCAGCGTGCGCGGCGAACTCGGACAGACGTGGGGGCTGTCGCTCTACGCTCCGATAATCGTTAAATATCGCGACCAGAAAACAGAACACGCTGTGCAATTGGAAGACTATCTGAGGTGAGACTTGATCCCGGCCAGCAAACGAGTCTCAAGGACTTGGACACTCTCGCAAGCAGATCGATAGACCGTTCACAAACCACGGCGAACAAATCGACGGTTAGGAATTGCCGTCCGCTTTGCGGCAAGCGCCAGGAGGATGCCTTTCATTGAAAGAATTTCAACCACCGGCTTTCTTACGCGGCGTTGAGAAGAGCGTGATCCGCAAGATCTCTGATCGAGCAGGACCCGAGTGCATCAGTCTGGGGTTGGGCGAACCTGATCTGCCGACGCCACAGGTGATCAGACGCGCAGCGGTACGCGTTATCACTGGCGAACAAAACGGCTATACGTTGCAAGCCGGGCTCCCAGCGCTGCGTGAGCACGTGGCGGCAGACTATCCCCACCTGAACTTGTCTCGTGAGGAAGTCATAATCACGGCGGGTTCGCAGGAAGCGCTCTATCTGGCATTGATGTCGCTGGTGGAGGCTGGCGACGAAGTGTTGATTCCCAACCCTGGGTTTGTCGCATATGCGACCATTACTCGCATGGCCGGCGGTACTCCAGTCTTATTTCCTTTGCCCGCAAAAGAGAAATTTGGCTTCAACTGCGACGAGTTTGAAAAAAGCATCAGTCCCAGAACGAAGGTTGTTTTTTGCACCAGTCCCTCAAACCCGACTGGTCGCACACTGAGCAGCGACGATCTGCGTAAGCTGGCGCAGGTCGTTGCACACAAGGCACCGGACGCGTTTATCATCAGCGACGAAATCTATCGAGAGTTGTATTACACCGATGAGCGACCTGCTTCCATTTCCGAGTTCTATCCGCGCACAATTGTGATTAGTGGCTTATCAAAATCGATGAGCATGACCGGTTGGCGTTTGGGTTGGATATGCGGTGAAAAAAACTTCATCAACAGCGCGCTGGTGCTGCACGGTTATGTGACGACCTGCGCCTCGACCATTTCCCAGAAAGCCGCCCTGGCTGCCTGGACCAGCGAGGCGCAGAGCGTTGTTAACGAGCACCGGCGAATCTTTAGGGACAGACGCGACCATTTGCTGCCTCTAATCAGGGATGCAGCAGGTCTGGGTTGTGTCACTCCCGACGGCGCGTTTTATACGATGGTCGATGTCAGCAGTTACGGCCCCTCGATGGGAGTTGCGGAAGCGATGTTAGCGGCGGGCGTCGTTACGGTGCCCGGCAGCGCGTTTGGCAGCGAGAGCGAAGGATTTTTGCGCGTTTCCTTTTGCGCTGATTTACCGTTGCTCACAGAGGGCGTCAAACGCATGCGGGCGGGGCTGGATGTATTGGGCCGGTAGGGACACGGCATGCCGTGCCCCTACGACCGTTGCAGCTGCCGGCAATGGGACTACACCGGGAGCCGCGGACGCTCACGAGAATATTCAGGATGACTAAAAAATTTCGCGTCGGGATTCTTGGCGCCACCGGTATGGTTGGGCAGCGCTTTATCGAGTTACTGGAAAACCATCCGCAGTTTCAGATCACCGCGCTGGCCGCTTCCGATCGATCGCAGGGAAAGACTTTTGCGCAGGCCTGCACCTGGCGTCTCGCCGGCGAGATGCCGTTGTTTGTAAAGTCGCTGAAGGTTGCAGCGCCCGAGCCACCCTTGGATTGTGAAGTAGTCTTCTCAAGTTTGCCGGGCGACATAGCCCGCGAAACTGAAGGCACGTTTGCAGACGCAGGATTTCCAGTAATTAGTAACTCTTCAGCTTTTCGGATGGATCCCGATGTCCCTTTGCTGATTCCCGAAGTGAATCATGAGCATCTCCGCTTATTAACTGCGCAAAGGGCAGCAGCCAACGGCCGAAAGGGGTTTATCGTTACGAACCCAAACTGCTCTACCATCATGCTGGCGTTGGCTCTGGCGCCGCTTCATCACAAATTCGGTGTGACGAGAGTAGTTGCGACTACAATGCAAGCGCTGTCGGGGGCGGGCTATCCTGGGGTCGCTTCACTTGCCATCAGCGACAACGTGTTGCCATTTATCGAAGGCGAGGAAGAGAAGATTGAGCAGGAGACACTAAAAATTCTCGGCAATTTTAAAGGCGCGCGAATCGAAGATGCGCCGATGGCCGTTAGTGCACAATGTCATCGCGTAAACGTTAGCGACGGGCACATGGCGGCTGTGCGCGTAACACTGTCGCGGCTGGCAAGCCTCGAGGAGGTAAAAGAAACGCTGGCTTCGTTTACTTCGTTGCCGCAGGAACTGAAGCTTCATTCCGCGCCCGAGCACGCGATTGTTGTGCGCTCTGAGGCGGATCGCCCGCAGCCCCGGCTGGATCGAGATGCCGGAAAGGGAATGAGCGTGTCTGTGGGACGTATTCAAACCGATAACGTGCTTGATTATCGTTTTGTCGCATTGAGCCACAACACAATCAGAGGTGCTGCCGGTGCTGCCATTCTTAACGCTGAGCTTTTGATCGCTCTGGGGATCCTGACATGAAAAAGTTTATTTGCCTGTTTATCCTGCTGGCGTTTGTTACAGCGGCCTGGTCACAGCGAAATCGTAATACGTCGAGCGCACACGCGGAAGCATCAGCGTTGCAGTCGATGGTAGACACGGAACTGGCCTTTGCCAAAATGGCGGCAGAGCAAGGCATCCGTCCTGCCTTTATGCAGTTCATTGCCGACGATGGAGTCTTGTTTCGACCGCGGGCGGTCAGAGGCAAGCAGTGGATGGCCGAACACCCAGTACCGCCTGCTGAGAAACACCCCTTGCTGAGCTGGTATCCCACGATTGCCGGCGCGTCCCGCGCTGCAGATCTGGGCTACACGACCGGACCCTGGGAATTCAGGAATGACAGGGACGACGCTCAGGCAGTCGCGTGGGGAAGCTTCTTAACGGTCTGGAAGCGACAGGCAGACGGGTCATGGAAGTTCGCGATTGACCTGGGAATTTCAAACCCGCGACCAAATGAGCGTCCGGCTCCCTGGGAGTTGCCGAAGAACTACAAAGCGTCGAAGCATGTGAATGAGGCAAAGTCGTCGGGCACCGCAGACTTGCTAGCTCGCGATCGTGAGTTTTCCAAAGCTTCAGCGATGCGCGGCGCGCGTGCCGCGTTTGACGATTACGCTTTTCCGGATGTCCGTGTATACCGCGAAGGAAAATTTCCCTCCATTGGAAGAGACTCAGCAATTCGGGCCGATTCAACTTTGTGGACCTGGGAACCGGCGGCCGGCGAGGCTTCCGCTTCAGATGATCTTGGTTATACCTACGGCGCTTACAGGATAGCGAGTAATGAAGCGACGCCGAAAATATTAGAAGCGGGAAACTATTACCGGATTTGGAAAAAACAGGGCAACCGCTGGCAGGTACTTTTCGATCTCACCAATCCGATTCCACCTGAAACCAAAACCAATTAGCGAGCTATCACGCGCGCATGGCTATGAATTCGGTTGCTCTCATCTGCACCGCCAACAGGTGTCGCAGCGTCATGGCCCATGCGATCCTTGCAGCTGAAGCTGCGCGCCGTGGCCTTTCGCTCGAGGTATATTCTGCGGGTGTATATGACTATACCGACCTGCCCGCAGTCAGCGAAACCGTTGTTACCTGTCAAAAAAACAACACGCCGCCGCCAAAGGAAGAGTCCACCTGGGTAGGAGATCTACCGCTTGATTCCATCCAGCGGTTCCTGGTTATGGAGCAGCATCACGCCGACGTGCTAATCCGTGAGTTTGGTGTCTCACCAGATCGAGTAAATCTGCTGGGCGAGTTTGATCCGCGCGGGCGAGGTCGCGAGATTGCGGATCCAATAGGACAAAACAGCCTTGTTTACGAAGAGTCGTACAAGCAAATTCGTGACTGTCTTCTTAACTATCTCGACACTTCGTCCTTGTAGGGGCACGCCGTGCCCAAAAAAAAGAGGCGGGGCATTGCCCGCGTCTAAACATTCAGATTGGATGTTTACAAAACAAGATGTCGCTGGGGCCGGTCGCTAATGCGTTCGGCTTTGACGCTCACTGATTGGCAGAGGGTCTGCCGCGTCGATCGCGGTTGCGCAGCTTGTCTCGTTCCTGCTGAAACTGTTTCCATTGCTCCGCCGTCAAAACTTTTTGCAGACGTTCGTCTGCCTGCCGGCGAATTTCTTCAACCCGTGGTTCTGACTCTTTTCTCAGAGCCTGAAGCTGCTGCCGCGTGTCGGCCAGTATCTGATGCACCTCTGTTTTTTGGTCGGCATTGAGTTGAAGTGAATCGAGCATATGTTCAAAACGTTCCTGCCGGGACACTTCACCGCGGGAGCGCGCCAGACGCTTGTAAGCATTCAGCGCCAGAGCGCCGGCCGCGAAACCCAGGAGGAATATCAGCACGGCCGCGAGTCGAACTTGCCATTTAGTTTTGTTGGTAGCGTCCATACTTCCTCCGGCAATTATCTCGTGGCTTCTTCCTCGCCGCCGTATATCGTCGTCAGCAATTGGCCATCTGACACCTCTTCAGTTTGCGATGACTGATCGAGGATCACTTCCTCCGCCGAGTAAGCAGTCGGAAGCGAACTCACTTGTTGAGAGGCGACCTGGTTTTCAGGAACGATAAAAGTCATGACGGCAAGCAAAGCGACCGACGCCACCATCGAGGAAGCCAGCGCACCGGCAGCTCGCCACATGCGGCTGAAGGCCCACACATCGGCCGCTGCCTGCCGTTCGCGCAAAGCTGCCAGTACACGAGTGTGAAAGAATGGCGACGGTGCAAACTCAGCCGCCGCACGCTCTCTTAACAATGCCTGCGCCACCTGTGCTGCCCGAAAAGCCTCGAGGCATTTTGAGCAGCCGACGACATGGGCGCGAATCGTCGACAACTCGCTTTCAGCCAGACTTGCGACTGGTGTCTCTTCTATTAGACTGATGATGTGTTCGTCTCTCATCTCAACTCCTCGAGCCTTGCAAATCCTCCCGGCTCCTCTTCGTCCCTGCCAGCAGTTTTTCCACTGCTTCCCGCATTTTTTTTCGCGCCCGAAATGCCTGCACCTTAACTTTTGATTCCGACCAGCCGGTCATCTTCACAACGTCCTTAACTGAGGCATCCTCTCCATCGATCATCGTCAGGACTAATTGATCGTCTGCCGGCAAATTTTGCAAAACGCGTGCGGCGAGGTCGGCGGCGACTAAACTGCGCTCACTCGATTCATGTTTTGCCGTGGCCGCGTCCGCCAAATTGTTGTCGAGCCAATTGGTCTCGTCCTCAGTCAAGTCTGATACTGTCAGCTCGGGGCGCCGCCTGGAACTGCGGATCAAGTTGAGGCAGGTGTTGGTCGTGATGCGAGTCAGCCAGCCTTCCATTGAGCCACGTCCTTCATAACTGCCCAGCTCGGTAAATGCTTTCAAAAAAACTTCCTGTGCTGCCTCTTCAACCAGACTTCGCCGACGAAAGAACTTGCTGGCAAACTTGAAAACGCGCGGACTGTAGCGGCGCATTATCTCTTCGAAGGCAGACTCGTCGCCGTCACGCGCGGCGCGCGCCAGGTCCAAGTCAGAATCCTGTTCATGAGCGTGCGACAGGAGGCCGCCCCTTGTCCAAGTTTTGTTAGTTGCTGGATGGCGGGCTCGATATTACTGAACCCGCCATCCGGCCCGCCAGTGTTGCAGCTCAGTTGCTGCTGATCCGCTTACTGAACTTTCCGCTCGCCGTGATTGGCCCTTTTCGCCTTAAACTCAGCGCGCTTCTGTTCCAGTTGTGTTTTCTGCTCCGGCGTCAGCACCGAAAGCATTTCCTGGCGCATTCTAAACTGCTCACCCATCAGTTTCGCCTGAAGGCTGGCTGATTCCTGCAGTTTTTGTGTGGCCAGTGCTTCATTGAACGTACCGCCCTCGCTGGCCTGACGCAACTCCTGCCGTTTGGCGCGAAGCTCCTGATGCAGCGACTGTGTTCGCTCACGAAAACTCTGACTGATCTGTTTCAGCTTGGCTTTCTGGTCGTCAGTCAGGTCAATTCCACGGAACATCATGCCTTGCATGCGCCCGCCGCCCTCGCCCCAACCCTTGTCGCCGCGTCCGCCGCGACCTTCACGACCGCCCCAGCTTTTGCCACGGCCGCCATGACGTTCACCGGTTGCTTGCTGTGTGTCCTGAGTAGTAGCGGTTGATTGCGCGAAAGCAATAGGCGCCGCTAAAGCAACGGCTGACAGGGAGGCGATAGTCAGCGTCTTAATCTTTCCTAATTTTGTCATTTTCTTCCTTGCTCCTAATTAATCAGTTTACTAAGTGGAGGACCGTTATCAGCCTCCCGCATGGTAAGACACCATTAAGGCGCGAACGGTTACAACTCTCAAGTTTGTAACTTTTTCGATGCCTGCGGTGTCTAGATGATCGTGACGTACTGTGCCAAAACCATTGCCTTAGTGTCAGCACTGATGTTGTGCCTGCTCGCCCAAGCGGCCAATGGGCAAACGCCCTCCGCTTCACCCAACGAGACTACTTCGCCACCGTCGACAAATGTGATCGCGGCAGCCACTCAATTTCAGTCCAGCAGCAGGGAATTGGCGGCCATGCAGGAGAACGAGATCAACCAGGCGACCGCAAAACTCGAAGAGCTTCGCACGCTCGTCTCTGAAGGCCTGGTCGCGAAAGCAGAACTTGAAGCGGAAGAACAAAAACTAACCTTGCTGCGTGACCAGCTTAAGGTCACCCAAAAACAAATTGCGGATTCCGACAGTGTGATTGCTGAAGTTAAGGCCCGACAGGAACTGGCGAAGAAAGCGGCGGCCAGTACCGTGAAGCTTGTTTCCAAACAGTATGTACCGCTGAATTCGAGCGCGACGATGCTTCGCTACATCGGCACCGCCGCCTGGTCACTCACAAGCCTCAATCAAATACAGTCCTTTTTCTCGGGTAAGTTCGGCCACTTACTGCCCACCAGCGCGATTGGACAATCCATCACGCACAATCGCCTGGGTTATGACCATCGCAATGCGGTGGACGTCGCATTGCATCCCGATAGTTCCGAAGGGAAAGCATTGATCAGTTACCTGCAATCTCAGGGGATACCATTTCTCGCATTTCGCGCGGCAATTCCCGGCGTCGCAACCGGTCCGCATATTCATATTGGTAACCCTTCTCATCGGCTTTCTTAGGCGGGACTCGTTTAGCTTTCGAAAGTGTCGATTCTCTGTGTCCACGTTGTGTTTCGATTTTGTGTCCGGTCGATGAATCTTGTAACCGGAATGCCGGTTGCTGTGTCTATGTTATTGGCGAGTGAAGACACGTAATCAAACTGAACGATAAATAAGGTGCAAAATGTCGAGTCAAACGATAAAAGAGCGTCTCCCCGCTAGCGGCATAGACACTACCAGGGCAGCCGGCTGGTTAAGCCTTAACTGGAAAAAACTTGTTGGTTACAAGAAGCAGCTCATTATTGGTGGTGCTGCCCTGGCGGTGCTTGCCGTGGCCGCATTTTACTTTTGGGGAAACCAGTCCAGCGCCCCGCAATATATGACCGCAAGAGTCGAACGCGGCAATCTGCGCAATACGGTTACCGCGACGGGTACACTGCAAGCAGTAACGACGGTGCAAGTGGGTAGTCAGGCTTCGGGCACAATCTCGTCGCTTAACGTCGATTTCAACTCGCCAGTGAAGCAGGGCCAGGTTATCGCGCAGTTGGATCCGTCCGTTTCCAAAGCACAAGTTGATCAGGCGCGTGCGAATCTGCAACAGGCTCGCGCCGGCCTGCAACAGTCAATAGCGAGTGTTGCCGGATCGCGCGCTGGTGTTAGTGACGCGCAGGCAAAGATGCTGGCGGCGAAATCGACCGTGCAAAACAACCAATCAGGCGTCTCAGGCGCCCAGGCAAATCTTGAGGTACTCAAGGCACAGCTCGACGATGCGCGCGCCTTTCTCAACCAACAGGATTACTTAATGAAAAGCGGAGTGATTGCGCAACGAGATTACGATCTGGCAAACACGGCTTACAAAACTGCTGCAGCCCGCTATAACCAGGCTGCAGCGCAACTGAACCAGGCGGTCGTTAGTCAGCAATCCTCGGCAGGTTCAGGCATCGCACAATCGCAGGCGCAGGTGCAACAGTCGCAGGCACAAGTACAACAATCCCAGGCTCAGGTAGAACAAGCTCGGGCGCAGGTGCAACAGGCCGAGGCCGCCCTGCGGCTGGCGGAGGTGAATTTGGCGCACACAACCATCACCTCGCCAATCGACGGTATCGTGGTGTCGCGTGACGTTAACGTTGGCCAGACGGTTGCCGCCAGTCTGTCAGCGCCCACACTTTTCACGATTGCCAAAGACCTGACGCAGATGCAGGTAATCGCCAATATCGATCAGGCAGACATCGGTCTGGTCGAACAGGCTAAGTCAGTCAAATTTTCTGTTGATGCATTCCCCGGCAAGGAATACGACGGCAAGATCGAGCAGATGAGGCTCAATCCACAGAACGTGCAAAACGTCGTTACCTACAACGTGGTCATTGACGTTGACAATCCGGAACAAAAGCTTAAACCGGGTATGACCGCAAATCTGACCATCACGATTGACGGGCGAAATAATGTTCTTAAAGTGCCAAACTCCGCGCTTCGATTCATACCGACGGATGCTTCGGGTCAACGGATTGGCCGGAGCTCAGACGCTGCTGGAAATTCCAATGGTCAACGAAGACAGCGCGCGCAACAGGACAATTCGGGCGGCGCCGGCCAGGGCCAGGCGAATCAGGCAGGTCAGAACGCGCAAACCGCGGCACAACAGGGCGGTGCGCCGCGAAATTTTGCGCCACCAAGCGCGCCCGTTCTGGAAGGCCAGACGCGTGTTATCTGGGTAATGGGCCAGGACGGCAAGCTGCAGTCTCGCCGCATCAAGGTGGGGTTGAGTGATGGCGCGTCGACGGAAGTTGTCGAAGGTAATTTGCAGGAAGGCGAGTTAGTCGTTACCGGTCAAACCTTATCCAGCGCGAACAAGACGCAAAGCACGAATGCTGCTCCAGGCTTTGGCGGCGGTCAGCGCACCGGCGCTCCTGGCGGCGGCCGAAGAAACTGAGTTACGGGGAATTCAATGTCAGCAATTCTTACTTCTGAATCACGAGTACAGCCTGCAAGTATCGCGACTCTCGCGGAACGTGAGCCGGAGGCGCGTGCGGTGATTCAGTTGGATCACATTCACAAGATCTACACCATGGGAGACGTAGACGTTCACGCATTGCGCGGAGTTTCGTTGACGATTCGTGAAGGCGAGTTCGTGGCCATCATGGGCGCGTCGGGTTCGGGCAAGTCGACAACCATGAACATCATTGGCTGTCTCGATCGACCAACGCGCGGCCAGTACATTCTTGACGGCGAGGACGTGTCGGAAATGTCGAAGGATGAGCGCGCCGATATTCGTTGCCAAAAGCTGGGGTTCGTTTTTCAGGGCTTTAATCTTCTTTCGCGTACTTCAGCGCTTGAGAACGTGGAGTTACCCATGCTTTATGCCGGCGTTGAAACCGGGCAACGAAAACAGCGCGCACAGGACGCGCTTGAGGCTGTGGGATTAAAGGGACGCGAACAGAGCCATCCCAACCAGTTGTCAGGCGGACAGCAGCAACGTGTGGCTGTGGCGCGGGCCCTCGTCAATAACCCGGCACTGATCCTGGCCGACGAGCCAACCGGTAATCTCGATTCGCGCACGTCGGTGGAAGTGATGGATATCTTCCAGCGCCTTAATCGCGAGCGCGGCATTACGCTCGTGCTGATAACGCACGAGCCGGACATTGCCGAATATGCGCAACGGGTGGTTGTCTTCAAGGATGGCAAAATCAAGAAGGATTACGAAATTGAGAACCAGCGGAATGCTGCAGACGAGTTGAGCAAGCTTCCAATGGTGATCGAGGACGAAGATGAAGACTAGCTTCACAGGTTTCGCTGATTACACAGAGAAGAAGCCGGCAGCCCGTCTGCGGGTTACAAGCGGGTTTCAAGGCAGACGCGTTTCGGCTGTTTTTACTTTCTCTGTGTAATCTGCGAAGTCTGCGAAAATAGTTATGCAGGACGATATATGAACCTGGCAATGATTATTCGAGTGGCGTTTCGAGCTCTGCTGCGCAACAAAATGCGCGCCGTGTTGACGATGCTTGGCATCATCATCGGCGTCTCCGCCGTGATAGCAATGGTCAGCATCGGACAGGGAGCGCAAGCTTCCGTCCAGGCGCAGATAGAAGGCATCGGCACAAATCTGTTGTTCGTCAGCGCCGGCGCTCAGAATGTCGGCGGCGTGCGCAGCGGCACCGGAGATAGCGGCACCAATACACTGACTGTTGAAGATCTTGACGCAGTCAAGCGCGAGGTGCCGAGCGTCGCGATGGTAACTCCGGCAGTCAACGCCAGATCGCAACTGGTTTCCGGAAACATGAACTGGAACACTACTGTCCAGGGAGTAAGCGAACAATATCCGGAAGTGCGGAAGTGGACCGTGCAGAGCGGCAGTTTCTTTACTGATGCCGACGTGCGCACTGCTGCTCGAGTAATTGTTGTTGGACAAACCATCGCCGACAATCTTTTCCCGGGCACCGATCCGGTTGGCCAGACGTTGCGGGTAGCTAATCTGCCGTTCAGGGTTAGTGGTGTGATGACGCGCAAGGGTCAGGACCAACAGGGCCGCGACCAGGACGATATCGCTTTTGCGCCCTACACGACCGTGCAAAAGAAAGTTCTTGGCAGCCCACGATTACAGATAGCGTACGCGTCCGCAATTTCGCAGGACGCTACCTACACCGCGCAAGAGCAGATCACCGAACTGCTGCGGCAGCGCCATAAGCTCACCGCCAGCGAACCCAACGATTTTACTGTCCGTAACATGACCGACATCGCCGAGGCTGCAAACGAAACCAACAACACAATGACCATTCTTCTGGCCTGCATCGCGAGCGTATCGCTGCTGGTGGGCGGCATTGGCATCATGAACATCATGCTGGTGTCCGTGACGGAACGAACTCGTGAGATCGGAATCCGCATGGCGATTGGAGCGCGTTCGTCTGCGGTTCGCAGTCAGTTTCTTATTGAGTCGATTGTCCTCAGTTTGACAGGTGGCTTCATCGGTATCGTGCTGGGCATCGTCGTGTCAGTGTCCATACCCAAACTTCTCGGTTGGCCAACACTCATATCGAGTTTGGCGATAATCGGATCGGTCATCTTTTCGGCAGCGGTGGGGATTTTCTTCGGCTACTACCCTGCCCGAAAGGCAGCCGGCCTCGATCCGATAGAAGCGCTGCGATACGAATAAACGAATCAAGAGTGCGCCGCGTTGTCGGTCGACAAATTCAGAGCCGGGAGGTGGTAGCGACCGGCTGAAACTCCCGAAACAAATTTCCCTGCTGACGAATGTGTACGGCACGTTGCGGAAAAAGTTCTGCACTATGGGGTCGATCAATTCAGAACCAGGAGCAATAGCGACCGGACCTAGCCGCAGCGGCCGACTCTTCACTTAGGGCAAGGGTCCTCCCTGATCATACTCGACATAAACCACCGCATTGATGATGTCATGTTCCATCCATAGGTACTTCGTACTGCCGTGCGCAGTCCACGGACTTCCACTAGAAATCCAACAACCACTCTCCCTGAGTTTTCTCGTCGCGTTGCTTTGAAAGCGGCGAGAACCTTTTCTGGTTTGCAGCACGCCGACACGACAGTGTGAACGTGGTTAGTGCGCACATTTATCGTCCAAAGATCCCACCGGCACATTTTGCACGTCTCGCGAATTGCTTCTTCGACCAGAACTCTTTCACGACTTCTCATTTTGACAGGCGATTGCTTGAGTTGTTGGTGATTGTATTTGCGCCGCAGCTCGTTGTGAGGAAGTCGTGACGTGCCGAAGCGTTTATGAAATCGATTAACTGAGCCGCGCCTATCACCATGCAGCCATGTACCGTAAGTGCTAAAGGTGATCAGATACGCGAGGGCAAAATCTTCATTTCGGAACTCGGGCCTCATCTCTGTTGTCTATATCGCATGACGAAGGCCGTCGCTACCGCTCCCGGCTCTGAATTAACCGACCCACAGTGCAAGAGGTCTTGCTGCCGGGAGATTACTAAAGGGGTGCCGATATAGACTAAGTTCCGGTCGCTACCCTTCCCGGCTCCTACTTTGTCCACCGAACGTACGGCTTTTGTCGCTCACGAGAAAAATCCTGCATTGTGGGTCGACAAATTCAGAGCCGGGAGCGGGTAGCGACCGGCTGAGCCCTGAGATACAGCTCGACATTGGAGGTGGAGTCTTTGGCTCGTTGACGCCGGTCGCTACCGCTCCCGGTTCTGATTACTCAGGCCGGGGTTGGCTCTGCTCGTGTTCAGTGTATGTTTTGGACATTGGACCTTACCTAATGCGCGTGGAACTGAAACTGCCTTAAGTTTTCCCGTCATGGTCAAGCCTCGTAAAAATCCGCCAGGAGCGCTGCCCTGGTGGCTAAGTGATGCTACGGAAACGTGTCCGGCTTGCAGTCAGGCGTACGCATATCACACGGAAGTGCGCTGCATCGATTGCGATGGACCGCTTTGTCCCATCTGTGTGCAAGTAACCACGACACTCGAATTTTCCTGCCCAGAGTGTTATGAGGCGGGCAAAGACACAGCCAATAAACCGTAGAGGTTAAAAAGCGATGGCCGCGCGTGCGATCTGGAAAGGTGAATTGAAACTCGGGACGACTAAAATTCCCGTCAAGCTCTATTCGGCGGTCGTTGACCGCACCGTCCATTTCCATATTCTCGATGAGAAGCACCTGATGCGCGTCAAGCAGCATATGGTTAGCCCCGATTCGGGCGATGAAGTAACGAATGAGGAAATTCAGAAAGGTTATGAGATCGAGCCCGGCAGGTTCGTGGTTGTAACTGATGAAGAACTGGAAAAGCTGCAGCCAAAGCCTTCCCGGGATATTGAAATCTCGGAATTTGTTTCTCCTGAGGCTATCAGTCAGCAATGGTATGAGCGGCCCTATTACCTGGCCCCGGACGGGGATGAAAAAAACTATTTCGCCCTCGTCGAGGCTTTGAATAACCGTAACCGTGAAGGCGTTGCGCAATGGGTAATGCGCAATAAGGCTTATGTGGGTGCCCTGCGCGCCGAAGGTGATTATCTGATGCTGGTAACTTTGCGCAATGCGGAGGAAGTAATCTCAGCTCGCGATCTGCCAAAGCCCGCCGGCCGTGCGCCCACTCAGAAGGAACTCAATATGGCTAAGCAGTTGGTGTCGCTGCTTGAGGAAGATGAGTTTAAAGCTACAGATTACAAAGATGAATATCGCACCCGGGTGATGGAGTTCATCGAGAAAAAGGCGAAGGGGAAAGCGCCGCGCCTGCATGCGGTGAAAACAAAGCGGAAAGTTTCAGCGCTCGACAGCGTGCTCGAAAAGAGTTTGCGGTCATTGCGAAAGGGGAAACGCGCTGCCTAAACGAAGTTCAAAAAGAGACGAGCAAACGATGGATGTCGATGGCGAGCAGGGTGCGCCGCGGCCGTTCTGGTCAGGTACGCTCACTTTCGGCCTGGTCAGCGTCCCGGTCAACCTCTTCCCCGCCAACAAAACCAGTCGGGCGCCCTTACGCATGCTCAGCCCTGAGGGAGAGCCGCTGGCGCGCAAGTATTTCTCCGAAAAAACTGAACGCGATCTGGATGCCGATCAAATGGTGCGCGGTTATGAAATCGACAAAGGCAAATATGTGGTTGTCACCGATGAGGAGTTGGAGCGCCTCGCGCCGGAGAAAACTCGCGATATCGATCTGAAACGTTTTGTTCCGGCAGCGTCAATTCCGCCAGTGTATTTCGAACGCGGCTATTTTCTCACGCCTGATGAGGGCTCCGAAAAGGCATATAAGCTGCTGGCCGAAACTATGGACAAAGGAGACAAAGCAGGTCTGGCGACTTTCGTAATGAGGGGCAAGGAATACCTGGTGGCCATATTTGCGGAGCACGGGATTCTAAGAGCTGAGACGATGCGCTTCGCGGATGAATTACGTTCGCCGGCAGACATTGACTTGCCCAAGAAGAAGAAAGTGCCAACGGCCACGGTGCGCAAGTTTGAGAAGCTGATCAGCAGCAAGTCGAAAAAGGCCCTGTCGCCGCGAAAACTTGAAGACGAGCAAACGGAACGCCTGCTCAAACTGGTTAAGAAGAAGAGCGCACAAAAGAAAAACGTTGTAGAGGTCGAAACAGACAAGCGCGACGAAGGAAAAGTCATTGACCTGATGACGGTGCTGAAGAGGAGTTTGGCCGGTAAGGGCTGAACCAAGAGACGATATTTCGGGATTGCTGAAGGAGTTGGGAGGAACCAGTGCTAAACGGAAGCCCAGAAAGAAGACAAGCAGAAAGAGGACTCCTCCGGGGCTGAAGGCTGCCGGGGCAAAGAAAAGGCGCCGCAGCGGTTGATATGGCCCAGGTATTAGCAATTAAAAAAGGCGGGGGAGCGAGAAGGTCTGCTCCCCCTTTTCAATGAGCCCCGCCGGCGCAAGCTCTTTGATCACACCCTACCCCGCAGTTTGGGATAGAAAATAGGGTTCAGCATCAAGTGGACAGAAACTTCATAAGCTGGGCTGGTCCAGACTAGAAGATTAACTTCACCGCCAACTGCACATTGCGTCGCTCGACGTTGCCGTTTGGCGTTACGCCTTTAACGGCTCCAACGAAGCCGTTAGCGACATCCTGTGTACCTGGCGCGATGTAAAGATTCGCATGATTGAGGGCGTTGAACATTTCGCCGCGTAACTGAAGCGAATACCTCTCAGTCAGCTTTATGTTGCGTGAAACGCCGGCATCAAGGTTCCAGTAGCCCGGGCCTCGAAACTGATTGCGCCTCGTCATGTTGCTTGGATATGGACCGAAATCCGAACAGCCACCGCAGATGGGATTGCCGAAAGCTCCAACCGGTTGACCGGTCAGGTCAATGTAGTTGAAGAAGTTTCCGCCTCCGGTATCGGTGACGTTCACGCTAAGTGGTCCGTTGGGCACCAACCTGGGACTTGCAAGATTGGCATTGGAGCTGTCAAAGATTGTGAACGGCGTGCCGGTGCGAGCATTTAAGATTCCCGTTACCGACCAGCCATCCAGCAGAGCCTTCGCGACACCGGTCGTGCTCTTGGCGAAAGGAATTTGCCAGATTACGCTGCTCACAAAGCGGTGACGAACGTCATAATCAGCCGGACCAAAGTCGAGACTCGGATCATAAGGATTCGTCAGGCCGAGATTGCTGTTGAATGCTCCCTCGCTGAAAGTGGAGCTCAGGTTGTCGTTCGCTTTTGCAAACGTGTAATGCAGTGTGAACTGCATTCCTGTGTGCCGGAAGTTGTTTCCGTCAAGCGCCACAATCAGTGCGTTATAACGCGAGTAACCCTCGTTCCCACGCGTATTGATGTTTGAGTAGGTGTTGTTCAGGCGAGAATTCGGGTTTGCATCTCCCAGATAAAAGGCACCCGATCCGGTTATGTTCAACGGCGAGATCGAATAAAGCTTTTCACCACGCGATCCCGCATACTCAATTGACAAGACATTGCCGCTGCTGAGCTCGCGTTGTAACGCGAAGCTGTAGAAATGGGCATACGCGTTGACGATGTCTTCACGCACGTGACGCAGACTCGTGACTGGCAGCACTTTAGTCGGCGGTGTCGTGCCGGCAAGGGGTCCCGCATTGTTTGTAGTGATCTCAAGACCGGGTACGTCGACGTTGTTGAATAACGACAACACCGCATAACTCGGCGGATTCTGAATCACATTGAAAGTGACATTGCCGAAGTTGCGTTCATAGGCCAGGCCGTAACCACCGCGGAGGCTGGTTTTGCCATCGCCAAAAACATCCCAGGCAAAACCGAGACGAGGCGCGAAGTTATTTTTGTCAGGCGCCCATAAGCCGCCGACGGGACTGGCATTTGCTACCTGGACAGAGCCGTTTCGGATACGCTCAGGCAGGTTGGCGCCCGATCCAAAATAGAAATTTGAATCGAGCTCAGGGAGCTTGTTGTGCTGCACGCCGTAGTATTCGTAGCGCACGCCCAGATTCAAAACGAGACCAGGCCTTACACGAAACGAATCGTTTATGTATGCGGCCCACTCGTTGTACCGGTTGCTACGCGTGAAGTCCGGCGGACCGACCGGCAAGTTGACGCTTTCCCCTGGAATTTTTCCCTGCGGGAAAACCGCCGCCTGAAACTGGTTAATGTTGCCAGTGACGAAATTCCCAAGTGCTTGCGCGTAATTACCCTGAGCGCCGAGGCTTTCAACCGCGTTCTGATAAGCGCCGAAGGTGTTGGTGTTCTGGATGTAGATATACTGGCCGCCAAATTTGAGCTGATGGCGACCGAGCGTGTAACTCAAGTCTTCGTATGCCTGTCCCAGGTTCTGCGGTCCGCCGAATCCCGCGGGTGAATTGGCCGCGTTGTATGGCCAATAACCTGGCATCGCGATCGCATTTCCGCCGATCGTGCCAGTGGCGCCCGGAAACATGAACAGACCTGGTCCAACCGGATTCGCGCCGTATGGCTGATCGTTATTCAGGCGATTAAAGGCAAGCTTGCTTTCCGAAACCAGACGCGGTGAAAACGTGTGCGTCAGGGATACGAGAAAGTTATTGTTAAGCGTAGTAGCCGGCGTGTCGAACCCGGTATACGGGCTGAACGCCGAAGTGCCGTTGGGGAAGAGTTTGCTTTCGCGGGCGTAGCGTCCATAGAGCAAAGTATTGCTGCTCAGGTTGAAATCTACGCGCGTGGCAGTTGAATAAGTATTTTGCGGAACGCCGCCGCCGAGATTGGTTGGCTCGGTGAATCTGACGAGTTCGAAAGCTTCGAGATTGCCCGGTAAGGCGGCAAAGGCATTGCCGGCAGGCAGGTTGAACGTGTTAACAAGCTGGTCCACGGTGTACCTGGTGCCCGTGGGCGTGCTTTGCAGTGTATAGCCCGAAAAGTAATTCCGCGTCGCTGCGGCCGAAGCATTGATCAATGCTGCGGTAGGAACCACCGACAAAACTTCGCCGGTGCTGCGAACACGCGTCCACTCAGTACTGTTGAAGAAGAACAGTTTGTCCTTGATCGCCGGCCCACCGAAGGTGTAGCCAAACTGATTGCGTGTGAATACGCCTCGAGCAACATTGTTCGCGTTATTCTGGAAACCGTTCGAGGCCAACTTCGAAATACGGTTAAACTCGAATGCGGACCCGTGAAACGCGTTGGAACCGCTGCGCGTCAGCACGTTAACGATGCCGCCTGAAGCGCGTCCATATTCCGCTGAGAAGTTGCTCGTCACCACTCTGAATTCGCCCACGGCGTCGAGCGGAATGTTCTGACCGAGCGATGCGTAATAGACGTTGTTATTGTCTACGCCGTCGAGCAACACATTCGTGCTGGCAGCGCGCAGGCCATTGATATTATATCCAACACCGCGGCCGGAAACTCCTACGCCCGGCACCGCCGGTCCCGGATCGTCATTGGCGACGTTGTTGGCCAGGCCGATCAAGTCGTAAGGATTCCGTGTCAAGGTCGGCAACTCACGAATCTGCGTGCCTGTTACGATATTTGAAACCTCCGGAGTTTGGGTGTTGACTTCCACCCCCTCGCTTGCGATCACGCTGACCGTTTCGCCTGTTACCTCTGTCAGCGCGAGTTGGGTATCGACGGATACTTTGGATCCGATCGTAACCTGCACCCGTTGATTGCTGGCTTTAAAGTTGCCGGCCTGAACGACGACGTCGTATAGGCCCGGCTGCAGTGCAGTCATGGTATAACTACCCTGATCGTCTGACGTGGCGGTTGTTTCGCGACCGGTATCAACTGACTTTGCGGTCACTTTGGCGCCCGCCACGACGGCGCCATTCGGGTCAGTAACTTTACCGACGATTTGTCCGGTCGCACTCTGGGCAAGTGCATTACCGGCCAGCATGGCAATAGTAAACACGACCGCCAGCAACGGGAGTGCGCTGGTCGTGCCCCATTGTCTAACTTTGGTCTCACTCATGATCAATTCCTTTCTTAACTTTTTCCGGAAAGAGAACTGCCGTGTGATCGTGATGTCCGGCTAGACAACACGAAGAAGGGGAGCTCAATTTGGCTTCAGACCATCGGATGACCCGCGATCCTGGGGAGGTTTGGAATTGCGAGTGACATAGCGCGCCTCCGAGAAGTTGGAAAGTTGCCTGAAGTCACGTTTAGACCTCAGTGCAACCTTTGTGCCTTTTGGCCCACCCGGTAAAAGGCCGATCCGTCACTCGTATGAGCCAACTCAAAGCACCTGCGATCGGTCGTCATTGTGAAATTCGGATGGTTTCTGAAGAGAGTGATTGCCGTTTCTGGATCAAATAGCGAAAAACTGTTTCTCGGCGCTGCGAATCTACATTTTTTCGTGGCCGGAGAGTTCAGCGCCAGTTCGGCTGAAAAGAAAATCACCCAGCCTCGTTGGAGACTGGGTGAAGAGTGTGAAGTCTTGAGATCGCAAATCTGAATCTCAGACCCGGGAACTGGATCTAATTCCTAAGAACGTAAATCCTAAACGCTGCCCGGGAATGCCTGGCCTTGCGTCGGGTCAACAAGCCGATAGACGTTGTTGAATCCCGAGAGGTTAATCTTGTAGTGCTTGATCTTGGAATTCAGCGTCGTCACTTTCAGGTTCAGGAGCCTGGCGGCGCGCACCTGGTGCCCGCCGGTCTGAAGCAAAGCACGCTTGATGAGTTCGATCTCGAAGCGACTTACTTCTTCATAGAAGTCGAAGCCGTTTTCAATGGTGAGCGGGCTCACATCGTTAATGCACTGCACTTCCGAGAGAAGCCTTAGCGCCAGTTCTCTCAGCGTTGAAATGCTGTTGCGAGAGGTAGACGATTCGCTGTTCTGATCAGGCAGGGCGGCCTTTTCCACCTCTTCGGGTTCCCATGATGCGGCTAAATTCATACGCTCCTCCTATAGTTTGTCCTTCATCTCGTGCGCTCGATCCGGCTGAATTTCATTTTTGATGCTACGGTCGCGTAGACCTTTGATCTGTGCGCCGCAGACGTTTTCTATCTTCTGCGAATTCTGGCGGCTGAGGTCCTCGCTCTTGCCATCATCTGGTAAGAGCCAATTGCCATCCTGGCCTTTAATGGCGTGTCCCAGCTCGTGCAGGAACATCAGGACCCGAACTTCATTGGTATTTGCTTCAAACGTCCCAATGCCCGGCACCGGCAAGTCGGAAGGTAAAGCTCGCTTCCGGTAGAACGGGCCATTGTTGTTAATTGAGACCTTGTCAAATAACCTGTACGACGTCTTGGTTTTCTCGTTGCTTACCTCTACCTGCGTGCCCCACATGCGCATCCCAACCAATGAGGAAAGCGATTCTTTCTTGACCTTGCCTATTAGTTCCGAGAACATGCGTCGCCGCGATGGGTCCGCCAAAGAAATTGCTACAGGCATTGTTTGCACTGAGAATGTTCAAAGTGTTGAGATATGCCGAGCCCAGAACTTCGTCCTTCGCAATAAGAGGCGAGGGCGCAGTGGCAAGCTGTTCATCACACCAGGCCGCATTCTTGCGATCATCATTCTCGGCTTCGCCATCTTTCGGTTCGTTGATTCCTTGGTCTTTCGCCGGTGTCGCTACAGAAAGTGCCAGGGGATTGGCGTTTGCCGAAACCAGGCTAATCACCGCCAGCGCCACACGCGCTAAGTACTCGCTTAACTTCATGCCAACACCTCCGCCATAGAAGTGCACGGGAGTTTCATCAACCTGTCCGCCCCCGAGCAGTAAAAGGTTTGGAGAACAGTCAGAGTGTGGGCGCCGCAAAAGTCGGTTTGAAAAGCTGTCCTGGTAGTTGCGAAGCCGAGGCCGGCGGGATACCAAATCTCAACTTCTCAATTACCAAATTTAACTTCGGCGAGTTATACGCGTGAGGGTTGGTTTGTGTGCCAGTTTTGTGACGGAACGGCAGGCGCTTGGGACTAGCGGGCTTCAGGCAGTGATATAGCCTGGTGTAAATGGAGTTGGGGAAGAATCAAGGAAGTTTTCCGAGGGCCTCCTGCAGCTTTTCGCGATGGTTGCGAGAGAGAGTCAATTGCGTGCCGTCCTGAAGGATGACGCGGTATTCGCCATGGAACCATGGTTGCAGTTCCTGAATAAAGTCGACGCGCACTATTGAAGAGCGATGAATGCGCACAAACTTCTTGGGATCGAGTTGCGCTTCAAGGCTGGTGATGGTCTCTCTTAGCAGGTGAGATTTTTTGGCGCTGTGGACCGAGACATAGTTTCCCTCGGCTTCAATCCAGTCGATGTCTTTCGTATCCAGAAAATAAATGCGGCCGGCAGCCTTAAACACGAGCCGCTCCAGGTATTTGTTCCCGGCTTTCAATTCTTCCAGCAGGGCCAGAATCCGGTCATCGATGCCGCCGTTGCGTTCCCGAAGAACGTGGGCTTTCGCGCGTTGCCATGAGACATCAAAGCGATCCTGGTCAAACGGCTTGAGTAGATAGTCAAGGGCCTGCACTTCAAATGCGCGAACCGCATACTGGTCATAGGCGGTGACGAAAATGATGTAGGGCAGGGCCTCCTTGCTGAGCGACTCCAATACTTCAAACCCACCCACCTCGGGCATCTGCACATCCAGGAAGACGAGATCCGGCGCCTGAGTGCGAATGGCTTGCAACGCTTCGCTGCCGTTACAGGATTCGCCGACAATTTGCACGTCAGGATCGCCCTGAAGCATTTCGCGCAACATTTCGCGAGCGAGCGGTTCGTCGTCGACCAGTAACACTCGGATGCCAGGAGAGCCGTTCATACGTTTCAGCGCTGGGGCACTCCAGTCCCCTGGAGAACTTGCGGTTGCCGTTTGTCCGCGGACCAGGCTGGCAGGAACAAAATAGCGTCAATTCCCGCCGTCCGCGTGCTGGCTTAGCAATATCGTAGGATAGACAATCAAGACCAGGCGAATATTGGATTATGCGTCTTCCGATTGGCTGGGAGCGGTTCCGTCCGTGTGAAAAGGTATTTCCAGAGTTACTATCAACCCACCAGCAGGGTCGTTACTCAGGTTGAAGAGATGATCCGCTCCGTATAATCGTTCCAGCCGAGTCTCGGTATTAGCAAATCCCAGACCCTTCTTAAACAGATTCTGGGATGTCGGATGTTCTGGCAGCCCCGGGCCGTTGTCTCGAACCTGAATACGAAGCGTGCCATTGCATTGTTTCGCCTCAATTTCGATGACTCCGGGGGTGGAGCGGGGAGCAATTCCGTGCCGAATAGCATTCTCGACGATGGGTTGCAGAATGAGGTTGGGAACTTTGGCAAAGAGCGTCCGATCACCCAGATCCATGCGGGTCACTAACCGATCTTGGAATCGGATCCGTTCGATTTCGAGATAACAACTGAGAAACTCCATTTCCTGTTGCAGAGTTACCTCTTGTGAGCCGGAGTTTTCGAGGGTGAGCCGCAGAAAATCTCCCAGGCGGGTAATCATTTTCCGAGCCGACTCGACGTCCTTGTTTAGCAGAGCGGAGATTGAATGGAGGGTGTTAAAGAGGAAATGAGGATGAAGCTGCATTTTCAGGGCTTGCAGTTGGGCCTGAGACAACTGCGCCTCGAGCTGAAGAGTTTTCACTTGCCCTTCGCGATAACGGCTGTAGTACCCATATGCATAACTGGTCAAGGCAATAAGTAGGTAAATACCAATGCCCTCACTAAAATTGGCCACGACAAACCGGCTCATGTTTGCGAATGAGAACGGTTTTCCCACCGGGTAACCCCAGTAAAGCCACAGCACGATATGACCGCTCGCGGTGAGGAATACGCTGAGCAATATGCTGATTGGGACATGCAGCAGTGAGCTGCGCATCCAGTTATTGCGTTCTATTGGCAGGCGCGAGGCCGCCCACAGAACAAGCGGTGTTGCCAGAGCCCAAAGATATGACCAGGTCATCTGGAGGTAGAGCGAATCCGTGAAGAGCATCGGTCGCTCAGACCGGTATGAGGTGAAATAGCTCTGTAGCGTAAAGACGATTCCGATGAAGGTCCAGATTCCCCAGATGACTGCCAGCCGGACCCAGCGCGGTCGCCGAATCTTTATCTTCGAGCTGCCGCTCTGGATATCTGGAAATGTGTTATCAGTCATGCGAGAAAACCTGCCCCGGAGCTAGGGTAAAGGTTAATGCGTCGTTGTGGTGCACCGGTTTCGTCTCTCAATCGCGATGGGAGAGACCATGACAGTGATTCAACTGACAACGTCATAGTTTCCACTTCATAGTAGACCTTCAGATGCCACAGAACGCAACCGGATTATCGCGGTATTTGTCCTTCTTAGGCCTCGGCAGCGTTCCCTCATCTCCGTAAAAAGACTGAGGGACCGTATTCGAAAGTGCCGGCGAACTGAAGGCGTTCCAACGGGCAGTCCACCCGACTCACGGTACCGACGTATTGTGCGATCGAGTGGCGGGCGTTTTGGTTTAGACGATTCAGAGTCTGCAAAATGTTTAAGCACTTTTTGCCCAAACCAACTCTCGCTACTAGCGCGGTAGGACTGTTGAGAGGTTGAGCGAATCGCCCTTTTAGGACACTGGCGGCGTCCCGACAATGGGAATGTGATGAACTGGCCGCGACTACTTGCCAGACGGCCTTTAAGAATGACGGCGGAAATTACTCTGACCAGTGACCCGGTGGCGCAATAAAAATAGCCACCGCTAGCTTGTGGTGTTCCTCGGTATGGTAACCGCTCGGAAAGGTCGTATCGTCCCCCTGAGAGTGCAATAGATCCTACTAACCAAGGGATCATATCTGTGGCCCCACGACCGCCGTTGCTGTCCCACGTTCTCTAACGCACCAGTCACAACTAGCTATCAATCCCGCAACGCTCGTACCGGATCGATCCGCGTCGCCCGCCAAGCTGGCAGAAAACAGGCCCCGAACGACACGGTGATCATCACCAGGAATGCCGATCCGAACACCAGCGGATCTCGCGGGTTAACTTTGTATAGCAGGTCACCGATCAGCCTTGTCAGGCCAAGCACTGCGGCTGCACCGAGGATGATGCCACCGGCAGTCAGAACCAGTCCTCGCGACATCACGAGCTGAAATAGATCCAGGGGACGCGCGCCGATCGCCATGCGCAACCCCAGTTCGCGCTTGCTTTGTGACACTGCGTACGACATCACCCCGTACAACCCAATCGCCGCCAACAGGAGGGCAAGGCCACCGAAAACACCGAGCAGCATCGCGGCGATTTGTTGAGCGGACGTTGAGCGATCAACCTGTTCACGCATCGTTATGGTTTCCATGGGCGCCAGATCCGGATCGAGAGCATGAACCTCGCGAACCATCGCCGCCGCGATCGTCCCGGGATCCAAACGTGTGCGGATGTTCAGGATCACCTGCCGCGAACCGTTCTGTTGCAAAGGAACATAAAAGAATGATGTGGGAGTCTCTAGAAACGTCCGATACTCTGAAGCTTTGGCGACGCCCACCACTTGCATCCACCTTCCTTTGACCTGAAGCCGCTTGCCCAGAGGATCTTCACCCGGCCAGTATTGCGCGGCCATGGTTTCGTTCACTACGGCAACTAGTGGGGCGGTTTCATCATCGGCGCTCGTAAACTCGCGACCCGACAAAAGGGGTATGCCCATCGTCGAAAAATACCTGGGTCCAACTTCGTTGTAATCGGCTGTAGGTTGCTCGTTTGGCGGAGGTTGGTAAGTATCAGTCGCAATCGGCGCTGAAGAATAAGGTTGGTAGGTAAACGGCCGGATTCGCGAATACGCGGCGGACTCGACACTGCCTATCGATTGAATGCGATCGATTAACGCGTCTTCAAAGATCTTCGCACGCGGCGCGTCGTAGCCAGCTGCCAACAGATTCACTCCAGTAGTCAAAACGCTGGTAGAAAAACCTGGGCTGGCGTTGCGCATTTGTCGGAGGCTCTGAATCAGGAGGCCTGCCCCGAACAGCAAAATAAAACTCAATGATATCTGCACCAATACCAGACTCGAGCGAATCCGCGATCGCCCGCCGCTTCCAACTGCGCCGCGCGATTCAGATTTTAGCGCCGTGGCCAGATCGATCTTTCCCGTCTGAATCGCTGGAACCAGCGCGAACATCAGGGTGGACAGCACACCCACCATGAGACTCAATCCAAATACACGCCAATCGATCGATCCAGCCAGGTTCACTATGATTCCGCCTCCTGCCGGGAAAAAAGGCACGAGTCCGTTCCTGAACCAATACGCGACTACCAGTCCACCAACCGTGCCGATGCTGGAAAGGATTACGCCTTCGGTCAGAAGTTGCCTCAACACTCGACCGCGACTGGCGCCGATTGCCAGTCGGATCGACATTTCATGTTGTCGCGCTAGTGATCTAACCAGCAAAAGATTGCCGACGTTGGCACACGCGATGAATAGCACCAGGATGACGACTACAAGTAGAACTCGGAGTGTCGGCAGCATTTCACCCGCTTTGTCGAATGGGTGATTCCACAACTCCATCAGCCTTACGCCGTGTCCGCGGTTAGTTGCAGGATAATCATTTTCCAATCGGCTCGCGACCGCTGAGATTTCGGCTTGTGCTTGCTCGCGCGTCACGCCAGGTTTTAGTCGCACGAAACCTTCGATCCAACGCGCGCCGCGATCTTCCAGTTTGGATCCCCGGGCGTCGAAGACCTCCAGCATCGATGTTGGCACCCAAAACTGAATCGCATAGCCGACGAACGTACCATCAAAGCCCTTCGGCCCAACGCCTATGATCGTGAATGGAACTCCGTTGAGGCGCTGAGTTTTTCCGATAATTTCGGGATCAGCATGGAAGCGTTCTCGCCAAACTTGGTAACTGATCACGGTGACTGGATGAGCATTGCGTCCCGAGTCCTCGGCGACCTCGAATCCGCGCCCAAGAATCGGATGGATGCCAAGCGCCTCGAAATAATTTGCCGATACGATGCTGCCCGAAGCGATCTCTGCCCGATCACCGATGCTGAGTGTCGTTCTCATAATCTTATTGACGATGAACGAATCGATCAGCTTGCAGTTCTTCTGAAAATCGTTGAAGTCAGGTAAAGAGACATCATCAAAATCGTCTGTGCCGCGATCTGTTCCCGCAACGACCAATAACCTGTCTTGTTGGGCCACGGCCGGGAAAGGACGGAGCAGGATGCCTTCAATCCAACTATAGACTGCGGCGTTGGCGCCAATACCCAGAGTCAGGCAGAGGATCGCGATAATTGCGAACCCTGGATTGCGCTGGAGCATGCGAAACCCAAAACGAAGATCCTTGAGCATAAGAGATCCCGGACACCAACCGTCACGAATAACCGGCTGGAAAAAATTAACCCGTCACCGTTCTCGGAAAACCAATGTTGCTAACGAACCCGATGGTATTCGTGGCAGTTGTTCGGCTAAAGGACTTTTCGGCAGACACGCCGGATTAGTCGGCGAGCAAGCAGACTGCGGTGGAGACTAGTTGAGACCAGCCAGAACTCACTCATTCACCGGCGCGAACGGCCCTTTCGCCGAAATTCGCTTCGCATGTTTCAGTCGATTGAGTAATCTCGGTTCTTAGCAGGAGGGCGCTGAAACTAAGGAAACAAACGTTGTATCTGACGCATTCTCTCCAGGCTTGACTGATAAGTGACTTGATATGAAGCAAAGTATTCTTAGAATTATCGCGTTGAGTCTGCTCGTGTCGACACCTTTCGTGATCTTGATCGGTCGCAGCACTGCCCAGGGTTCGCGAAATGAAAATCGCGGCACGATAGTTACGCAAGCATCACCACCGGAGAAAACCCTTGAACAAGTCGGCAAGAACATCCATGTGCTGAATGAAGTACCGCAATCCCAGTTGTACCCGGTGATGAGATTTATGGGTGCGTCACTTGGGGTTCAATGTGGCTTTTGCCATGCTTTCAAAAATGGCCTGTTGGACAGCCCTTCGGACGATAAACCGGAAAAGCAGACGGCCCGCAACATGATTAGGATGGTCATTAAAATCAATGAAACACTTGGTCAAGGCGAGCCGCGAGTTAGTTGTTTTACCTGTCACGGCGGCCATATTGCACCACAGACATTTCCACGGTTACCCCTGCCTTTGCCTTCGCCGCGAGCCCAAGCGCCCGCCGGGCCATCTGCGTTATTGCAAACCTCACCTAACATGAAACTGGATCTTCCGTCCGCCGATTACATTCTTAATCAATACTTCACCGCGATCGGCGGCCTGGACGCGATTGATAGAATTACGAGCTGTCTTATTAAGGGGACGAGTGAAAGATTGAACGGAGGCCCACTGGCGTATGAAACCGGTCAATCTCTTCCTGGAAAGGGGTACGAATCATTCCTTACAGAACGTGGCCCAGGCGAACGGGTGATAAACGGGCAAAGAGGATGGACAAAGGACGCTGACGGCGTGAAGGAATTAATGGGCCAGCAGTTGCTCGATCAGGAACTCTCGCTCCCGTTGTTCATGATTCTGAAGCTTAAAGACCAATATTCAAGCGTAAGAGTTTTGGGTCGCGACAAAATCGATGACAGTGATGTTTACGTTATCAGCGCTGTCCGGCGTGATAATAAACGAGAGCGTCTTTACTTCGAGGTTGAGAATCGACTGTTGAGACGGCGAATCAGCTACACGGACACGAGGGTTGGTGTTATCCCGGAGCAGACTGACTTTGAAGATTACCGTAAAGTTGAAGGTCTGAAGCTTCCGTTTATGATTAGAACATTATTTGTTGACGGCCACATTCCGATCGTGACCCGCCAGTTCACAGAGATTAAGCTGAACGTTTCGCTAGACCAATCCAAGTTTAATATGCCACTGGCACCAGCCCGCTAGCCCGGGACTTCTGGCGTGGCTCGGACAGCGAACTTTGCAGTTACTTCCTAATCGCCGCCAGCTCCATTCAGATATATGGCTCGACATTACATATTTGTGATGTTTGTTTTGTCGTGAAAGGATCGTGAGAAAGACGTTGACATACCGGTTGTGCTGGAAATTCATACGATCAGGGTCCATGCCTTGAAGGAGTCAGATCAATGAATTCATTTCGAAAATGGCTAACCGTTGCAGCTGTCCTCGCGATGGTCGCCGCGACGTTCGGACAGAGTACGCAAAGAGCGACGGCGTTAACATCTGCCCAAAAAGCGCCAAAGCAATTGCCGGCTGATCTCAAAGAGTTCTTTATCGGCCAATGGAGCGGGGCTGGAGAGTTTTCCAACGCCAGGAAGATCGAAGCGGACGTCAGTTTTTCCGCCGATCTTGATAATCAATGGCTGAACTATCGTCATACCGATCGCGCGCCAAATAAATATAAGGCCACTGGGATGTGGGGCTTTGACCGAGATTCAGAAAGATTTCTAATGCTGGTGACTGACAATTTCGGCGGGGCGCGGCTGTTTGTGAGTGACGGGTGGCTCGATGGCCGGATTGTCTTTAATAGTGCGCGACTCCTGGCAGTATCGCCCATGCAAGAAAGATTTACTTTTGCTCGTGAATCAGCAAATACGTTTAGAATGACTTACGAGACTAGTCGCGACGGCAACACGTGGCGCCTCGGAGACTATCTAATCTTCAGGCGAAAGTAATCATCCTTTCCGATCGTGAGCTCTTGTCGCGCTCCGTTCTACGGAACGGCATAAGTTCTAATGCGAAAATCCATTCGCTTTTGGTTGATTTACAGCGTTGCGTGGCTTCCATATGCGGCGAGCTATATGTCGTTATTCATCACGCATCTGGGGCGAACCTTCTTTGGAGCAATCAAAGGTTCGATCTTAAACGTTCTCCCGGCCGCGTTGTTGGGCATAGGCGTCGTCGCGGTTTCTCAACGTATCCCATGGTCACCAAACAGACGTTACCGGTTCTTATTGGCGCACGTCGTGTGGGCTTCTCTCTATGTAGTCTTGTGGATGAATGCGGTGCCATTTCTCAATGCAATGGGCCGACTAATACAGTCCGGCCCGTGGACCTTCAGGCGCGAGGGTTCATTCCAGAGAGGGTTCTTCACCGGCTTACTCATCTATGTCACCATTGCCGGAATTGTTTATGCGGTTCAGACAACCGAACGACTACGCGCGGAGCAAGCGCGGGCCACGCGCGCGGAGAGTCTTCGGACCCGTGCAGAACTCGAGGCGTTGCGCGCGCAACTCAACCCACATTTTCTCTTCAATACGTTGCATTCGCTGATGGCCCTGGTGCGACACGATCCACTTGCGGCAGAAGACGCACTGGAGAAACTAGCTCTGCTGTTACGCCACACGCTTATGACTAACAAGGATGCGGACGACGTAGAGCTTTCCGACGAGCTGGACTTCGTCGAGAACTATCTGTCTCTTGAACGACTGCGACTCGGCGATCGGCTGCGCATCGAAAGGAAGATCCAGACTGAATCACTTCCATGTCGTTTACCGCCCTTTACACTCCAGCCTCTGATAGAGAATTCGATCAAGCACGCAATCTCAACTCAGCCACATGGCGGTCTGCTTCAGATCAAAGCCGAGCGTCGTAATGGGATCTTGTCTGTCGAAGTAATCGACGACGGCCCTGGAGCAAAGTTGGAAGACGTAGAAGCTTCAAATGGAATCGGCATAAGAATTGTGCGACAGCGTCTGATGACGCGCTACGGAGATCGGGCGAACTTTCGTTTGGAGACCGGGCCCGGAGAGGGATTTTCAGTTCGAATGGAGATCCCAACCAATGCTCGAATCGCATAACATGGGAGCACCAAACTCAATCCGTGTGCTGATCGTCGAGGATGAACCGCTTGCGCGGCAAACCATCAAAGACTTTCTGCGGGATGAAAAGTGGCTAAAAGTCGTAGGTGAAGCCGCGGACGGCGACCGAGCAGTAATGCTCATCGACAAGCTGCGCCCGGACTTGGTTTTCCTCGATGTCAGAATGCCGGGTTTGACCGGTTTGCAGGTTTTGGAAAATATCAAACACAATCCCAAAGTCGTCTTCACGACGGCCTATGAGGATCACGCCGTAACTGCATTCGAATTGGAAGCGCTCGACTATATTCTCAAGCCCTTTGGCCGAGAGCGCTTTAGTCAGATGTTGATGCGAGTGAAGCTTCGCTTTGCTGACGCGACAGAAGATAGTGAGCCCTCTGTTAAAGAAAGAGCACAGAACGCGCTGCGGAAAAAGCCCGCTGAGCATCTGCAGCGCTTGTTCGTTCGCGATAGTCGTAGCCGGTTAGTCCAGGTGCAAGTTGCCGAGGTCACACGTCTGGTCGGGGCGGACGATTACGTCGAATTGCATGTAGGCGACAAATCTTATTTGGTGAAGATTACGCTGAACGAGTTCGAGCTACGGCTCGATCGGGACCACTTTCGTCGCATACACCGATCGGTCATCGTAAATCTGGACCACGTCGTCTCATGCCAGCCCGTCGATCGCCGATTGCGCCTCAAACTCAGCGACGGTTCCGAAGTGGTAGCCAGCCGCGGCGGTTCTCAAACTCTTAGAGATTTTTTTCTCTAACCACAACTCACACTCCGGTCATATTCCGTAGATCGCGCCGTTTCATGCGCCTGCTCGCTTCCCGGCAACCGGGCCCGGTTAGGATCAAGACCGGCATCCCACAGATTGCTAAGGTCGAAATCCGACCTCCTGGCCTCGCAATATTGAGCTTCCTGTAGTCTTTAGCGTTATGAGACTGCTTCCATCGCTGCGGTTACCCGCTCCTTCCATCGCGTCGCATTCACTCCCATCACCAGGAGCCACAGCATCAGTGATAGTTCGCCAACGAACCCGGGCAACATAATGTAAGGGAGCAAAAGGCGCGCGAATGCGGGTGAAAGCAGGCTAGCGAAGGTATTGACCAGATGTCCCATACCGGCAAGAGCGACCAGGACGCCCAGAATTCGCGGCAGGAAATTCGATCTGAAAATAAGATGCCCGATCAGCAGGCAATAGAATCCGAAGAGTATCATGCCGACTCTGAAAGCCAGGCCATTCAGTTCGAGAAACATCAGAGCCAGCGCTTGTAACTGCTCCGGCGTGAAGGCGCTCGAGTGCTGCGAACCTCCCAGGGCAACGAACACAGCGAGATAAAAGATGCACCCCAAAATCCACAGCGTGCATCCCACCAGGCTAAAGAAAGCTGCGAGCAAAGTCACACTCCTATTCACCGGCGCTAACAACTCATACAACAGCGCCGTCACCGCGACATAGCACGAGGTGCCGATGAGAAAGCCGGCGAAGCCCAGCCGAAATAGGGATTCGTGCGCCAGGATGTTGGTCGCTGTCGTAGCCGCGTCGTTGTCAGCTACCAGCCGGCCAAGTACTGAGATAGCGAACATCGCGGTCGCGATCGTGAGCAAGTAAAAGACGCCCGCCATCCTGGCTCTGAACTGCGGTGAAGACCCTTTTCTCCGTATCATTGTTATGCCCTGCGCTCATGCTGCTCCTTTTGCCCGCGTTGGAGTGCCGCTTACCACTTCATCGAGTAAATTCGCCACTGTTTAACGAGCCGTCAAGAGTCGGCTAGTAGGACTCTGGGAGGCTCCGGCTGACTCCGAAAGCCTTTCGCCATGAGCCAGACCGCGAGGATTAGGTGACTCAACCCCATGGGCGCGAGCATGGGAAAAATGACCTTATTGCCGAAGAGTGGCATTGCTACCGCGGTGATCATTAGGACAGCCGCAATCACCCCGAGGCCCGCGAGTGCACGCGGAATCAGTGCGAGCCGGTAGAGCCCGGTGTAGAACACGAAGATGGCACCCCCGATGAAGATCCGATCGATGAAGTGCGGCCAGTCTCGCGCGGAGGCTACAATGACTTGAATCGTCTGCAGGTGTTCCCGCTCGACGGCGCTCGCCTTCGAGTATGCCTCGCTCAGGGAGACCATGGACATCACGCCGACGTTTTCAAACACAGCTACCGCGAGGCCCACCACTGCCAGCGCGAAAAACCACAGCGCCATCCTTTGTGTATGTTGCCAAAAGATAGGAAACGCCGTGATCGCAATGCCCACCCACAAGGTCTCTGTGACCAGCCCGAGGAGCACAGCCAGCGCTATTTGTCGCGAGTTGGACGCCGCGTTCATCAGGAACCCCGACCCACCCAGGAGCCGCGGCTCGAGAATGAAGTTCACAATTCCACTACCAACCATCTGCATGATTAGCAA